>JAABTV010000009.1 GCA_011389685.1 Paracoccaceae bacterium
TCTCGTTGTTCAGAAGTGCCTTCTGCTCTTCCCTGTCGCTCACCCCATCAACCCCATCAACTCACGCCCCACCAGCATCCGGCGGATCTCGGACGTGCCCGCGCCGATCTCCATCAGCTTGGCATCGCGAAAGATGCGGCCCACCGGGTTGTCGTTCAGGTATCCGGCCCCCCCGAACGCCTGCACTGCCTGATGGCTGACCTTCATCGCCTCTTCACTGGCATAAAGCACGCAGGCCGCCGCGTCCTGGCGCGTGACCTCGCCGCGATCACAGGCCTTGGCGACCTCGTAGATATAGGCGCGGGCCGAGTTCATCGCGGTGTACATGTCCGCGATCTTGCCCTGCATGAGCTGGAAATTCCCGATCGGCTGGCCGAACTGGTGGCGCTCCTTCATGTAGGGCATGACCTCGTCCATGCAGGCCGCCATGATCCCGGTGCCGATCCCCGACAGCACCACGCGCTCGTAATCGAGCCCCGACATCAGCACCGCAACGCCCTTGCCCTCTTCACCCAGCACGTTCTCGAACGGCACTTCGACATTATCGAAGATGAGCTCGGCGGTGTTCGACCCACGCATGCCCAGCTTGTCGAAATGCGGGCCGGTCGAAAAGCCCTTCATGGTCTTTTCCACGATGAAGGCGGTGATCCCCTTGGCGCCCGCCTCCATGTCGGTCTTGGCATAAACCACCAGCACATCCGCATCTGGCCCGTTGGTGATCCAGTATTTGTTGCCGTTGAGAACATAGCGATCGTTCTTCTTGTCGGCGCGCAGCTTCATGCTCACCACGTCGGACCCGGCCGAGGGTTCGGACATCGCCAGCGCCCCGACATGCTCACCCGAGATCAGCCCGGGCAGGAATTTCTGCTTCTGTTCATGCGTCGCGTTGCGCCGGATCTGGTTGACGCAGAGATTGGAATGCGCGCCGTAGCTGAGGCTGACCGAGGCCGAGGCCCGCGCGATCTCCTCGACCGCGACCACATGGGCGAGATAGCTCATGTCGGCCCCGCCATATTCCTCCGGCGTGGTCACGCCCAGCAGGCCCAGCTCGCCAAACTCGCGCCACAGCGCATTGGGGAACTCGTTGCTGCGGTCGATCTCGCCCGCCATCGGCTTGATCCGCTCCTGCGCGAAACGATGCACCATCTCGCGCAGCGCGTTCACATCCTCGCCCAGATCGAAATTCATTGACCCCATGAACATGCGGTCGCCCTCCGGTTTATTGAACAGTTGTTCATTTCCTACCCCATCCCCCGATTCGGATCAACCTGATCCATCTTTCCGCACGCACCCCTTGACTGGGGGTTTCACCCCCAGACCCCCAAGGTATTTCGGGTCAGATGAAGACCTGGGCCTTGGGCTTCATCTTGCCTGAAATACTCCGGGGGGGTGACAAAATCCTGAAGGGATTTTGCACCTCGGGGGCTGGCCCCCGCTCCGCCCTGTCGGCGCCGCCCACGGGCCGCCGTCATTGCCCCTGGAATACAGCCCCCACCTCGGCCCGGATGATCCGCGCGATGAGCGCGCAATCCTCAAGGCTGAAGGTCAGGGGCAGGCGCATGTCGAGGATGGATCTCAGGATGCGGTCGCTTTCCGGCATCGGCGACGAGGGCGCATAGCGCCAACTGTCATAGCGCGAGGTAAACCCCACAGGCTCGGCCCCGCCGAACCATTTGAGTTCCACGCCCCGTGCAGCACAGCGGCGCAGGACCGCCTTGATCCTGTCCTCGGCCCAGTCGAGCAGCAGGAACTGGATCGAGGAACCGACGAAACGCTCTTCTTCTGGCCGCTCGACCACGGTCAGCCCCGGCGTGCCGCGCAGCCCCTCCTCGACCACGCGGTAGCGCGTGGTCCAGGCCGCGCATTGCGCCTCGAGCCGGGCCAGTTGCGGGCGCAGGATCGCCGCGCGCAGGTTGTCCATCCGCCCCGACATGTTGGGCGTTTCGTATTTCACCTGCTCGAACACCTCGGGCCCCGGCGCGGCGAGGTGGCGACCGTAGAGCATGTAGGACCCCGACAGAACGACCGCCCGCGCCGCGATCTCCGCGTCATCGGTGATCAGGAACCCGCCCTCGCCCGAATTGAGATGCTTGTAGGTCTGGGTCGAATAGCAGCCGATCACCCCGTCCCGGCCCGACAGCCGCCCGCGCCAGCGCGCGCCCATCGTGTGCGCGCAATCCTCGATCACGGTGATGCCATGGGCGCGGCAGATCTCCATCAGCCGGTCCATGTCGGCCAGATGCCCGCGCATGTGGCTCAGCATCAGAACCCGCGCCTCGCCGGCCTTGGCCGCGAGGTCATCAAGGTCGATCACCAGCCCCTCGGTCACGCCCACGAAGACCGGCACCGCGCCGACGCTTGCGATGGCCCCCGGCACCGGGGCCAGCGTGAAGGCATTGGTCAGCACCGGATCGCCCGGCTTCACCCCCACGGCGCGCAACGCACAGGCCAGCGCATAGCCGCCCGAGGCCACGGCAAGGCAGTATCGCGCGCCCATGGCCTCGGCGAATTCCCGTTCCAGAAGCGCCACTTCGCCCGGATCGTCGCCCGTCAGGTTATAGCGATGCAACCGCCCGCTTTTCATCACCGCGATCGCGGCCTCGATCCCGGCATCGGGGATCGGCTCCTGCTGGGTGAAGCTGCCCTTGAAAACCTCGCTCATGGGATATTTCTGCGCCAGCCTGCGCAGCGCGTCAACGCTGCCGCGACGGCTCAGCGCAACAATCGTTCCACCACGCCGGGCAATTCCTCGTAAGCGTCGATCAGCGCCTCGGGCGCCAGCGCCGCCATATCCGCGCCCGATGGCCCGAAGGTCACCAGCACCGACGGCACCCCCGCCGCCCGCGCGGTCATGCGGTCGGTGTCGCTGTCACCTACGAGCAGACAGCGCGCCGGATCGCCGCGCAGCCGCCGCGCCGCCTCGCGCAGCGGCTCCGGGTCGGGCTTGCGCACCGGAAGCGTATCGGCCCCCACCAGCGCACCGAACGCCGCCCGCGCCCCCAGGCTCACCATCAGCCGCTCGGCCAGCGCCTCGGGCTTGTTGGTGCAGATCCCCACGCCATGGCCCGTCCGCGCCAGCGCCTCGACCGCCGCCATCGCCCCGGGATAAAGCACCGTATGCGTGTCGATCGCGCCGGCATATTCCTCGAGCAGGCGCGGATACCACGCCGCGATCTCCACCTCGGGACGCCCCCCCATCCGGGTGAAACCCAGTCGCAGCATCGCCTTGCCCCCGCGCAGCGCCGTGCCCGCATCACGCCCCGGATCGAGCAGATCGCCCACCCCCATCACCCGGAAACAGGCATTCGCCGCCGCGATCAGATCGCCCGACGTATCCGCCAAAGTCCCGTCGAGATCGAAAATCACCGATTTCATCTGCCTGCCCCGCCCCGGCGAAAACCCGCCTGCCCCTGTCACACGCCGCAATCTATCTTGAACGCGCCCGCCCTTGCCACGCGGTGCCAACCGGATAAAACGGGCGCGACGGCAATGACAAGAGAAACCTTTATGAGCACAAGCCTGATCATCCTCGCCGCCGGACAAGGCACGCGCATGAACTCCGACCTGCCCAAGGTGCTGCACCCGGTGGCCGGGGCGCCGCTGTTGATCCATGCGATGAAGTCCGGCGCCGCGCTCACGCCCGAACGCACCGTCATCGTGGCCGGTGTGGGCGCCGAGGAGGTCGCAACGGCCGTGCAAGCCTTCGACGATTCCGCGCAGGTCGTGATCCAGTCCGAACAGCGCGGCACCGGCCACGCGGTGCTCTGCGCCCGGGATGCGCTCCGCGGGGCATCGGGTGACGTGATCGTGCTCTATGGCGACACGCCCTTCATCCGCCCCGAAACGCTCGCGCGGATGGCCGAGGCCCGGGCGCGCCATGATGTCGTCGTGCTGGGGTTTGAGCCCGCCGATCCCGGTCGCTACGGGCGCCTCGTGATGCAGGGCGAGATGCTGGAGCGGATTGTCGAATACAAGGACGCCTCGGATCAGGAACGCATGATCACGCTGTGCAACAGTGGCGTCATCGCCGCCTCCGCCAGCACGCTTTTCGACCTGCTCGACTCCGTCACCAACGACAATGCCAGCCGGGAATACTACCTCACCGATATCGTCGCCATTGCCCGCAAGCGCGGGCTTTCGGCCAGCGCCGTCACCTGCGACGAGACCGAGACCCTGGGCGTCAATTCCCGCGATCAACTGGCCCGGGCCGAAGCCGCATTCCAGGCCCGCGCCCGCGCCGAGGCACTGGAGAACGGCGTCACCCTCACCGCCCCCGAAACCGTGTTCTTCGCCCATGACACGGTGATCGGGCGCGACACGGTGATAGAACCCAACGTGATCTTCGGCCCCGATGTGACCGTGGAATCCGGTGCCCGAATCCGCGCCTTCTCCCATCTCGAAGGCTGCCACGTGTCGCGCGGCGCGATCGTCGGCCCCTATGCAAGGCTGCGCCCCGGCGCGGAACTCTCCGAAAACGTCCATGTCGGTAATTTCGTCGAGGTCAAGAACGCCACGCTGGCCGAGGGCGCCAAGGCCAACCACCTCAGCTATCTCGGGGATGCCAGCATCGGCGCGGGCACGAACATTGGCGCAGGCACGATCACCTGCAACTATGACGGCGTGATGAAGCACCGGACCGAGATCGGCGCCCGCGCCTTCATCGGCTCGAACACCATGCTGGTGGCCCCGGTGCGCGTGGGCAACGATGCGATGACCGGCACCGGCACCGTGGTCACGCGCGACGTGCCCGACGCGGCGCTGGCGATCGGCCGGGCCGAACAGCAGAACAAACCGGGGCTGGCGCGCAAAATGTTCGAAATGTTGAAAACCAAAAAGGCAAAGCGCGACGGGGAGAGCAGATAATGTGCGGAATTGTCGGGGTGCTGGGCAATCACGAAGCCGCCCCAATCCTTGTCGAGGCGCTGAAACGGCTCGAATATCGCGGCTATGACAGCGCCGGGATCGCCACCCTGAATGACGGTCGGCTCGACCGCCGGCGCGCGGTGGGCAAGCTGGTGAACCTCTCCGATCTTCTGGTGCATGAACCGCTCGCCGGCAAGTCCGGGATCGGCCATACCCGCTGGGCGACCCATGGCGCGCCCACCGTCGACAACGCCCACCCCCACCGCGCCGGACCGGTGGCCGTGGTGCATAACGGCATCATCGAAAATTTCCGCGAGATCCGCGCGGAACTGGCCGGGAAGGGCATCCGTTTCACCACCGAGACCGACACCGAAACCGTGGCCCTGCTGGTGCAAGACCACATGGATCGGGGCCTTGCCCCGCGCGAGGCTGCGCTGGAAACCATCAAGCGGCTGACCGGCGCCTATGCGCTGTGTTTTCTCTTCGAGGGCGAAACCGACCTGCTGATCGCCGCGCGCCAGGGCTCGCCGCTGGCCATCGGCCATGGCGAGGGCGAGATGTTCGTGGGCTCCGACGCCATCGCGCTCGCCACTATGACCAACCGCATCACCTATCTCGAAGAGGGCGATTTCGCCGTGATCACGCGGCATAGCCTTGAAATCCTCGATCGCGAGAACCGTCCCGCCAACCGCGAGATCCGCACCGTCTCGATCGAGAACACGCAAGTCGACAAGGCCGGGCACAAGCATTTCATGGCCAAGGAAATCGCCGAACAGCCCAAGGTCATCGGCGAGGCGATCCTGCATTACCTTTCGGATGACGGCAAATCGGTGGTCCTGCCCGGCAAGGGGATCGACTTCACGCAGATCGACCGGCTCTCCATGGTCGCCTGCGGCACCGCCTTCTATGCCTGCCTGACCGCGAAATACTGGTTCGAACAGATCGCCGGCCTGCCCTGCGATGTCGATATCGCCTCCGAATTCCGCTATCGCGAACCGCCGATCCCGGCCCGCACCGCCGCCCTTTTCGTCAGCCAGTCGGGCGAAACCGCCGACACGCTGGCCGCGCTGCGCTTCTGCGAGGGCCGCGCCGCCACGATCCTCTCGGTGGTCAACGTCCCCGAAAGCTCGATCGCGCGCGAATCCGACCTCGCCCTGCCGATCCTTGCAGGCACCGAAATCGGCGTCGCCTCGACCAAGGCCTTCACGTGCCAGCTCACGGTGCTCTACATGCTGGCGCTCAAGGCGGCGCAGGATCGCGGGGCGATCAACGATGACCAACTCGCCGATCACCTCAGCGCCCTGCGCGCGCTGCCCTCGGCCTTCAACACCGCGCTCGAAGGCTCGCACGCCATGGCCGAGGCCGCCCGCAAGCTCGCCGAGGCCCGCGACATCCTCTTCCTGGGCCGCGGCCTGATGTTTCCCCTCGCGCTCGAAGGCGCCCTGAAACTGAAGGAAATCAGCTATATCCATGCCGAAGCTTATGCGTCAGGTGAACTCAAGCACGGCCCCATCGCGCTGATCGACAAACATGTCCCCGTGGTCGTGATGGCGCCTCGCGACGCGCTTTTCGACAAGACCACCTCGAACATGCAGGAAGTGATCGCCCGCAGCGGTCGTGTGCTTCTGGTGACCGATCCGCCCGGCGCCGCCGAGGCCGCGGACGACGCCTGGATCACCCTCACCATGCCACAGGTCGAGCCCAATCTCACGCCGATCCTCTACGCGCTCCCGGCCCAGCTTCTGGCCTATCACACCGCGGTGGCCAAGGGCACCGACGTGGACCAGCCCCGCAATCTCGCCAAATCGGTGACGGTGGAATAAGTCGGCATGCCTCCGCAGCATCGCAGCCAGACCATCACGCTCGACGATGCGCTGGCCCGGTTGCGCGCCCTGATCGAACCCGGCCGCGCCGAGGGCCAGCGCGCCTATCACAAGCAAAGCCGCGAGGTGCTGGGCATCCCCAACCCGGCGCTGAACGACCTCACCAAGGCGTGGCGCCAACAGCTCACCGTGGACGAGCGCGTCACCCTCGCCAATCAGCTCTGGCAGACCGATATCTTCGAGGCCCGCATCGCCGCCGCCAAGCTGCTGACCCAGGCCCGCATCCGCCCCGACGCCGCCGCCTGGGCGCTGATCCGGGGCTGGGTGCCCGACTTTGACAGTTGGGCAATCGCCGATCATGCCTGCATTGCCGGGCAGAAACGTCTCGTCGCCGATCCCGCACGGCTCGACGCGGTCGAACCCTGGACCCGGTCCGACCATATGTGGACGCGCCGCGCGGCGCTGGTCATTACCCTGCCCTGGACCCGGCAGAACCACCCCGGCCCGGAGGATCTGGCGATCCGCGACCGGGTGCTGGGATGGGCCGCCTCTTACGTCGACGATCGGGAATGGTTCATCCAGAAAGCCGTGGCCTGGTGGCTTCGCGATCTTTCGAAACACGACCCCGCCCGCACCCGGGCCTTCCTCGACGCCCATGGCGACCGGATGAAACCGTTTGCCCGAAAGGAGGCGGGAAAATACCTGCCATAAGATCCTGCGCGCGCTTCGCCGGGGACAGAACCGCATGACCCGGGGCCCAACGCGCGCAACATTAACCACTTTGGCCCCGCCCTTCGCTGCGACGCGGCGGTGCACACCCGACAGCCGGGCAGCAGCCGGATGTCACCCCTCGATTCCAGCCGGAAACCCGCGTTAACCTTGCGGAACGGGGCGTTTACTCGCTGTAAACTTCGACCTCCGGCAGATCGGTCAGCGGCGCCTCGATCACCCGCAATGCGGCCAGAGACATGCGGCTTCCGGCGGTTTTCGGGCCGTCGGTGGGGATCAGGTCAAGCTCCACCGCCTTGCCATTGCTGGGAAAAACCACGCGCCCCCGCCCCGGGGCGGACACCAGCGGCGTTTCGATCCAAAGACCCGGTCGCGACGGATCGCCCAGCGACGCGATGGTGCGCCCAAGGCTGCGCCCCTGCCCGCTGGCCTGCGCCGCCTGCCCGGCGCGCTCGGCCGCCTGCTTTTCCTCGGCGCTGGTGGTGTCGAACTCCGCAACCGTCCGCGCCCGCGGCGATGGACGCTGTGCCGCACCGGACGGCCGTGCCACCGGACGGACCTGCGATTCCTCGGCCGGATTTGGCGCAACCTCTTGTTGCAAGGGTAAAATCTGCCCACAGCCTGCAAGCAGAGCCGCCGCGCTCAAAACCAAGATAGCCTGTTTCATGGGCCAAGTGTATGCGCCCCGCACCCGGCCATCAATCGCACAAATCGCCCTTGCGCGCACCATCGCCCGCGCTTACCTTCGCAGGCATGACAGCACCCTTGATCGACCCTTTCCAGCGCGCAATCTCCTACCTGCGCGTCTCGGTGACCGACCGCTGCGATTTCCGCTGCGTCTATTGCATGTCCGAAAACATGACCTTCCTGCCCAAGAAGGAGCTTCTGACGCTGGAAGAGCTGGACCGCATGTGCTCCACCTTCATTCGCCTCGGCGTTCAGAAACTGCGCATCACCGGGGGCGAGCCACTGGTGCGGCGCGACATCATGACGTTTTTCCGCGCGATGACCCGCCATCTCGAGTCCGGTGCGCTCAAGGAATTGACGCTGACCACCAATGGCAGCCAATTGCACCGCTTTTCCAAGGACTTGTTTGATGCGGGCGTGCGCCGGGTGAACATCTCGCTCGACACGCTGGACCCGGAGAAATTCGCCGCGATCACCCGCTGGGGGCGGCTCGACAACGTGCTGCGCGGGATCGACGCGGCGCAAGAGGCCGGGCTCAGGGTCAAGATCAACGCGGTCGCCCTCAAGGGCTTCAACGATGTCGAACTCTTCGAGCTCACCGAATGGGCGGCGGCGCGCGACATGGATCTCACCTGGATCGAGGTCATGCCGATGGGCGATATCGGCAACGAGGACCGGCTCGATCAATACTGGTCGCTCAAGGACCTGCGCGCGCAACTCGAATCACGCTACACGCTCACCGACCTGGCCGAGCGTTCGGGCGGGCCCGCACGCTACGTCAAGATCATGGAAACCGGTCAGAAGATAGGCTTCATCACGCCGCTCACGCATAACTTCTGCGAAAGCTGCAACCGCGTCCGCCTCACCTGCACGGGCGAGCTTTTCATGTGCCTCGGTCAGGAGGATCAGGCCGACCTGCGCGTGCCGCTGCGCACCCATCCCGACAGCGACGCCCCGCTCGAAGACGCGATCCGCGCCGCCATCGCGCGCAAGCCCAAGGGCCATGATTTCGACTATTCCCGTCAGGACGTGTCGGGCCAGATGCCCCGCCACATGAGCCACACAGGCGGCTGACCAGGACGGGCGGCTGACCAGGGCGGGCCAAAACCCGCCCTTTTCAATGCCTTACGCGGCGGGCATCCGCTTTTCGACCAGCTCGGCAAACCACGAGCATCCCACCGGGATCGCCTCATCGTTGAAATTGTATTCCGGGTGATGCACCATCGCCGTGTCGCCATTGCCCAGCAGGATATAGGCCCCGGGCCGTTCCTCCAGCATGAAGGCGAAATCCTCGCCCCCCATCACCAGGGGCGCCTCGTCGCAATCCCCCGAGATGGAGTTCGCCACCTCGATCGCGAAATCGGTCTGTTCGGGGTGGTTCTCCATCACCGGGTATCCGCGGATGTAATCGATCTCGGCCCGCCCCCCGAACGTGGCCGCAATCCCTTGGCAAATCTCGGAAATTCGGCGTTCGGCCAGATCGCGCATCTCCGGGCTCATGGTGCGCACCGTGCCCTTGATCTCGACCCGTTGCGGGATCACGTTGAACGCTTTCGACGAGGTCTCGAACGACGTGACCGACACCACGATCCGGTCCACCGGGTCGGCATTGCGGCTGGCGATGGTCTGAAGCGCGGTCACCGCCTGCGCCGCCATCACCGTCGTGTCGACCGTTTCATGCGGCTTGGCGGCATGGCCACCCCGACCCTCGAAGGTGATGTCGAACATGTCGGTCGCCGCAAAGAACGGCCCCGAGCGGATCGCGAAACTGCCCACCGGCTTGCCCGGCCAGTTGTGCATCCCGTAAACCTCGTGAATGCCCCAGCGTTTCATCAGCCCGTCGTCGCACATCTCCTTGCCGCCGCCGCCGCCTTCCTCGGCGGGCTGAAAGATCATCACCGCAGTGCCATCGAAATTGCGGGTCTCAGCCAGGTATTTCGCAGCACCCAGCAGCATCGCGGTGTGCCCGTCATGGCCACAGGCATGCATCGCGCCCGGCGTCTTCGACGCATAGTCGAGCCCCGTCGCCTCGGTCATCGGAAGCGCATCCATGTCGGCGCGCAACCCGATGACCCGCCCGGATTTATCGCTCTTGCCCCGGATCACGGCTACAACGCCGGTGCGCCCGATTCCCTCGACCACCTCGTCACAGCCGAATTCGCGGAGCTTCTTGGCGACCAACGCCGAGGTCCGGTGCGTGTCGAACAGGATCTCGGGATGTTCATGGATATCGCGTCGCCATTCGGTGATCTCTCCGTGCAACTCCGCAAAGCGGTTCTTGACTGGCATCTTATTCTTTCCTTCTTCTGTTATGTCTCAGCCAATCGGCATCCGCGTCTCGGCCAGTTCGGCAAACCAGCTCGTGCCGAACGGGATCGCCGCGTCGTTGAATTCGTATCTCGGGTTGTGCAGATCGGCACTCGCCCCGTTGCCGATGAAGATATAGGCCCCGGGCCGCGCGCTCAGCATATCGGCGAAATCCTCGCCCCCCATCACCGGCGTCATCTCGGTCTCGACCGCATCGGAAATCCGCCGCGCGGCATGGGCCGCGTTCTCGACCCCTTGCGGATCGTTCACCAGGACCACGCGGTCGGCGATATAGGTCAGTTCCGCCTCGGCCCCATGCGCCTGCGCCGTCAGCCGCGCCAGCGCCTCGATCCGCTCGCGCACCAGTGCCTGCACCTCGGGCTTCAATGTCCGCACCGTGCCCTTGAGGCTCACGCTGTCGGGCAACACGTTGTAAGTGTCGCTCTCGCTGCGAAAGCCGCAAACCGACACAACCACGTTGTCCAGCGGATCGACATTGCGCGACGCGATGGATTGCAGCGCCTGCACGATCTGCGAGGCCGCCAGCACCGTATCGACCCCCAGATGCGGCATCGCCCCGTGCCCGCCCTTGCCCCGCACGAGGATCTCGAACTTGTCGGGCGCGGCCATCTGCGGCCCCGGGCGCATCGCGAAATGGCCCACCGGCATCCCCGGCCAATTGTGCAGCCCGTAAACCTCGGCGACGTTCCCGCGCTCCATCACACCCGCATCGACCATCGCCTTCGCACCGCCGCCACCCTCTTCGGCGGGCTGGAACAGGAGCACGACCGACCCGTCGAAATTGCGCGTCTCGGCGAGGTATCGCGCCGCGCCAAGCAGCATCGCGGTATGCCCGTCATGACCACAGGCATGCATCTTGCCGGGCCGGGTCGAGGCATGCGCCGCCCCCGTGGCCTCATTTATGGGCAATGCGTCCATGTCGGCGCGAAAGGCAATCGCCCGATCGCCACCGCCATGACCCCGGATCACACCGACAACCCCGGTGCCGCCGACACCCTCGACCACCTCGTCACAGCCGAACTCGCGCAGCTTTCCGGCCACGAAACCGGCGGTCTCATGCTCTTCGAATCGCAATTCGGGATTGGCATGCAGATGGCGGCGCCATTGGGCGATATCCTCCTGCATCTCGGCCAGACGGTTCTTGACGGGCATGGCGTCTCTCCTGTTGCGCGGCGTTGAACTTACTCCCCTCACCGGCACGGGCAAGGGGGGTCAGAGATCGGGGCCCAGCTCGAGCTTCGAGCCATCGGAAAACCGCGAAAGGCGAAACCGCGACAGGTCATGCCCCGGCGCCTCGCCATTCATCAGGTCGGCCATGATCCGCCCGAAGGCCGGGCCGATCCCGAACCCGTGCCCGCACATGCCGGTGCAGATGAACAGCCCCGGCACCTGCGCGGCCTCGTCCACCACCGGCACCACGTCGGGCATGGTGTCGATCATCCCCGCCCATTTGCGCGCAACCGGCACTTTTCCCAACGCCGGAAAACTCTCCTCGAACCGGCGCACCACCTCGGCCAGCGCCGGTTCGTTCGGCACGGGATCGAGAATGCGCATCCGCTCGAACGGGCTCTCCTCATCAAGCGACCAGCGCCGTTTCGTACCCCAGGCATCCGGGTATCCCTTTGGCGCGACAAACCGATAGCGCGGCCCGAACGGATCGCCCATCAAGAGCTGTCGATAATGCGGCAGCGCGCGAAACGCGTCCGGCCCGATCCAGAATTCGTAAAACCCCGACGAGGCAAGGGTATAGCCGCCATCGGCCCGGCGCCGAAACGCCATGCCCCCCTCGCCCGCCGCCCCGTCATGCACATCTGCCACCGGCCCCGTGGCCAGCACGTTCGAGCGCACGGAAAGTTGCGGAATCTTCACGCCCTCGCGGCGCAGGAACAGCGCCGACCACGCCCCCGCCGCCGCCAGCACTCGGTCACAGGCGATGCGCCCCGCCTCGGTCACCACCCCCGCGACCCGCCCCGACGCAAGGTCGAGCCCGCGCGCCGCGCATCCCTCAATGATCGTGACACCCGCGCGCACGGCGCCCCGCGCCAGCGCCGGCACCGCCACGAACGGTTCGGCGCACATGTCGCTGGGCGTGTGCAGCGCCCCGGCCCAATCCCGCGCCGCAGCCGGCATCATCGCGGCCAGTTCGGACCGGCTCATCATCCGGCTGTCGACGCCATTCGCGCGCGCCTCGGGCAGCCACGCCTCGAACGCCGCCAGCTTCTTGTCGTCCGCCCCCAGAAAGGTGATCCCACAGGTCCGCAGGCCGATATCCTCGCCCGCCGCCTCGGCCAATTCGCGCCAGCGCGACAGCGCCTCGACCATGATCGGCAATTCCGCCCGGTCGCGCCCGGTCTGGCGAATCCAGCCCCAGTTGCGTGCGCTCTGCTCGGCGGCCACGCGGCCCTTTTCGACCACGACCACGCGTTGCCCCTTGCGGGCGAGATACCACGCCGCGGTGATCCCGATCACGCCGCCGCCGATGATCACGACATCGGCACGCCCGGGCAACGCGGCGTCATGCTCCGGTTGCCCCATCGAAATGGGAAATCCGCTCACGCCAACTCCCGCAGCAATGCGCGCATGAAATCATGGCCCGCGTTGAACTGTGCCACGCTGATGAACTCGTCGGGCTGATGCGCCTGCGCGATGCTGCCCGGGCCACAGATCACCACCGAATATCCGGCCGCCTGGAACTGCCCGGCCTCGGCGCCGAAACTCACCACATGGGTTTCATTGTCCCCTGTCAGCCGCCGCACCAGCGCC
The DNA here is from genome assembly GCA_011389685.1 of Paracoccaceae bacterium. Classification (GTDB taxonomy): domain Bacteria; phylum Pseudomonadota; class Alphaproteobacteria; order Rhodobacterales; family Rhodobacteraceae; genus Aquicoccus. The sequence continues at coordinate 13,194 of JAABTV010000009.1, forward strand.
TCGGCTTCGCCCCCCTCTTCGGGCACCAGCCCCGGCACGTCGAAGGCCTGTTCATGCTCGATCCGCGCCTCGGGCCGGATCGCCTGCATCTCGGCCTCGACCTCGCGCAGCCTGGCGATGTAGCGGTCGCGCCAATCCTCGGCCAACTGGCTCGGCACCACGCGATAACCCATCAGGAAGCGACAGTCCTTGGCAGTGATGTTGTTGGCAGTGCCGCCCGTGATCGTGCCGACATGGCCCAGCGTCCAGGGCGGCTCGAACATCGCGGCCAACTCGTCCGGCTCCCGCGCCATCTCCTCGGCATTGACCCGGTTGACCCAGTCGATGATCTTCGCCGCTTCCATGATCGCGTTGACGCCCCTGTGCATCAGGCTCGAATGCATCTCGTAGCCGACGATATGCGTGGAAATCCCGATCCCGCCCTTGTGCCCCGTGACCGCGCGCATCTCGGACGGCTCGCCCACGATCACCGTGCTGGCCCTGGGCAGCGGCCCCTGCATCGCCCGGATCATCGGCGGCGCCCCGGTGCAGCCCACCTCCTCGTCATAGGACAGCGCGATCTGAAGCGGGCGCGTCACGCCCTGGTATTTCGCCTCGACCAGCGCCCAGAGCGCCAGCGCATCAAACCCCTTCATGTCGCAAGTGCCGCGCCCGAAATACTTGCCGTCACGCTCGGTCACGTTGAACGGGTCGCTGGCCCAGGGCTGGCCGTCCACCGGCACCACATCGGTATGACCCGACAGAATCACCCCGCCCTCGACCTCGGGTCCGACATGGGCAAAAAGCGCGGCCTGCTCGTTATCCTCGCGGTAATGTCTGTGACAGACAATCCCGTGACCGCTCAGATACTCCTCGACCCAATCGACCAGAGGCAGGTTCGAATCGCGGCTCACCGTGGGAAAGCTCACCAGCTTTTCCATCAGGTCCAGCGGGCTCAGGCGTGGGGTCATGCTCAATACCCGCTATCCGTAGTCAGGATGAAATGGCCCGGGCTGACCTCTTCGAACTCCGACGGCGCGGGCTCATAGCCGACCGGATGAATGGGCGACGGGATCGGCTTGAAGTTCAATTCCTTTTCCAGTTTCCGCCGATGCGGATCGGCGATCGGAACTGCCTTCATCAGCGCCTTGGTATAGGGGTGTTGCGGGTCTTCGAACACCGCCCGGCGCGGCCCCATCTCGACGATCCGGCCAAGATACATCACCCCCACATCGTGGCTGACCCGTTCGACCACCGCCATGTCATGGCTGATGAACAGATAGCTGAGGCCCAGCTCGGCCTGAAGCTCCATCATAAGGTTCAGAACCTGCGCCTGCACGCTCACATCCAGTGCCGACACCGCCTCGTCCGCGACAATCAGCTTGGGGTTCAACGCCAGTGCCCGCGCGATCGCCACCCGCTGGCGCTGCCCGCCCGACAATTCATGGGGAAACCGCCGCAGGAAACTGCGCGGCAATTCCACCCGGTCGAAAAGCTGCGCCACACGGTCCTGCAATTCCTTGCCCTTGGCGACATGGTAGTTGCGCAGCGGCTCGGCCACCTGGTCCATCAGCTGCATCTGCGGGTTGAGGCTCGCGAACGGGTCCTGGAACACCATCTGCATGTCGACCCGCGCCTTTTGCAGCCCATCATGGCCCAGCGCCATGATATCCACGCCGCCCAGCGTCACATGCCCTTCCTGAGGCTCGACCAGCCGCAGGATCGAACGGCCCACGGTGGATTTGCCGCAACCCGATTCCCCCACGAGGCTCAGCGTCCGGCCCTTGCGGATCGAAAAGGACACATCCTCGACCGCATGCACATTGGCCACGGTCCGGCGAAAGAACCCGCCCTTGACCGGGAACCGCGTGGTCAGGTTGCGCACCTCCAGAAGCACCTCCTCGCTGCCCGGAATCGGGTCGGTTCGATGCCCCTCGACCCCCAGAAGCTTCATCGGCGCGGGCAGGTCCTTGCCGTTCATCTCGCCCAGCCGCGGCACCGCCGAGAGCAGCGCCTTGGTGTAGTCGTGCCGCGGATTCTCGAAGATCTGTTCGACGGTCCCCTCTTCGACCTTGTTGCCACGATACATCACGACCACACGGTCGGCCATCTGCGCCACCACCGCCATGTCGTGGGTGATGAACATCACCGCCGTCCCGGTCTCGCGCTTCAAGCGGTTCATCAGCGCCAGAATCTCGGCCTGGATCGTCACGTCAAGCGCCGTCGTCGGCTCGTCCGCGATCAACAGGCGCGGCTCACAGGCCAGCGCCATGGCGATCACCACGCGCTGGCGCATGCCGCCCGACAATTCATGCGGATATTGCTTCAATCTCCGCTCGGCCTCGGGGATTCGCACCTGCTTGAGCAGTTCCAGCGCCCGCGCCTCGGCCTGTTTGCGGTTCATCCCCATGTGCAGGCGCAGCCCTTCAGTCAACTGCCGTTCCACGGTGAAAACCGGGTTGAGCGCCGTCATCGGCTCTTGAAAGATCATCCCGATCTCGTTGCCGCGAATCGTGCGCATCAGCCCCTGGTCGGTCCGCGCCAGGTCGATCTCGCCGCCCTCGCGCCGGTTGAACAGGAGCCGCCCGCCCGCGATCTCGCCGCCCCCATATTCGACCAGCCGCATCAGCGACAGCGATGACACCGACTTGCCCGACCCGGATTCGCCAACGATGCAAACGGTTTCGCCCGGCGTGATCTCGAACGATACCTCCTCGACCCCGACGACCGGTCCATCCTTGGTCTGAAACTCCACCCGGAGTTTCTCGATCTTCGCAATCGGCTGGTCGAGCATGGAAATCCCCGTCGCATGTGCTGGATATTATGAAACGCTAACGACAGCTTCGCGGCGATGTCAAACATTTGGGCGGTGACGAAAAAAAAGGCACCGACCCGGAGGCAAGTCTTGCATTTTGCGCCCACTCGGTCTGTGATGCGAGGCAGTTGCCGGGGCGGGTCTGCGAAATCGGGGGCCTTCGTCCGCCCGATCGTGTTAAATGTCATCCCGGCAAACCAAACGAAAACCGCGCCGTTCGCGTGGCAACAAACGCACAGGCGCAAGACCTGTCCAACAAGGAGTGAGACATGAAAGTGAAAGCAACCCTGCTCGGCGCCGCCGCAGCGTTCGCACTGGCCCCCGCGGCCATGGCGGAACGCGGATCGGATGGCCACGTCAACATCATCTACTGGCAGGCCCCGTCGATCCTGAACCCCTATCTCTCCGGCGGCACCAAGGATATCGAGTCCGCGTCGCTGGTGATCGAACCGCTGGGCCGCTACGACGAGAACGGCAATCTGGTGCCTTATCTGGCCGCCGAGATCCCCACCGTCGAAAACGGTGGCGTGTCCGAGGATCTCAAGACCATCACCTGGAATCTGAAGGACGGGCTGCTCTGGTCCGACGGTTCGCCGGTCACATCGGCCGACGTGGCCTTCACCGCCGAGTATTGCATGCATCCCGAAGGCGGTTGCGCCCAGCTCGCAAAATTCGATGGCGTCGAGAGCATCGAAACCCCGGACGACCTGACCGTCGTGGTGAATTTCAAGGAACCCAAGCCCAACCCCTATGGTCCCTTCATGGGTGGCCAGTCGCCAATCATCCAGAAGGCCCAGTTCGAGAACTGCCTCGGCGCCAAGGCGCCCGAATGCACCGATGCGAATTTCGGCCCGATCGGCACCGGCCCCTTTGTCGTCGACGAGTTCAAGCCCAATGACGTGATCGCCATGTCGGCCAACCCCAACTACCGCGATCCGGACAAGCCCGCCTTCGCCACGCTGACCTTCAAGGGTGGCGGCGATGCCACCGGCGCGGGCCGCGCGGTGCTGGAAACCGGCGAGTTCGACTATGCCTGGAACCTGCAGCTTGCCCCCGATGTGATCGCCAAGATGGCAGAGGGCGGCAAGGGCAAGACCATCGCGGCCTTCGGCACGCTGGTCGAACGGATCGAGATGAACCTGACCGATCCGAGCCCGGATCTGCCGGCCGATGTGCGCGCGACCCGCAAGGCACCGCACCCGTTCCTGTCGGAACTGGCCGTGCGCAAGGCGCTCTCGATGGCCATCGACCGCGAATTGCTGGTCGAGATCGGCTATGGTCAGGCCGGACGCCCGACCTGCAACCTCGTGCCCGCGCCCGAGATGTTCGCCTCGGACAACACCGACTGCCTGACCCAGGACATCGAAGGCGCCAAGGCGCTTCTTGAAGAGGCCGGCTGGACCGTGGGTTCTGACGGTGTGCGCTCCAAGGACGGTGTGCGCCTCTCGATCCTCTACCAGACCTCGACCAACGCCGTCCGTCAGGACTTCCAGGCGCTGATCAAGCAGTGGTGGGAGGAAATCGGCGTCGAGACCGAACTGCGCAACATCAACGCCTCGGTGTTCTTCGGCGGTGATCCGGGTTCGCCCGACACTTTCCAGAAGTTCTATGCCGATGTCGAGATGTATGCCAACAACTTTGACGGCACAGATCCGCAGGCCTATCTTTCGATGTATCGCTGTGGCAACGAACCCAAGCCCTCGAGCCAATGGCAAGGTGAGAACATCAACCGGTTCTGCGATCCGGAATATGATGCGCTTCTCGACGAGCTGTCGCAGACCGGCGTCCTTGAAGAGCGTGGCCGCATCGCCAAGAAGCTCAACGAGATGCTGACCAAGGAAAGCTACACCATCGTTCCGCTGGTCGATCGCGGTCGGGTCTCGGCCCATTCGAACACGCTGGGCGGCGTTGTCCTCAACACCTGGGACAGCGAACTCTGGAACGTGGCCGACTGGTATCGCATCAAGTGATCAACGTCTGATCTAAGGGGCGCCCTTCGCGGGGTGCCCCGTCATCATCACGCCAAGAAAAAACAAAAAGACCGTTCAACAAGGGCGTCCCCCATGCTGACTTTCTCCATCCGACGGCTGGTTCTTTCCGTGCCGACGCTCTTGTTCATCGCTCTTGTCATCTTTCTTCTGCTGCAACTCGCCCCCGGCGACCCGATGGCGCAGGTGCCGCTGACCGTCCCTCCCGAGGTCAAGCAGAAGATGCGCGAGGCGCTGGGCCTCGGTCAGCCGATCCACGTGCAGTTCTGGAAATGGCTGGTCCAGATGTTCTGGATCGAGCCGCAGGTCTTCATCGACTGGCTCACCAACAAGAGCGCCCTGTTCGGCTGGCTGCCCGATACCGATCTCTACACCGCCTGCGGCGGGGCGGTCGAAGGTCCCTGCGATCTGCGCGTGATCTCATGGCAGACCCGCTCGCCGGTGATGGACATCGTGGTGCAACGCCTGCCGCAAACGCTCTGGGTCGTGGGCATGGCCTATGTCGTGGGCATCCTGATCGCCATTCCCATCGGCATCTACTCGGCCTACCGGCAATATTCGGTCTTCGATCAGGCCGGCACCTTCATCACCATGATCGGCTTTTCGATCCCGCCCTTCTTCACCGGCCCGCTGCTGATCGTGATCTTCTCGGTGCAACTGGGCTGGTTTCCCTTCATCTACGACACCACCCATGTGGTCGAGGACTGGGACAGCTTCGTGTTTCAACTCCGACAGATGCTGATGCCGGTGATGGTGCTCGCGCTTCAGACCACCGCACAGATCAGCCGCTTCATGCGCGCCTCGATGCTCGACAACCTCAATCAGGACTACGTGCGCACCGCCCGTGCCAAGGGCCTGTCCGAGGCGGTCGTCGTCATGATCCACGTGCTGCGCAACTCGATGATCCCGGTCGTCACCGTAATCGCGCTCGGCGTGCCCGCCATCTTCGGCGGCGCCATCATCACCGAGGTCGTGTTCTCGGTGAACGGCATCGGGCAGTTGCTGATCACCGCGCTTTTCGCCAATGACCTGCCGATGGTGATGACCATCACCTTCATGTTCGCGGTGCTCATCGTGTTCTTCAACCTGATCGCCGATATCCTCTACGGCCTTCTCGACCCGAGGATCCGCTATGACTGATCCGATGCCCCAAACCCCGCTCAACGCGCTTCAGGAGCCCGAGATCACCCAGCCCGCGCGCTCGCAATGGCGCGATGTCTGGGACCAGTTCAAACACCACAAGGGCGCCCTTATGGGCGGCGGGTTCCTGATCTTCATCACGCTGGCCGTGCTGTTCGGCGATTTGATCTGGCAAATCGACCCCAAGAAGCTCGACATCCGCAACAAGGATGTCCGCCCGATCTACACCGCGATCTGGGAGTCGGACGCCAAGGTCAGTTGGGCGAACCCGCTGGGCACGGACAATCTCGGGCGCGACCAGCTCGCGCAGGTCCTCGCCGGCGGCCGGGCCTCGATGGCGGTGGGCTGGGCGGCGATGATCCTGACCATGCTGATCGGCACCACCATCGGCGTGCTGGCCGGGTTCTTCCGACGGCTCGACGGGCCATTGATGCGCTTCACCGACCTCGTGCTCTCGCTGCCCATCCTGCCCTTGCTTCTGGTGGCGGTGACGCTGTTCCGGCAACCGCTCCGGGCCAATTTCGGCCCCGAGATGGGCATGTTCATCCTGATCGTGGGCGTCATCGGCGTGACCTCGTGGATGCAGGCCGCGCGGATCGTGCGCGGCGACATTCTCGCCCTCAAGGAGCGGGAATTCGTGCTCGCCGCCCGCGCCGCCGGCACCACTTCGCGCGGCATCATCTTCCGCCACCTTCTGCCCAACGTGCTCTCGCCGCTCATGGTCTCGGCAACGCTCGGGCTGGCCACCGCGATCATCACCGAAAGCGCGCTGTCGTTCCTCGGCGTCGGCTTCCCGTCGGATTTCCCGACCTGGGGCAAGATGCTGGCCGACGCGGTGCCCCGGATGCAGGAATATCCCGAACGGGTGATGCTGCCCGGCATGATGATCTCGCTCACCGTGCTGTCGGTGAACTACCTCGGCGACGGGCTGCGCGACGCGCTCGACCCGCGCATCCGCGGCCGCTGAGACATTGACTCAAGGTCCGGGGCGGGCGCCCCGCTCCCCCGGACCGGCCTCAGTGCTGTTTGCGAATACGCCGCACGATCCACCAGACCACCAGCACCACCAGCGGCGTCACCCCCGCGGTCAGCAGCGTTTTGTCCACGCCCGCCCCGCGTGCCAGCGGATAGGCCGCATAGCTCACCAGGTTGACCGCGTAATAGGACACCGCCACCACCGACAACCCCTCGACCGTGCGTTGCAGCCGCAATTGCAGATCGGCCCGCCGGTCCATGCTCTCCAGCAACGCCTGGTTCTGCGCGCTGCGCTCCACATCGACCCGTGTGCGCAACAGGTCCGCCGCCCGCGCGGCCCGCGCCACCATCACCTGAAGCCGCGCCTCGGTGGCCCTGACCGTGCGCATCGCCGGGTCGAACCGGCGCAGCATGAACTCGGCGAAGGTCTGCCGCCCGGCGAACCGCGCCTCGCGCATCACCTCGACACGCTCATGCACCAGCCGCTCATAGGCCGCCGTCGCGCTGAACCGGAACGATGTCTGCGCCGCGATCTGCTCCAGCGCCCCCGACACTTCCAGCAACTGCCCGAGCGTCTCCTCGGCCGGGCGCGCCTTTTCACCCATATCCTCCACCAGATCGGTCAGCCGCGCGCCGGTGCGGGCAAGCTCCGGCGAAAGCGCGCGGGCCCGTGCAAACCCCAGAAGCGACAGCGTCTTGTAGGTCTCGATCTCGCAAAGCCGCTGCACGATCCGACCGACCCGGCGCTGCCCGATCCCGTCGGTCACGAAAACCGCAAAGCGCAGATGCCCGGCCGGATCGATCCGGAAATCGCCCGCCATCACCGCCGCATCGTCCAGCACGTGACTGGCCGCCAGGCTATCGGGCACGAACCAGTCGGTCATCCGCGCCGACATCTCCGCCTCGCCCCCCCGCGGCTCCACCCGGATCAACGCCGATGTGATCCGCATCCCCGGCGCGGCCTCCAGCCAATCCGCCGGAAACACCTCGAAATCCGCCGGATCAAAGGCGCGCGATGACAGCCCCCCCGAAAAGGCGGTGTAGGTCACGACCTCGGTATGGCTCTCCCACTTGATCCAATGCCGCCCCACCGGGCCGAAATAATGCGTGGCATCCGGCTTGGGATGCGGCGCGCCGTGCCGGTCCAGCAACGCACAAAGATGCGCCATGTCCGCAGCCCGGTCCCGCCCGGCCGCATTGCCCGACTGCTTCAACGCCAGGAAAACTGCGGTGCATGGCACATCGAGCGACGGGAAGGGCCGCGCATGCATCTCGTTGGCAAGCTCGTATCTGAGCGGATGATCTTCCACCGGCCCTGTCCCCCGCGTCACGTCAACCGGGGCCAGCATACACGCGCCGGCGGACCGCTCAATCAGCCAAAACCGCGCGGGGCCTCAGCCGTCGTAGTCGGGCGCGCGTTTCTCGCCCATGGCCGCCACGCTCTCGGCGAATTCCGGCCCCTGCAACTGCGCCGCGAACAGCTTCGATTCCGCCGCCATGCACTCAGTCACCGCCTCGCGCCCCTGCCGGATCAATCCTTTCGAGAGCCGCATCGCCACCGGCGCCGACCCGGCCACGCCGCGCGCGATCTCTGCGACCGCATCGCTCAATTCCGCATCCGCGAACACCCGGGCCACCAGCCCGGCCCGCTCGGCCTCATGGGCACTCAGGGTCCGCCCGGCCAACAGCATGTCATTGGCCACCGCCATCCCGACCGCGGCGGGCAGCAACAGCGACGAACCCGCCTCCGGCACCAGCCCCAGCTTCACGAAGGGCACCCCCAACGTCGCACGCTCCCCCGCATAGACCAGGTCGCAATGCAGCAGCATGGTCAGCCCGATCCCGATCCCCGGGCCGTTCACCGCCGCAATCACCGGCTTGGGACAGTCGCGGATCGCATTCAGGAACCGCCAGACCGGCGGCTCCCCGGCCTCGCGATCCCCCTTGGCGAAATCCGTGAGGTCATTGCCGGCGGTGAACATCTCCCCCGCCCCGGTCATGACCAGCGCCCGATCCCCGTCGCTCTCCCCATAAGCCTCCAGCGCATCGGCCATGGCGCTGTACATACCCTGGGTCAGCGCGTTCTTCTTATCCGGCCGGCTGATCGTCAGGGTGACAACCCGCCCCTCGCGGCTGATGATGATGTTCTCGCTCATGGAGTCCTCCCTGCGGCGTTTCTCATGGGCTAGACGATCCCTGCCCGGCGATCAACGCGCCATCCAAATGCCGTTGCGGCAGAGCCGCGTCATGGACGCATCCCCTCATCCCTTCATCTTGCGCCAAATACTCCCGCCGGAGGCGTCCCACATCACCCCGACGCCCCGCCCCCTCTGGCGAACGGGGTGGGTGGGTGGGCGGTCGCCAGAGGGGGCGGCCACGAAAAAGGGCGCCCCCGAAGGCGCCCCTTTCCCCATCCATGACACCCCCGTCAATCGAGCAGCGTCAGCAACTTGTCGAGACTGGCTTTCGCATCGCCATAGAACATCCGCGTGTTCTCCTTGAAGAACAGCGGGTTCTCGATCCCCGAATAGCCGGTCCCCTGGCCACGCTTGCTGACGAAAACCTGTTTCGCCTTCCACACTTCCAGCACCGGCATCCCGGCGATCGGGCTGTTGGGATCATCCTGTGCGGCCGGGTTCACGATGTCGTTCGACCCGATCACAATCACCACGTCGGTATCAGGGAAATCCTCGTTGATCTCGTCCATCTCCATCACGATGTCATAGGGCACCTTGGCCTCGGCCAGCAGCACGTTCATATGCCCCGGCAGACGCCCCGCCACCGGGTGAATGGCGAACCGCACAGTCTTGCCCTTGGCCCGCAGCCGCTTGGTCAGTTCCGAAACCGATTGCTGCGCCTGCGCCACCGCCATGCCATAGCCCGGCACGATGATCACGCTGTCGGCCTCATCGAGCGCCTGCGCCACGCCATCGGCCTCGACCGCGACCTGTTCGCCCTCGACCTCCATCGCCGGGCCCGACGTGCCGCCGAACCCGCCAAGAATGACGCTGACGAAATGCCGGTTCATCGCCTTGCACATGATATAGCTCAGGATCGCCCCCGAACTGCCCACCAGCGCACCGACCACGATCAGCAGGTCATTACCAAGGCTGAACCCGATCGCCGCCGCGGCCCAACCCGAATAGGAGTTGAGCATCGACACCACCACCGGCATGTCGGCCCCGCCGATCCCCATGATCAGGTGATAGCCGATGAAGAACGCCAGCAGCGTGAGCGCGATCAGCGTCCAGATCCCGGCACCGCCGAGATAAAGCGCGGCAACCACCAGCGAAAGAATGGCCGCGCCGGCATTGAGCATGTGACCACCGGGCAGTTTCTTGGCCGCACTGTCCACCTTGCCCGCCAGCTTGCCATAGGCAATGACCGACCCGGTAAACGTCACCGCCCCGATCCAGATGCCCAGCATCAGCTCGACCTTGAGGATGTTGATCTCCACCGCCGTCTTCTTGGCGACGATCGCGGCAAATCCGGTGAACTGCTTGGCAAAGGCCATCGCCTCGAGCGAGGCTTCCTCGAGCCGCGGAAAGGCCAGCCCGGCCTCGCCAAAGGCGGCGGCGACGCGCCCCATCTCGAGATCGGCATTGAGCCCGACAAACACCGCCGCGAGGCCCACAAGGCTGTGCATGATCGCAACCAGCTCGGGCATCTGCGTCATCTGCACCCGCGTGGCCAGTTGATAGCCGACCAGACCGCCCGCCCCGATCAGCACCAGCGACAGAAGCCAGAGCCCCTGCCCCGGCCCGACCAGCGTAGCCAGCACGGCGACGGCCATGCCGACGATGCCGTACCAGATCGCGCGCTTGGCGCTTTCCTGCCCGCTCAAACCTCCCAGGCTGAGGATGAAGAGAACAGCTGCGACCGCATAGGCCGCTATCGTGAATCCGAAGTCCATAATCCCCTCCGCCTTATGATTTCTGGAACATGGCGAGCATGCGCCGTGTCACGAGGAAGCCGCCGAAGATGTTGATCCCGGCCATGAAGACCGCAAGCGCGGCGAGGATGGTGATCAGCAACGAACTCGATCCGATCTGCATCAGCGCACCGAGGATGATGATCGACGAGATCGCGTTGGTCACCGCCATCAGCGGCGTGTGCAGGCTGTGGCTCACGCCCCAGATCACCTGGAAGCCGACAAAGACCGCCAGCAGAAACACGATGAAATGCTGCATGAAACTCGCCGGCGCCACCAGCCCGACCGACAGCACCAGCGCCGCACCGATGCCCAGCAAGGTTACCTGTTGCCTGGTCTGCTCTTTGAAGGCGGCCACCTCGGCGGCGCGTTTCTCTTCCGGCGTCAGTTCCTTGGCCTTCTCCTGCGGGCGCGTCGCGATCGCCGCCACCTTGGGCGGCGGTGGCGGGAAGGTGATCTCGCCCTGATGGGTCACGGTCGCCCCGCGGATCACGTCGTCTTCCATGTTGTGATTGATCTGGCCATCCTTCTCGGGGGTCAGATCGGTCAACATGTGGCGGATATTGGTGGCATAGAGCAAAGACGCCTGGGTCGCCATCCGGCTCGGGAAATCGGTGTAGCCGATGATGGTGACGCCATTGTCGGTCACGACCTTCTTGTCGGCGACCGTGCCCTCGACATTGCCGCCCTTCTCGGCGGCCAGATCGACGATCACCGACCCGCGCCGCATCGCCTTGACCATGTCGTCGAGCCACAGCTTGGGCGCCTCGCGGTTGGGGATCAGCGCCGTGGTGATCACGATATCCATGTCGGGCGCCAATTCGCGGAACTTGGCCAATTGCGCCTCGCGGAACTCGGGGCTCGACACGCTGGCATAGCCGCCGGTCGCCGCGCCGTCCTGCTGTTCCTCCTCGAAATCGAGATAGACGAACTCGGCGCCCATCGATTCGACCTGTTCGGCCACCTCGGGGCGCACGTCAAAGGCATAGACCACCGCGCCAAGGCTCACCGCGGCCCCGATCGCGGCCAGGCCCGCGACACCCGCGCCCACGACCAGAACCCGCGCCGGCGGCACCTTGCCCGCGGCCGTGATCTGACCGGTGAAGAACCGGCCATAATTGTTGCCCGCCTCGATCACCGCGCGATAGCCCGCGATATTGGCCATCGACGACAGCGCGTCCATCTTCTGCGCCCGACTGATGCGCGGCACCATCTCCATCGCGATGACCGATGCGCCCTTTTCCTTCGCGGCCTCCAGCCCGGCCTCGTTACCACCCGGATTGAAGAAGGAAATCAGCGTCTTGTCCTTGGTCAGACGGTTCATTTCCTCGTCCGTGGGGATGCGCACCTTGGCGATGATGTCGGCATCCTTCCACAGCGCATTGGCGGTCCTCTTGATCGTGACCCCGGCCTCCTTGTAGGCCGCGTCGGTAAAGCCCGCAGCCGCTCCGGCGCCGGTCTCGATCAGACATTCATAGCCCAGCTTCTGCAATTGCAGCGCCGAGTCCGGGGTCATCGCGACACGCGCTTCCCCCTCGATGACTTCTTTTGGCGTTCCGATTTTCACCTTGTCACTTCCCTTTTCGTTCCTGTCCGCCGCGCCCCCCGGCACGACCCCTCGCGTGGCTGGCTGCCCTTATGGCACATCCCGCAGCGATCTTCGATTGCCGGAATGTCGCATTGCAAGCCCGTTTTGCCGCTTGAGGCTCCATGCCGTCGGATTTTCCATCCGTCAAACCCAACGCCGCGTCTTTTGGCAATAGCGCGCGAACTCGGCGCGGAACTTGCGGCGCAGGCGGTTTTCCTCGGCAATTATGAAATGCCGCTCGATCCACCACACGAAGACCGGCACCAGCGGCAGCGCCAGCACCGCGTCCCAGTAAAGGATGCAGCCCAGAAGGATCAGCGCATCGCCGACGTAGATCGGGTTGCGCGTGCGCGAGAAGATCCCCGATTGCACCAGCGCATCGGCCTCGCGGTGCGGAACGATCGTGGTGCGCTGGCGCCACATCTCGTAAACCGCCAGCGCCATCAGCAAAAGCCCCGCCCCGGCCAGAAGACCGCCCAGGAAATCCGCCGGCGCCCCGCCGAAACTCAACCCCATCGGGAAATGGCGCGCCTGCCACCACGCCAGCCCGAGGCACAGCGCCAGCCAGACCGGCGGTATGTCGACCCATTTCAGCATCCTGCGTCATACCTCCTGCATCCGCACGCACCCGCGTCCCGGCTTATACACATTCGGCCATCCGAATGTCGACCGCGATGACGGAACGACACGGCTTGCCCCCGGCCCGCGCGGCGCTACTCTGGGCACAAATCAGGGAGGATAAGCAATGATGTTGAATGGCAAACACGCGCTCGTCACCGGCGGCGGCACCGGGATCGGCCTCGCCATCGCCCGCGCCCTCGTGTCCGAGGGTGCCGAGGTCACGATCACCGGGCGGCGGCTTTCGGTGCTTGAGGAGGTGGCGGGCGACGGGATGCACCCGCTCGCGATGGACGTGGCCGACGAGGCGCAGGTGCGCGACGGCATCGACGCCGCCGTGACCGCCCGCGGACCCGTCCAGATCTGCGTGGCCAATGCCGGCATCGCCGAGGGCCGCAAGCTGCACAAGACCGACACCGAACTGTGGCGGCGCATCATGTCGATCAATCTCGACGGCTGTTTCTTCACCATCCGCGAATCGCTGCGCTCGATGACCGGCACCGACTGGGGCCGGGTGATCGCGGTCTCTTCCATCGCGGGGCTGCGCGGCGCGCCGGGGGCGGGCGCCTACGCCGCCTCGAAACATGGCGTCATCGGCATGATCCGCTCCTTCGCCGAGGATTTCCTGGGCCAGCCTTACACCTTCAACTCGATCTGCCCGGGCTATGTCGATACCCCCATCGTCACCCGCAACACCGACGCCATCGCCGACCGCGCGGGCGTGTCCAGGGACGAGGCGCGCGACATGATGGTGCAGATGAACCGCCATCAGAAACTGATCTCGCCCGAAGAGGTCGCCGCCGCCGCGCTCTGGCTGTGCAACCCCCTCTCCGAAAGCACCAACGGCACCGAAGTGCGCATCGCCGGCGGCCAGGTCTGACTCGACCACACATGACCTCGACAGGCCGGGCAGGATCCGGTCTGTTATCCGATAACACGCCGCCATCCCGCGCCTGTCTTTGAATGACAGCGCGCCCTGCGCCATTCCTGTCTCGACCGCCCGGCCAATCACCGGGCGGACGCAAGAGACAAGAGAACAGGCCGCCATGACCCGCAAGATCGCCATCCTGACCCTGACCGGCACGAGCCTCGTCGCGCTGCTCGCCATGCTCACCCTCCCCGGCAAGGAAACCGGACAGGACACCGCGCGCCTCGCCGCCCCCGCCCCGGTCACGGTCGAACCGCTCTGAGCGGTTTCGGAACGAACGCGCGTCAGAACAGGCCGAAGAACCGCTCGGGCAGCTCGAACTGAAGCGCATAATCCGGCCGGTCGAACGCGAAAAACCCGGTATCTCCGCGCGGGCCGAACGTGTCGCGCATATGCTGACGATAGGGCGCCATGTCGAACCCCTCGACCGTCTCAAGCGCCGCGAAGCCTTCGAACACCGCCCGATCCTCGCCCCGCGCCTCGGCGAACCAGTGCCGCCCGATCGCCGTCTCCTTGACCCCCGCCCCGATCTCCTGCGTGACCGCGTTGCGCCGGTTCATCGCGCCGACATATTCCGGGAAATCACAGAATTTCAGGTGCAGGAGATAGAGATCGTCGGGCGCATGCAGCTTGTCATATTGCGTGAAATGCCCGCCCCGCGCGATCTTGGTGCCCACCGACACCACACAGGGCTTGGAATAATGCGGCGCCAGCCGCACATGCCGCCGCGGCCCCAGGATACGATCGCCCACCGCCTCGGGTTCAAGGTCGATCCGGTGGATCACCTCCAGCCCCAAAGGCGTCAGAACCCGCCGGATCGGTGCATCCCACATATACTCCAGAAGGGTCTTGCCGCTGGCCGGATCGACCACCACCAATTCGTCCACATCGCCCACGACCACGTGATCGTAGTAACTGCGCAGCCCCATCACGAGGTTGTTCAGCAACCGCCAGCGTTTCATGTCGAAATTCCTGTGCGGATCGCCCGGAATGCCGATGATATTGCACCCCGTGGCCAGATCGGCCACCGCCTCGCCACGCCCATGATTCACGATATAGCAATTCTCGCGCCCCAGAACCTCGCCGTAATGATGCAGCCAGGCGCGCAGGAAAAACAGATCCTCGCGCACCATGGTCAATGCCGCCAGTTTCGATTGCATCGCCCCTAGCCCCTCTTGCAGCCCCCGACCGGGGCCTTGTCCAAGCCTGTGGCTTTTCCTAACCGGTTTGATGCGGGGAAAGAAATGAAATATTCCTTGCACAAGAGGCGCGCCACCGCACGCCGCCAGAACCGAGGCCGGGCCGCATGACCTATCCCATCCCCGAGGGCTTTCGCCAGAGCGGGCGGCTCGTCCAGCGCGTGAACGACCTTGCCCTGACCCGGTTCCAGGTGCTCGGCGAACGCGCCAGCGCCACCAACCTCGTGCGCAAACTGATCGAGAAGAACCTGCGCGTCCGGCGCAGCGACGCGCTGGGATGGAAACATGCCGCCCCGCACATGGTCGCGATCCCGGCCGATTTCCTCACCATCGTGGTGGTGCGCCACGCCGAAAGCTGGGCGCTCTCGATGTTCAAACGCCCCTGGCATGCCGACCCCGCGATCCAGGCGCTGGAATTCCCCGCCTTCCTGCGCGCGACATGGTGCGGCGTGGTCGACCGGCTCGGCGATTTCGAGGAGATTCCCGCCGAACTCGCGAACGATCTGCGCCATCGCGAATTGCAATTCGACCGCCACCCCGTCACCGGCGCGCCCTTGCCCAATCTATTCGCCCTGCGCCGGGTCAAGCTGGCGGCGATGCTGGGCATGCTCAACCGCGACTGCAACGTGATGCTCCTGCGCGCCGAAGAGGTGCAGGCCGACCCCGAAGGCTTCGTCACATGGGCTGCGCAGGCCCTAGCGCTCGACCGCAAGAGCGACGGGTTCCAGGGTGTGAGCCGCCGCATGGGCAACCGCTTTCGCCGGGCCGTCCCGATCGTGTCGGCGCCGACACGCCTCGATGCCACCGACCGCGCCTTCATGATGGACGAGTTGGACCTCACCCTCGAATCAGCGCTGGGATACAGCTATTCCCCGGACTGAGCTTTCCTGACCTCGCGCGCGCCCTTCAATGCCAGCAGGACAAAGGGCGCGCCGTGCATCAACAGGTCGAGAATGTCGATGCCGCGCGTCAACTCGCCCGCCGCCAGCATCTTGAGCTTTTCCCAGATATGCGGCTCGGGCACGAACGGCGCAAGGCCGAGTAACAGCGTGACAACCGCCAGCATCGTCCATGAAAAACTGTCCAGAAACCGCATGCTGCCCTGCCCTGTTTTGACCCCGATAACGAAAAAAGCGCCCGCAAGGGGCGCCTTTTCAAAGCAGCGGTGGCGCGGTTGACGGGGCTCGAACCCGCGACCCCCGGCGTGACAGGCCGGTACTCTAACCATCTGAGCTACAACCGCCCACTGCTTGCGCCCGGGCTGTTGGCCTGAGCGTGGCGCTGTGTTTAGGGCCAGCCGCGCGGGGCGTCAAGCGCCTGTTGACCCGTTATTCGCGAAAAATGCGCATCACCACCGTTGCGCCTTGGTCACAGTCGGCCCCGGCGCAAACACTCATCACATTCCGGCCCGGCGCATGCCACTTTCTCCGCGCAGCCTGAGCGAATGACCAACGCGCCGCCCGGTGCTTCGCCGGTCCGCGCCCCAAGGCAGAACTCGAGCAGAAAGGGCAAGACATGGCGTCTTCGAAACCCCCGAAACCGGCCAACGGGTCGTCACCGAACCCAACCCCCCGGCCCGAGACGAAATCCCCCCGGCCCGAGGCGCGCCCCAGGCCCATAATCACCGACTACGCATCGCTTTGAGGTGACAGCACCCCCTGCGCGGCCTATCCTGCGCGCATGAGCACTCCGATTTCCTCGATCCGCAATCTTGGCCCCGCGACCGAGGCGGCCTTTGCCCGCGCCGGGATCACCTCGGCCGAGGAACTGCGCGAGATCGGCGCCGACGCCGCCTATGCACGGCTCCTCGAAACCGGACAGCGCCCGCATTTCATCGCCTATTACGTGCTGGTCATGGGGCTTCAGGGGCGCCCGTGGAACGATTGCAAGGGCGACGAGAAAGCCGCCCTGCGCAAGCGATTCGACGCGATCAAGGCCAGCGGACATGACAAGGGCCGCTCCGATCTCGAAGCGGCCCTCAACGCGATTGGCGTTGTCGAACGAAAGACAGGCGTTCTCGGGAACACCCGCTAAAGCGTTCCGCGAAAAACCTGCAACACAGCTTTTGCGGAACGCGCGCTTTGCTTATTTGATGTGCAGCGTTCCACCTTATCCCTGTCTCAGGTATAAGGTGGAACGCTTTAGTCGTGCATCGCCAATGTCCCGAGAGCGCAACGCGCGGCAGGGTATTGGCGATGCAGTTTTTCCCGAGACGCCTTAACCGACCAGTTCGAGACCCGAGAAGAAGAACGCGATCTCTTCCTTCGCCGTGTCCGCCCCGTCCGACCCGTGGACCGAGTTTTCCCCGATCGACAGCGCGAATTCCTTGCGGATGGTGCCCGCCTCGGCCTCGGCGGGGTTGGTCGCGCCCATGATCTCGCGGTTCCTGGCAATGGCGTTCTCGCCTTCCAGCACCTGCACCACGATCGGCTCGGAAATCATGAACTCGCACAGCTCGTCAAAGAACGGCCGCTCCTTGTGGACGCCGTAAAAGGTCTGCGCCTGCTCCAGCGTCAGCCGGATGCGTTTGGACGCGACCACGCGCAGCCCGCCATCTTCCAGCATCGCGGTGATCTTGCCGGTCAGGTTGCGGCGGGTGGCGTCGGGTTTGATGATGCTGAACGTGCGTTCGAGTGCCATGTGTCAAGGCTCCTTGAAGGGGGGTGGAATGAATTGGCGTCGCCCTAGCATGGGCCACGGGGATTGAAAAGCCGCCACGTCAGGCCCCCGTCCTATCCCCCGTCATATCCCCGGCCGCATCCGCTCCAGCCGCCCCACCGCATAGGCCCCGGCCAACCCGATCACACCCGAAACCGACAGCGCCCCCATCAGCACGTAAACCCCGAAGGCATTGGCCACCAACGCCCCCACCAAGGTCGAGATCACCGCGCCCCCCGCCAGCGTCAGCGCCCCCGAAAGCCCCGAGGCCGACCCCGCCAGGTGCGGCGCCACCGACATCACCCCGGCATTCGCCCCGGGCAGGGTCAGACCGTTGCCGACCCCGACACAGACCGACCCGGCAAAGAAAACCGCCGGATGCAGCGCCCCGCCCGCGATCACCGCCATCGCCAGCAACGGCCCGACCGCCACCACCCAGCGCCCCATGATCATCAACCGCACGATGCCCCAGCGCCGCGTCGTGCGCGCCGCGACGATATTGCCCAGCATGAACCCCGCCGAGGTCGAGCCCATCCCGATGCCAAGCTCGGTCGGGCTCAGTCCGTACTGCGCCTCGGCCACCTGCGGCGCGCCGCCCATGAAGGCGTAAAAGCCCCCGACCGAGAACACCAGCACCACGCAATAGGCCCAGAACAGGCGCGCGCGGAACAACTCGGGGTAAGCGCGGAACTGGTCCGCGAAACTGGCCGAAGGGGCCAGGTTGGTCTCGCCCATATCCGACCAGACCAGCCAGGTGAGCACGGCGCCCAGCGCCATGAACAGCCAGAAACTCATGCGCCAGCCAAACAGCTCGTCCAGCACCCCGCCGATCACCGGCCCCATCAGCGGCGCCAGCGCCATCGCCGTGCCCACCACGCCCAAAAGCCGCGCCGCCTCCTCGGGCGGGCACATGTCGCGGATCACCGCGCGGCTCAGCACCATGCCGACGCCGACCCCGCATTGCAGCATCCGGAACCCGAGGAAAACCCAGACATTTCCCGCCAGCGCACAGCCCACCGAGGCCAGCGCAAAGACCGCGACACCGCCCAGCATCACCGGCCGCCGCCCGATCCGGTCGCTTAAGGGGCCAAGGATCATCTGCAACAGCGCCGACATCGCGAGGTATCCGCCCAGCGCCAGCGACACCAGCGCATAGTCGGCCTCGAACTCCGCCGCGATCTTGGGCATCGACGGCAGGAACATGTTGAGCGCCAGAACGCTGAGCCCGGTCAACAGGATCAGGGTCAGCAATCGGGGCGGGGTGCGCGCGGGCATATCGGGCGCGGCAGGGGCGGCCATGGGACAATCCGTTCACAAAGCAACAGGCCAGCGGTAGCGCGCCATCCTCCGGGCTGCAAGACCATGCCACCCGCGTGCCGCTGCGTCAGAACGCGAAATCCACCGCTATTGCAAATCCCCCTCGGGCGCGGTCTCCTGTGTCTCCTGTCTTGTCGGGCCAGGTTCGGCCTGATATTGTTAACACATTAACTTGTATGGAGTCGACCGGATGCGCTGGAGCGATTTTCCCAAATGGGGCACATGGTTGGGCGACTGGGCCGCGCGCTATCACGCCGGGCTGCGCGACCGCCCGGTGCGCGCGCGAACGAAACCCGGCGAGATCGCCGCCCAACTGCCGCAAAGCCCCCCGGAAGAGCCGCAGCCGCTTGACGATGTGATCGCCGATTTCGAACGCATCGTCATGCCCGGCATGACCCATTGGCAGCACCCGCGCTTCTTCGCCTATTTCCCCTCGAACGCGGCCCCGGCCTCTGTGCTGGCCGATCAGATCGTCACCGTCATGGCCCCGCAATGCATGCTCTGGCAGACCTCTCCGGCGGCGACCGAGATGGAAACCCGGATGATGGACTGGCTCCGCCAGGCCATCGACCTGCCCGACGCCTTTCACGGCGTCATCCAGGATTCGGCCTCATCGGCCACGCTGGCCGCGATGCTGACCCTGCGCGAACGCGCGCTCGGCTGGCAGGGCAACCAAGCGGGGATTTCCGGCCAGCCCCGGCTGCGCGTCTATGCCAGTGCCGAGGTGCATACATCCATCGACCGCGCGATCTGGATTTCCGGCATCGGGCAGGAAAACCTCGTGCGCATCCCCACGACCGGCCCCCTGCGCGCAATGGACACCGCCGCGCTCGACGCCGCGATCCGCGCCGACCTCGCCGCCGGATACCGGCCCGCAGGCATCATCGCCTGCACCGGCGGCACCGGCACCGGCGCTTGCGACGACATTTCCGCCACCTGTGACGTGGCCAAAGACCACGGGCTGTTCATCCATGTCGATGCGGCCTGGGCCGGCGCGGCGATGATCGTGCCCGAGTTTCGCAGCCTCTGGGCCGGGGTGGAGCGCGCCGACAGCGTGGTCCTGAACCCCCATAAATGGCTGGGCACGCAGTTCGACCTTTCGGCCCATTTCGTGAAATCGCCCGAGGATCTGACCCGCACCCTTTCGATCCAGCCCGAATACCTCAAGACCCATGGCGCCGACGGGATCATCAACTATTCGGAATGGTCGGTGCCGCTGGGGCGGCGGTTTCGCGCCCTGAAGCTCTGGTTCCTGATCCGCGCCCATGGCCTTTCAGGCCTGCGCGACCGCATCCGCAACCATGTCGCCTGGTCCGAGGCGCTCGCCGAACGGCTGCGCGCCACACCCGGCTTCGAGATCGTGACCGAGCCGGTCCTGTCGCTCTTCACCTTCCGCTACGCGCCCGAGGGCACGACCGACCCGGACGCGCTCAACCTTGCGCTGGTGAATGCGATCAACGACGATGGCCGCATCTACCTGACCCAGACCCGCACGGGCGGCGCGCTCGTCATCCGCTTCCAGGCCGGTCAGTTCGACGCCACCGAAGCGGATGTCGCCGCCGCCTTTGACGTGATCACCGAGATCGCCGCCACACTGAAGGAGTAACCATGCCCGCCCCCGTGAACCGTTTCAAGGCCGCCCTGAAAGAGGGCAAGATGCAATATGGCTGCTGGGCCAGCTTCGCCGATCCTTACGCCACCGAAATGCTGGCCAGCGCCGGGTTTGACTGGTTGGTGATCGACGGCGAACACGCGCCCAACGATCTGCAAACCATCTCAGGGCAGGTCCAGGTGCTGCAACACGAGCATTCCGAGGCGGTCGTGCGCATCCCGATCGGGCGCGACTGGATCATCAAGCAGGTGCTCGATACCGGCTGCCAGACCATCCTCGTGCCGCTGGTGGAAACCGCCGATCAGGCCGCCGATCTGGCCCGCGCCATGCGCTACCCTCCCGAGGGCAATCGCGGCATGGGCGGCGCCGGTGCCCGGGCCACCCGTTTCGGCGCGATCGCCGACTACGTGGCCACCGCCAATGATCAGGTCTGCCTCTTGCTGCAGGTCGAAACGGCGAAGGGTCTCGAGAACCTCGATTCGATCCTCCAGGTCGAGGGTGTGGACGGGGTGTTCATCGGCCCGGCCGACCTCTCGGCCGATATGGGCCATCCGGGCAATGCCGGCGCCCCCGAGGTGCAAGAGGCGATCCGCGACGCCCTTGCCCGCATCAAGGCCTCCGACAAGGCGCCCGGCATCCTCGCCGTGGATGACGGCGTGGCGCAGCAATATGCCGACTGGGGCTCGCAGTTCCTGGCCGTCGGGATCGACGTGCTGATGCTGGTGCGCAGCGCCCGCGAGACCATCGCCCGCTGGCGCGCAAGGGGCTGAGCGGCGCACGCTGCGTTAACCTCTGGCGTTCATCCTTTGGCAAGAATTACCCGGCAGCCGGGCGGCAGCCGGGAGTCATACGCATGTCACCCCCCTGTCCGGCGCCGCAGAACCGGCGTTAACCCCACCGCGCGCAGCCCTTCCATAAATATACGTAAAAGCCTAGACTGGAGGCATTTCCGCGCGCAAAGGGTCAGAATTTCCATGGCAGGCCAGACCGAAACCATCATCTCCGCGGTGCTCGCGGATATCGACACGGGCCATCTCAACCCCGGTGATTCGATCGAGGAACAGGCCCTGATCGACGCCCACGGCGTCTCGCGCACCCCCGTCCGCGAAGCGATGATCCAGCTCGAAACCGCCGGTCTCATCACCCGCCACCCGCGCAAGGGCGCCACCGTCTTTCGCCCCACGCTCGAGGAATTCCTCGCGATTCTCGAAGTCCACGCCAAGCTCGAAGGCCAGGCTGCGGGGCTCGCCGCGCGGCGGCTGTCGAAATCCCATGCACGCACCCTCGAGGCCGCCACCGCGGCCTGCGAGGCCCACGCCGCCACCCATGGCGACGCGGAGCCCGATCACTATTATCAACTCAATCTCGACTTTCACCGCAGCGTCGCCGAAGCGGCTGGAAACCCGTTCCTGCTCGACATGATCAAGACCAACGCGCGCAAGCTCATGGCCTATTACCGCGCGCGTTATCACTATGCCGGCGTGATCGAGACATCGGCGCGCGAGCATCGCGAAATCGCCAAGCTGATCGCCAGCCGCCGCGCCGCCGAGGCCGAAGAGGCGATGGCCCTGCATGTCAGCTTTGATCATGTGACCGCGATGGACCTGCTCGCCGCGCTCGCCTGAGGATCACCTGGCAGGACGCTTGTTTTGTTCAAGAAATTGCGCAATCCACTCGGCCGTATCAGCCATGTCTGGTGCTGTGCTCAGTGTCGCGCGCGCCCGTGCCGTGATCTCGGGGCCAAGCTCATCGGCCAGTTCCTCGATCAGCGCCGCGACGAATTCCGGCTCCATCTCGGGGTGGTATTGCGTCGTCATCACGCCATCGCCCACCACGAACCCGGCCACCGCGCAGCCCGGCCCGGTGGCGATCACCTCCGCCCCTTCGGGCAGCTGCACGACCTGTTCGGAATGGCTGGAGTAGATCGGCATTTTCCGCCCATCGGTGAATTCCGCCTCGACCTGCCCAAAGACCCAGCCGCCCGGGTTCGCCCCCACCTTGCCGCCCAGCGCGGTGGCGATCACCTGGTGCCCGAAACAGGCCCCGAAAAGCGGAATGCCCGCCGCGATGATCTCGCGCACCAGCGCTTCCAGCCGCGCCACCCACTCCGCCCCCGAATTGACCGAGGCCGGCGAGCCGGTGATCATCACCCCGTCGATCCCCTCAAGCGTGTCGGGAAACACCCCGTCCTTGACCGGGTAGACCACGAACGCCCAATCCGGCCTGACCCGCCACATCATCGCGGGAAACTTCTCGCCATCCCTGGGCCAGCGATGGGCAAAATCGCTCTCGTCGGTATTGGTCATCAGGATCGCGATGCGCATGGCCGATTTCCTTTGCATATTTACTGTTCTTTACAATATACTTAACATCACAACAACACGAATCCACCGCGGGAGGCGCCGAAAATGACCATCTGGACCCCGACCGATGACGGCCATGCCGACCTCACCAGCCACGACAGCTTCGCGCGCGGCGCGCCGCACAACACCTTTGCGCGCCTGCGCCGCGACGATCCGGTACACTGGACCGCCTATGACCAGGGCGAGGATTTCTGGTCGATCACCCGCAACGCCGACATCACCGAGATGAACCGCAACACCGCCGTCTTTTCCTCGGCACGCGGTATCCGGATGGAGGATCAGAGCTACGAGGAATACCTCGCCCGCCGCACCTTTCAGGAGACCGACCCGCCCGAGCACATGATGACCCGGATCAAGGTCGCCAAGGCATTCTCCAAACCCGTGATCGCCGCCTTTGAAGAGGATATCCGCAAACTCTGTGACGAAATCCTTGACCAGGCGCTCGCCCGGGACAGCTTTGACGCAACGAAAGAGATCGCCCGGCAGTTGCCGATGCGGATGCTGGGCCGCATCCTCGGCCTGCCAGACGCGGATCTGCCGTGGCTCGTGGAAAAGGGCGATGCGCTCATTGCCAATACCGACCCGGATTTCACCGATCACGTGCTCGATCAGATGACCACGGACGAGTTTCGCATGATGCCCTTCAACTCACCCGCCGGGGCGGAGCTTTTCCAATATGCCAGGAAACTCATGGCCGAGAAGGAAGCGTCCGGCGACACGTCCGGCGTGCTGCACATGATCCGCCAGCCCGCCAGGGACGGCAGCGTGATCACCGAAGAGGAGTTTCGCAACTTCTTCTGCCTGCTGGTGGCGGCGGGCAACGACACCACGCGCTATTCCATCGCCGCGGGCATCCAGGCCATGTGCCACCAGCCCGAACTCCTTGAACATATGCAGGCGGGTGGCGACATCTGGGACACGGCTCCGGATGAGATCATCCGCTGGGCCACGCCCGCGCTCTATTTCCGACGCACCGCGCTGCAAGATCATGAAATTCATGGGAAAAAGGTCCGCGAAGGCGACAAGGTGCTGTTCTGGTGGATCTCGGCCAATCGCGACGAGGCCGCGTTCGACGACCCGTTCCGCGTGAATCTCTTTCGCAGCCCCAACAAGCACCTGAGTTTCGGCCAGGGTGGCCCGCATGTCTGTCTGGGCATGTGGCTCGCGCGGCTCGAAGTGCGGGTCTTGTTTCAGGAACTGGCCAAACGCATCAAATCGGTTCAGGCTGACGGCGACCACGAATTCCTCCGCTCGAATTTCGTGGGCGGGATCAAGAAGCTGCCGGTGCGGATCACCCGCGCGTAAAAGGCAGGCCAGACCAGGGAGACCACCATGCAAGACCGCCTGCGCGCGATATTCTGCGATCACCTGTCGATCATCCGCGGCAAATACCTCCCGCACACAAAAATCGCCGATTCCGGCACCCGCTTCTGCCGCTCGACCTTCGGTGTGCATTACGACAAGGATCTGCTCGACGCGCCGGGCGCGATGATGATGCAGGGCCTGCCCGACATGGAACTGCGCTGGCGCCATGACGAGATCCGCCAGAGCTGGGACGAGCGCACGCAGATCGTGATCGGCGACCTTTTCGACGACGCGGGCGAGCCGCTGCCGCTCTGCCCGCGCGGGGCATTGAAGCGCGCGGTGGCCGACTGGCGCAAGCGCGGGCTCAACCCCAAGGTCGGGATCGAACTGGAATGCTTTGCCCTGCAGGCCGACGAAGAGGGCCGCCTTGCCCCCTATGACGCGCCCGGCGGCGTGGTTTACGGCACCGGGCCGATGACCGACCCGCTGCGCTTCAACGATGCGATCTGGGACATGGCCGAGCAGCTGGGGTTTCACCTCGAAATGATCACCGCCGAGTTCGACAGCCCGCAATTCGAATACGTGCTGACCTTTGACGACGCGGTCAAGGCGGTGGACGATATCGTCCTGTTCCGCCTCATGGCGCGCGAGATCGCGCTCGAACACGGTGTGATCCTGAGCTTCATGCCCAAACCCATTGCCGAGGCCGGCGGCTCGGGCATGCATGTCAACTTTTCCTTCACCGAAGAGGATGGCGGCAACGCGCTCTCCGCCGGTCCGCGCGGCGGGCCCGAGCACATGAACGATCTGGCGCGCGGATGCCTTGCCGGTCTTCTGCATCATCACAAGGGGCTTGCGGGCCTCATCGCGCCGACCGCGAATTCCTATCAGCGGCTTCAACCCGGTTCGCTTTCGGGGTTCTGGCAGAACTGGGGCGGCGATCACCGCAACGTCACCACGCGCATATCCTCCGAAGGCGGCGCCAAGGCCCGGCTCGAACACCGCATGGCCGATGCCAGCGCCAACCCCTATACCGCCACGGCCGCCGTGCTTCAGGCCGCGCGGCTGGGCGTCGAGAATGGATACGACCTGCCCCCGATCGAGACCGGCGACGGGTTCGACAACACTGATGCCAAGGAAAGCACCGCCATCGACCTGCGCGGCGCAATTGCCGATCTGAAGGCCGACAGTGCGCTCTGCGCCGCGGTGGGGCCGCTTCTGTGTGACAACCACATCTACATGAAGGAAAAGGAAGTGAAAAAGACCAGGGATCTCGAAGGCGACGCGCTGCGCGATTTCTACGTCTATTTCGTCTGAGCCAAGGGAGGATACATGAAAGTCACCTGGAAACTGCCCGACGGCGGCGAAAAGACCGCCGAGGTCGAGCCCGGCACCTCGATGATGCAGGCCGCCGTGGACAACAACGTGCCCGGCATCATCGGTGAATGCGGCGGCACGCTCTCCTGTGCGACCTGCCATGTCTATGTCGATGACGCATGGCTCGATCAAACGGGTGGCGCGGATGATTTCGAGGATGCGATGCTCGACGTGGCCGAGGCCGAGCGCCACGCCACCTCGCGCCTCAGTTGCCAGATCGAGGCCGATGACGATCTCGACGGGCTGGTGCTGATCGTGCCGCAGCCCTGAGGCCGTTTCGGCGGATTATCTGCGTGATCCATCAGTAAAGCAGGTTCAGAACCACCATCGACACGATCAGGAACAGAACCGTCATCACTCCGCCCGAGCGCACGAAATCGGCCACCTTGTAGCCCGCCGGCCCCATGATCAGCGCGTTGACCTGATGCGTCGGGATCAGGAAGGAATTCGAGGTCGAGATCGCCACCGTCAGTGCGAATATCGCCGGATCGCCGCCCGTCGCCACCGCGATCGACACCGCCAGCGGCACCAGCAGGACCGTGGCCCCCACATTCGACATGACCAGCGTGAACACCGTGGCCAGGATCGCGATCCCGACCTGCAAGGCCCAGACCGGCCAGCCGTCCAGCAAACGCAGCACCTGATGCGCGATCCAGTCGGCCGTGCCCGTGGCCTGCACGGCGTGGCCCAGCGGAATGAGACTCGCCAACAGGAACACCGTTTGCCAACTGACCGCCCTGTAGGCTTCGTCGATGCGCAGCACCCGCGACGCGATCATCCCCACAGCCCCCACCAGAAGCGCCAGCGACAGCCGCACATCGCTGAAAATGACCAGAATCAGCGCCACGAGGAAAAAGAACAACGCCCAACCCACTTTCTGCGGGCGCAGTTCCTCGCGCGGAAAATCAGATGTGACCACCACGAAGTCCCGCCCCCGCGCCAACCGCGCCAGCGCGTCCCAGGCGGTGAACACCGCCAGCGTGTCACCCTCCTGCAAGCGCACGTTCAGGATATCGTCGGCCTCGTGGTCCCGGGTCTCGACCAGCGACAGCGTTTCTCCCTGCCGATGCACCGCCAGAAGCGACAGGCCATAGGTCCGCCGCAACGCCAGTTCCAGCGGCGTCTTGCCGATCACGACGCTGCCCGGTGGCACGACGACCTCGCCCACCCCGGTCACGGTCGGTGCGAAATCGTCGGCAAAAATGTCGAGATCATCCAGCACCTCGAGCCCATACCAACCCGCGACCTCTTCGACCACCCGGCGGCGACCCAATACCGCCAGGCGGCAGGGCGTCTGGATCTTGGTCGCCACCGGCGGCGTCATCCAGCGCCGCCCGCCATGATAGGATCCGATGATGTAAAGGTTGTGCGCCAGCATGATGTCACGAAATTCCTGACCTTCGAGCAGGTTGCCCGCTGGCACGATCACCTCGATGATGTCGGATTTGAGGCCATAGGTCTTCTTGAGATACTCGCCCATCGCCTGCCCCGATGTGCGGTCATCGCTGGCGCCGCGGCTGGGCAGCACCCACCGCCCCAGCAGCATGAAATAGAGAATCCCGGTGGCCACGAGGGCCAGCCCCACGGGCGTGACCGAAAACAGGCCGAACCGCTCCATCTGCTGCGATGCAGGCAGGGTCTCGTTGGCGCTCAGGATCAGGTCGTTGAGAAGGATCAGCGGCGATGAGCCGACAAGCGTCATCGTCCCGCCCAGGATGGCGCAAAACCCCATCGGCATCAGCAAGCGCGACAGTGGCAACCCGGTGCGCACCGAAATCCGGCTGACCACCGGAAGAAACAGCGCCGCCGCGCCCACGTTCTGCATGAAGGACGAAATCACCCCCACCGTGCCCGAGATGATCGGGATGATCCGTGCCTCGGTCCGCCCGCCATAGCGCAGGATCACCGCCGCCACCTTGCTCATCAGCCCGGTCCGGTCAAGCCCCGCGCCGATGATCATCACCGCGATGATCGAGATCACGGCGTTGGAGGAAAACCCCGCGAAAAGATGCCGCTCATCGGCCAGCCCGCCCAAACCCGGAAACTGGCTCAGCATCCCCAGCAGCACCATCATCAGGATCGCGGTGACGTCGATGCGAAACACCTCGGTCACGAAAAGCGTCACCGTCAGCGCCAGAACCCCGAGAACGACCATCATCTCGGTGGTCAGCACGATCGGATCCATCAGGCGCCCTCCCTTTCATTCACGGTTCAGAATATGGCCTCGAAGCCCGGCCGCAAAATGGTTTCTTGCGGTTTGTCCCAAAACCTGCCCGCTGCCCGTGCATCTGAGCAAAACACCGCACGCGCCGCGCACCGCCGCAATGGCGATTGATTTCCCCGCCGAATTTCTGCAAACCGCCCCGAACGGACAGCATCCTCGGGGAGGGCCAGCATGACACGGATCGACGCCACATTCGCCAAGCTCAGGGCGGAGGGAAAGAAAGCCTTCGTGGCCTACGTGATGGCGGGCGATCCCGATTACGACACCTCGCTCGAGATCGTGAAGGGGCTGCCCGGCGCGGGCGTGGACATCATCGAGCTGGGCCAGCCCTTCACCGACCCGATGGCGGACGGCCCGACGATCCAGGTCGCGGGGCAACGGGCGCTGGCACAGGGCATGACCTTGCAAAAGACGCTCGACATGGCACGGGCGTTTCGCGAGACCGATACCGAGACGCCGATCGTGATGATGGGCTATTACAACCCGATCTATTCGCGCGGGGTCGACCGCTTTCTGGCCGATGCCAAGGAGGTCGGGATCGACGGGCTGATCATCGTGGACCTGCCCCCCGAAGAGGACGAGGAACTGTGCATCCCGGCGCAGAAGGCCGGGCTCAACTTCATCCGGCTGGCCACCCCGACGACCGATGACAGGCGCCTTCCGCGGGTGATGCAGAACACGTCGGGTTTCGTCTATTACGTGTCGATCACCGGGATCACCGGATCGGCGCAGGCCGAAGCGGGCGACGTGGCCCCCGAGGTGGCGCGGATCAAGGCGGCGGGGAACCTGCCGGTGGTGGTGGGGTTCGGCATCACCACACCCGAGGCCGCGGCCCGGATCGCCGCGGTGGCCGACGGGGCCGTGGTCGGCAGCGCCATCGTGAGCCGGATCGCCCGGGGCGACACGCCGGCCGAGGTGCTGGGCTTTGTCAAGACGCTGGCCGATGGGGCGCATTCGGTCTGAGCGGGGCATCTGACCACGACATATGCCCGCCGGATGGGCGGAAATGGCCAGATTTCGGTTCACGACCGGATGACGCTGCGGTAATTTCTGGAAAACCCCCGGCGGAGCGGTTAGGATCAGGACGAGGCAATCAAGCATGGGTCAGCGCAGGATGACGCTGCATAACACGAGACAACTTCCCCTGAGGCTCAAGACATCGCACAAGAGCGATGTGCGCACGCAATTCGCGGCGTTGTGTTTTCGCGTGAACAACGGCAAGCCCGAGATCCTGTTGATCACCAGTCGCGGCAGCAAGCGCTGGATCGTGCCAAAGGGCTGGCCGATGCATGGCGTGACACCCGGCGCGGCCGCCTTGCAGGAGGCCTGGGAAGAGGCCGGCGTTCTGGGCAAGGCGGTCGAGCATTGCCTCGGGATCTACTCCTATCCCAAGGAACTCGATGACGGCACCATATTGCCCTGCATCGCCATGGTCTATCCGGTAAGGGTCAAGACGCTTGCACGTGACTATCCCGAGGTCGGGCAGCGTCGGCGCAAGTGGTTTTCGCCCAAGAAAGCGGCGGCCAAGGTGTGCGAGCCGGAACTGGGGCATATCCTACGCAGCTTCGACCATGGGCTGTTGAAGCCCTGAGCCGGAGCTTGCGCCGGGGCGCTGGCGGTATATGTAATAGGTAAGGGGTTTCGGGAAGCCGCGTGACATGATCAAGTTTTCACTCAAATGTGCCGGTGGCCACGATTTCGAAAGCTGGTTCCAGTCGACCGAAGTGTTCGACACACTTAAGGCCGGGGGACACTTGGCCTGTGCGGTCTGTGGTGGTGCGGATGTCGAAAAGGCGGTGATGTCGCCACGGGTGAGCACGGCACGAGACCCCGCGCAGGTGGGCAAGGCGGGGTCGCTCAGCGCGCCCGCAAGCCCGGCGGAACAGGCACTCGCCGCGCTCAGGGCGCATATCGACGCGAATTCGGATTACGTGGGCATGGAATTCGCCCGCGAGGCGCGCGCCATTCACGACGGTACGGCACCCGAACGGCCGATCCATGGCGAGGCCCGCGCCGAAGAGGCCCGCCGCCTGATCGAGGATGGCGTGCCGGTGGCGCCGCTGCCCTTTCGCTCCGGGCGGAAATCCAACTGAAACGGGCGGTGGGTTGACACCCACCCTACACAAGAGGTCAACGCCATGCATGTCGTGATCACCGGGGCCAACCGTGGCGTGGGGCGCGCCCTGGCGCAGGAATACGAGGCGCGCGGCGCGCGCGTGTCGGGGACGTCGCGGGACGGTTCGACCGGGCACCGGCTCGACGTGGCCGATCCGGCGTCGCATCGGGTGCTGGCCACGCGGCTCGACGGGCAAGCGGTCGATCTGCTGGTCTGCAACGCGGGGGTTTTCCTCGACAAGGGGCAGGATCTCGACGGGGGCTATCCGCCCCAGATGTGGGCGGAGAGTTTCGCGGTGAACGTGACCGGCGTTTTCATGGGCGTACAGGCGTTGCTGCGCAATCTGAAAATGGCCGACAGCGCCAAGATCGCCATCATTTCAAGCCAGATGGGCAGCGACACGCGAGCACCCGGCGGTTCTTATATCTATCGCGCATCGAAGGCGGCAGCGCTCAACCTCGGGCGCAATCTTGCGACCGACCTCAAGGCGTCGGGCATCGCGGTGGGCATCTATCATCCCGGCTGGGTGCGCACGGATATGGGCGGATCACCGGCCGAGATCACCGTGGACGAGGCCGCTACTGGGCTCGCGGCGCGTTTCGACGACCTCTCGCTTGCCACGACGGGCGAGTTCCTCACATGGGACGGGCGGACGCATCCGTTCTGATGGCGCGCGCGCCGCACGGGATGCAGGGCCTCAACAGCACCTGCGGAATCCGGATATGTCGCAGGCGCCTTCCAGCGGGAGCGCCCGTTCATCGACATTGACGAGATCGCGCAGCAGCGGATCATCCCGCGTTTTCTCGACGAACCCGAAGATCGTGGCTTCGCTGCGCGTGCCGGGTGCCCCGGGCGGGGTGAGGCTGCCGGTGATCCCCCTGCCCTGCCGGTCGAGCACCGCGATGCGATGGGCCAGGCGGGCGGCCTCGAACAGGTCATGCGTGATGAAAAGCCCGCCGAACCCGCGCGCCCCGGACAGCGACAGAACGAGATCCTGCATGCGGCGGCGCAAGGCCGGGTCCAGCGCCGCAAAGGGCTCGTCGAAGACCAGGAAATCCGGCTCGACCACGAGCGCCCGGGCGATGGCGACCCGCGCGCGCATCCCGCCCGAAAGCGCATCGGGACGTTTCGACAGGTCGTCGGGCCGAAGCGCAACGGCCTCGGCCGCCGCCTGAACCCGCGCCGCGATCCGCTCGGCGCCCATTCCGGCGAGTTGCAGCGGAAAGCCGATGTTGTCGCGCGCATCGGCCCAGGGCAGCAGGCGCGCTTGCTGAAACACCATGCCGTGGCGTGCATAGCGGCGCATGATCCGCCCCCGATCGGGTTTCAGGACACCGCCCGCGATCGCCGCGAGCGTGCTCTTGCCGCTGCCCGAAGGGCCAACGAGGGCCACCAACTCGCCGGGCCGGATCACCAGCGACACGGTATCAAGCACGCGCCGCCCGGCAAAGGCGTGGCTGATCGTGGCGAGGGTCAGGCCGCTCATCCGTCCGGCCTTTGCCAATGGCCGGTGCGGCTCTGCAACGGGCGGATCAGCAGGTGTTCGATCAGCAACAGGCCGATGACCGCCAGCGCGACATTGGCCAGTGCCATGTCGATATCCATCTGCGCGCGGGCGCGGGCCATCTCGGCGCCGAGGCCCGCGACATTGGTCACCAGTTCGGCCATGATCGCCACCTTGAAGCCCAGCGCCAGCGCGATGCCGATGACCGGGCCCAGCGCCGCGAGGATCTGGCGCAGGGCGACGCGGTGAAACCGGGCCAGCGCGGAGGCGCCGAAACTCGCGGCCATGTCTTCGAGCCGCCGGTCGCGGCCGCGCACCGCATCGACCGTGCCGATATAGAGGATCGGCCCGGTGACAATGGCGATGGTAAAGAGGATCGCCCCGTGCGAGGGACCAAACCAGATCATCGTCAGGATGACCCAGGCGGTGGCGGGCATACCCAAAAGTATGATCGCCACGGGCGCAAGTATCGCGCGGATCACCGCGACATAGCCCGAAAGCAGGCCAAGCCCGCCACCGATCACCACCGAAAGCCCGAGCGCGAGCAGCACCCGCGCCAGCGTGGCGCCCAGAGCGGCCCAGCCGGCCAGCCCCGAAAGCGCGGTGACGGTGGCCGCCACCGTCTGCCATGGCGAGGGCAGGATGAACGCGCCGTACTGCAAATGCGCCGCCTGCCAGAGCGCGAGAAAGAGCGCGATGCCGATGAGCGGCGGGCCGATCCGCCACGCTGCGCGCCCGGCCAGAACGGGCAGCATGTCGGCCCATTCCGCAAGGCGCTCACGTTGCCGCGCGCGGATGAGGCCCGGATCAAAGCGCATAGAGCGCATCATCCGGCAACCGCCCGCCGATGATCCCCGGATCGGCGGCCAACAGCGCATTGTAGAGGGCCTCGACCTCGGGTCTGGCCTGCGAGGCGGCGCGCACCGAGATGCTGGCAAAGGGGATCGCCTCTTCCAGAAGCCCCGGCGCCCGGTCGAGAAACGCGCCCGCATGCGCCGCCGCCGCGCCCGGATCGGCATTGAGCGAGGCCGTCGCTCGTGCCAGCGCGTCATTCAGCGCCCCGGCCAGCCATGGATGATCGGCCGCGTGATCGCTGCGAATGGCCAGGCAAGCCTGCGGCAGGACCGGCCTCAAGCCGGTGATCCGGCCCAGCACCTCTTTCATCTGCACGCCACGGTGCAGCCCCTGCCCATTGCTCCCCGTGGCGCGCGCGCGGCGCAGCACGGCCGTGGCCGCCGGTTCAGCGATCAGGGCGGCGTCGGCCCGCCCGGCCAGCAGAAGCTGACCGGCTTCCATATGGGTCGCCGCCGGGAGCAGTTCCAGCGCGTCAGGGCCGACTCCGGCCGCGCGCAGGCCAAGGCGCATCATGTGGCCGGTAAAGCCGTTGATGCCCGACAGGGCCACGCGTTTACCGCGCAGATCGGCGATGTCGCAGCCCGCGATGTCGCGCGCGACAAGCCCGCAATGCCCGTCGGTCAGCGTGGCGATCATGCGCAGGCCAAAGCCGCGATTGTAAAGGCTGGCCGCGCCCTGGGTCGGCATGACCGTTACCGGCACCTTGCCCGAGACGAAACCCGCGCGCATCTGGTCGAACCCGGACCAGATCGGCAGATCGACCGTATCGGCAAAGCTGTCGAAGGCACCGATGGCGCGGGCATGCGCCAACAGGATTCCGGGCCCCGAGCCGGGCGTTTGCAGCACCAGCCGCGTGAGGCGCTGCGTTCCCGCGCGCAGCACCATCGGCATTGCGAGCGCGGCCACCCCGGTTACGAGGGCGGCGCGTCGGGTGAGGGGCGATCTGTGATATGTCATTGCTCATGTCCCGGACTGGTTGTTCGTGATTCCGCGATGCATCTTCTCGCACGGGGACGGCCTTGATCTGGATCAATCCTTCCAGCGCAGGAGGGTCTTGACATTCCATCGGGCGCATATGCCGCAACCTGCTTGCCCGGGCCAAGCCATCTTGCCCTTGGGGCCGGTCCGTCATACACCGCGCGCAACGCGAATGATGGGGAGGGGCGATGCCGGTTCTCGTGATGAAATTCGGCGGCACCTCGGTCGCCACGCTGGACCGCATCCGCCGGGCCGCCAAGCGCGTGGGCGTCGAGGTGGCCAAGGGTCATGACGTGATCGTCATCGTCTCGGCCATGGCCGGCGAGACCAACAGGCTCGTGGGCTATGTCGACGAGACCTCGCCGCTTTACGATGCGCGCGAGTATGACGCGGTGGTCAGTTCGGGCGAGAACGTGACCGCCGGGCTGATGGCGCTGACGCTTCAGGAGATGGACGTGCCGGCGCGCAGTTGGCAGGGCTGGCAGGTGCCGCTGAAGACCACGAACGCACACAGTCAGGCCCGGATCGAGGACATTCCGCCTGACAACATCCGCGCCAAGTTCGCCGAAGGAATGCGCGTGGCCGTCGTGGCGGGCTTCCAGGGGATCAGCCCCGAGGGCCGCATCACCACGCTCGGCCGGGGCGGAAGCGACACCACCGCGGTGGCCTTTGCCGCCGCGTTCGAGGCCGAGCGCTGCGATATCTATACCGATGTGGACGGGGTCTATACCACCGATCCGCGGATCTGTGACAAGGCGCGCAAGCTTGATCGGATCGCGTTCGAGGAAATGCTGGAACTGGCCTCGCTGGGGGCCAAGGTGCTGCAGACCCGTTCGGTCGAACTGGCCATGCGCTACAATGTGAAGCTGCGGGTGCTGAGCAGTTTCGAGGAACAATCGGACACGGCGGGCACGCTGGTCTGTGCCGAGGAGGACATCATGGAATCGAAAGTCGTCAATGGGATCGCCTACAGCCGCGACGAGGCCAAGATGACGCTGGTTTCGGTCGCTGACCGCCCCGGCATCGCGGCGGCCATCTTCGGCCCGCTGAGCGAGGCGGGGGTGAACGTGGACATGATCATCCAGAACATTTCCGAGGAGGGGCGCACCGACATGACCTTTTCCTGCCCCACCGATCAGGTGACGCGGGCGGAAAAGGCGCTGCACGCCGCCAAGGCGCGCGGCGAGATCAATTTCCACGACCTGATCGCGGATACCGACGTGGCCAAGGTCAGCGCCGTGGGGATCGGAATGCGCAGCCAGTCGGGCGTCGCCGCCAGGATGTTCAAGACGCTCAGCGACGAGGGGATCAACATCAAGGTCATCGCCACTTCGGAAATCAAGATCAGCGTGTTGATCGACCGTAAATACATGGAACTGGCCGTGCAGGCGCTGCATGATGCCTTCGAACTGGAGAAAGCCGGCTGAGCGTCCGGCGCCAGTGTAACGACGATGTTGAGACCGTGCCTCTTGCGGCATCAGATGCACAAAAGGCGCGCTGACGGGACACAACTTTTGCGCGAAATCCGACCTGCCGGGTCCAGTTTCCCGTTTCCCTCATGGGGGGTGTGTGGTGTAAGGTCGGGTTCGGACGCAAGATCGTCAGGAACCCGGGGGGACGAAACTCCATGAGCGATGCGAGTGTGACCGACAGTCGGCAGATGCTTGGCCGGTTGCGCAATGTCATGGCCGAGGACAGCGCCGGACAGGCGCGGCTCGACAAGATCACCGGCCTGATCGCCGAGGAAATGCATTGCGAGGTCTGTTCGGTCTACCTGTTTCGCGACAAGGACACGCTGGAGCTCTGCGCGACCGAGGGTCTCAACCCCGATTCGGTGCACCAGACGCGGATGCGGCTGGGCGAAGGGCTGGTGGGCCGGGTCGCGCGCACGGGGCGGGTCATGAACACCGCCGATGCGCCTGCCGAGCGCGGCTTCCGCTATATGCCGGAAACCGGCGAAGAGGTGTTCTCGTCCTTCCTGGGCGTGCCGATCCAGCGGCTCGGCGAAAAGCTCGGCGTGCTGGTCGTCCAGTCGAAATCCAAGCGCGAGTTTTCGGAGGACGAGATCGAGGCCCTGGAAGTGGTGGCGATGGTCCTTGCCGAGATGGCCGAACTGGGCGCCTTCGTGGGCGAAGGCGCCGCGCTCAGGGCGCGCCATACCGAGGCGGTGATGATTCGCGGCGGCGTCGGCCAGGAGGGCGCGGCCGAGGGCCATGTCTGGCTGCACGAGCCACGGGTGGTGGTGACCAACCTCATCGCCGAGGACCCGCATCGCGAGTTGGAGCGCCTGCGCGAGGCCGTGGACCGGCTGCGCGTGAGCGTCGATCAGATGCTGGACGGCGCGCGCGGCGGTGACAAGGAACAGCTTCAGGTGCTCGAAGCCTATCGCATGTTCGCCAATTCCAAGGGCTGGCTGCGCCGGATGGAAGAGGACATCGCCCGCGGCCTGTCGGCCGAGGCGGCGGTGGAAAAGGAGCAATCGACCGCGCGGGCGCGGATGGGGCAGGTCAACGACCCCTATCTGCGCGAGCGGCTGCACGATCTCGATGATCTTTCCAACCGTCTGCTGCGCATCCTCACCGGACAAGGCCGGGACACCGGCGCCGAAATGCCCGCCGATCCGGTTCTGGTGGCGCGCAACATCGGGCCGGCGGAACTGCTCGATTACGGCCGCAGCCTCAAGGGCATCGTGCTGGAGGAAGGATCGGTCGGATCGCACGCCGCGATTGTCGCGCGCGCATTGGCCATTCCGCTGATCATTCATGCCGAGCGGGTCACGACCGAGGCGCTCAACGGCGATCAGATCATGGTCGATGGCGAACAGGGGCTGGTGCATCTGCGCCCCGATGAAACCGTGGTCAGCGCCTTTCGCGACAAGATGGCGATGCAGGTCGAAGCGCTGGAACGCTATGCCTCGATCCGTGACAAGCCCGCGTACAGCCGCGATGGTGTGGCCGTGGCCATGCACATGAACGCGGGGCTGATGGCCGATCTGCCCTCACTCGCCGGGTCCGGGGCCGAGGGCGTGGGCCTGTTTCGCACCGAATTGCAGTTTCTCGTGCGCACCCAGATGCCCAAGCGCGGCGAGTTGTCGGCGCTTTATGCCCGGGTGCTGGATGCGGCACAGGGCAAGCGGGTGGTGTTTCGCACGCTCGATATCGGCTCGGACAAGGTCTTGCCCTACATGACGGCGCAGGACGAACCCAACCCGGCGATGGGCTGGCGCGCGATCCGGGTGGGGCTGGACAAGCCGGGGATCATGCGGATGCAGTTGCAGGCGCTGTTGCGGGCCGCGGCGGGGCGGCCGCTGGCGGTGATGTTTCCCTTTGTCGCCCAGCGCGAGGAATATGACGCGGCCTGTGCCGAGATGGACAAGGCGCTGGAACGCGAGCGGATCCTTGGTCATGCGCTGCCCGAAGTGCTGGAAGTGGGCGCGATGCTGGAAACACCCAGCCTCGCCTTCGCGCCCGACAAGTTCTTTCGCGACGTCGGTTTCCTGTCGATCGGGGGCAACGATCTCAAGCAGTTCTTCTTCGCCGCCGACCGCGAGAATGAACGGGTGCGCAAGCGCTATGACACGCTCAATGTCAGCTTCCTGAGCCTGATCGAACAGATCGTGGAGCGCTGCGCGACGACCGACACGCCGCTGAGTTTCTGTGGCGAGGATGCCGGGCGACCGGTCGAGGCGCTGTGCCTGGCGGCCATCGGTCTGCGCTGCCTGTCGATGCGGCCGGCCTCGATCGGGCCGGTGAAACACGCGATCCGGCGCACCGACCTGGCCGAGCTGCGCGCGGTCATTCATGCCGCACGTGAACGCGGCGACCAATCGGTGCGTCCTGCGGTGGTGGACTATCTGCGGGACAACGGCGGGATACCGGCCTGAGGTTATAGCCTGATTGGATTCGCCTGATGCCGGACGAGAGGGCAGTACACGGCCGCGGTCGGGTGCTCGCCGCATCAGCCTCGTGCACTTTATCCTGCAAAGTCATCCCTAGCCCAGAACGGCGCACAACCCATCAAAATCACCCGGCCGGGGGGCGGCCGTGTGCTGCCCGGGCGGCTTTGCCGCTGTTCCGGGCGATAGAATCCAGCTCGCTTCGACTTGCGACCATCCTACCCCGCCCGTTTGACCGACGCTTTCTCGACACGTTCGCGCAAGGCTTCGAGCAGCTCGGCATGGTCGCGATCGGCGTGGATCGCGAGGCGCCGCAGCCCGAAATGGACATGGGCCATTTCCTGGTAATAGCTTGTATAGGCATAATTGGTCGCCGCCCCGGCCACGGCCCCCAGAACCGGCACGGTCTGCGCGGCCAGCTTCTGGCCAAGCACGGTGGCGAGGCGCGGCGCAACCCGCACGATCAGCGATTGCACCGCCTGCCCCGTCACGACCATCCGGGTCGAGATGAAGGCCAGATCGGCACCGTCATCGGCTTCGAGCGGCCCGGCGGCGGCAAACACGCGGACGCAGTCGAATTTCACACCCTCCTCCTCCGCGTCGAAGCCATGTTCGATGGCGATGCCCTGGATCACCCGCAACAGCACGGTGGTCGTGACCGGCAACTCCGCCAGCGCCGTCGGCAGCCCGCCAAAGCCACCCGCCGCCCCCATCGCGGTGGTGACGGCGGTGTTGAGCCATCCCGGCTGATCCCGGACATTGCGGCGCGAGTGAGACGCGGCGCGCAGCGCGGCATGCAGCGCGGCCTCGGTGCGCGTGTCAAGCTGGCTGCGAACGGCTGTGGGCAACCTGTCGAGCAGGTTTTCGGCCTGCCCGCCGATGAGGTTGAGCAATTTCAGACCCGGCCCCCCGGCCCCGCGATAGCGACGGGCCAGCGCGTCGAGCGCGGCCTCGACATCGGGTTCGGCGGGCGGGGCGTCGAGGATTTCCATGGAGGACCTTCATGTTGCTGCCTGTCAGAGATTGGCAGGAAGCGGCACGAAATCAAGTCTCGCGCATGACCTGACCCGAGATGCCGTCCCAGGCGCCGGGCACGAGGGCGCGCCCCAGCACGCGCTCGGGATTGGTCGGCGGGGGCATCTTGACCCCGCCGAGCCGGCCGAAACCGAACCGCGCATAATAGGGCGCATCCCCCACCAGCATCACGCGCGGCCAGCCATGCCGCGCCGCGATATCGAGGCTGTCGCGGATCAGAACGCCGCCCAGCCCTTCACCCTGGTGCGTGGGATGCACCGCCACCGGCCCGAGCAGAAGCGCGGGGTGCACCCTGCCCGCCCCGGCCACGATCCGCACCGACCAATACCGGATCGCCCCGCCGACAAGCCCATCGGGATCACGCGCCACCAGTGACAGGCCCGCGACCGGCTCGACCCGCTCGCGCAGGCGATAGGAGGACAGTGCCGTTCGCGCCGGACCGAAACACAGGTCATAGAGCGCTTCGACCTCCCACCAGTCCTCTGCACCTTCGGGGGTCAGCTCGAACACCGCTCAATCCTCGTTCTTGGGGTGGAATCGCCCCTAGCACGCAGGTAGAGACGGAGCAATTGGATAAGGAAAGGCGCCCCATGTTCTATCGACCCGAAGACGGCCACGGCTTGCCGCACAACCCGTTCAACGCCCTGATCGTGCCGCGGCCAATCGGCTGGATCTCGACCCGGGGCGCGGACGGGCTGGACAATCTCGCGCCCTATTCGTTCTTCAATGGCTGCGCCTATACGCCGCCACAGGTGATGTTCGCCAGCACCGGCACCAAGGAAGACCGCGACGGGACCAAGGACAGCCTTGCCAACATCCGCGAAACCGGCGTGTTCTGCGTCAATATCGTGGCGCAGGCGATGACGGATGCGATGAATGCAAGCTCGCAGACCCTGCCCGCAGGGGTTTCCGAGTTCGACCACGCCGGGCTTGAACGGGCCGAGTGCGAGACCATCCCTTGCGCCCACGTCAAAAACGCGCCCGCGGCGATGGAATGCCGGATGACCCGGATCGTCGAACTGGAGGGCGCGGCGAACGCGGTCTGTTTCGGCAGGGTGACGGGCATTCACATGCGCGACGACTGCCTTGTCGAGGGCCTGTTCGACATCACCCGTTTCACCCCCTTGGCGCGGCTGGGATACCGCGACTACGCTGTGGTGACCGAGACCTTCACGCTGGCACGCCCCGACGATTGAGGCGCCGTTTTCTTTCAAAGAAAACGGTTCGAATTCCGTCGCGGAATTCGGATCGGAATTTGTCTCAAATTCCGACCTGGCCGAGCGCGGCACATGGCGCGTGGCGCGGACAGGTGACGAGGTGGTCGTTGACCATCCCCACCGCCTGCATGAAGGCATAGGTGATGGTCGGACCGCAGAACTTGAACCCGGCCTTTTTCAGATCCTTTGAGATTTGCCGTGACAGCGGGGTTTCGGCGGGCACCTCGGCCAGGCTTTTCCAATGGTTCTGGATCGGCTTCCCGTCGACATAGGACCACAGGAAGCGGTCGAACCCACCCTGCGCCTCGATCCCGGCCCAGGCGCGGGCGTTGGTGATCGTGGCCTCGATCTTGCCGCGATGCCGGATGATACCGGGATCGGACAACAGCCGCACCACATCGCCTTCGCCCCAGCCCGCGATGATCCGCGGCTCGAACCCTTGAAAGGCGGCGCGGAAATTGTCGCGCTTTTTCAGTATCGTGATCCAGCTCAACCCGGCCTGGAACCCGTCGAGGACAAGCTTTTCCCAAAGCGCCCGGCTGTCCCATTCGGGCACGCCCCATTCGGTGTCGTGATAATCGAGATAGATCCCGTCCGGCCCGGCCCAACCACATCTTTCCATGCCACGTCTCCCCAGGTTTGCCGCCATTTTCAGGCACAATTGCCGAAAATGCAGAGCTTAACCCGGTCTTAGCAAATGGGGCGCAAGACTGCACTTCGTTGAAACGCCAAACGCAGGGAGCTACGCATGCCGCGGCACACCCGCAAGACACTCGCCGATATCCCTCCCGGGCACGAAGACCCGCTCAGCTATGCGGTCACCACCCGCGACCGGTCGGTCATGCAGATGGTCGAGGAGGCGGTCAGACGCAAGCGGGTGATGCTTGCCTACCAACCGGTTGTTCAGGCGTTGCGCCCCGATCGCGTCGCCTTTTACGAAGCGCTCATCCGGGTGCAGGACCAGACCGGGCGAATCATTCCGGCGGGCGAGTTCATCAGCCGCGTGGAAGAGACGGAAACCGGCCGTGCCCTCGATTGCATCGCGCTGGAAAAGGGTCTGCGCGTGCTGGCGGAAGAGCCTGCATTGCGGCTCTCGGTCAACATGTCGGCCCGCTCGATCGGGTATGAGCCCTGGATGCGCGTGTTGCGCCACGGCTTGCGGCGCGACCCCACGGTGGGCGAACGGCTGATCCTCGAAATAACCGAAAGTTCGGCGATGACCGTGCCCGAGCTTGTCACCGGCTTCATGGCCCGTATCCAGAAGAAGGGCGTCAGTTTCGCGCTCGACGATTTCGGGTCCGGGCAGACCTCATTCCGCTATCTGCGGGATTTCTACTTCGACATTCTCAAGATCGACGGGCAGTTCATTCGCGGCATTCACACCAATCCCGACAACCAGGTGCTGACCCGCGCGCTGGTTTCCGTGGCGCAGCAATTCGACATGTTCACCGTGGCCGAATATGTCGAGAATGCCGCGGATGCCGCCTATCTGACCGAGATGGGGGTGGATTGCCTGCAAGGCTATTACTTTGCCGCCCCCACGGTGCAAAAGCCCTGGCAGCATCGTCAGGACCGCCGCGCCAGCGCCTGACGGGCAATTCACTCCGGTGCAGGTCAACGCATGCGACAGCATGCCGACAGTTGCCGCAGTGCGGCAGATCGGCTATGCAAGGTGCGAACCCGGTCGGGGCGAGACCGAACCTTTGGGGATCGTTCCCCATATCCCCGACCCATCCAAGGGAAGAGGACCACGCCCATGACCAATGTCGTTATTGCTTCGGCCGCACGCACCGCCGTCGGTTCGTTCAACGGCTCTTTCGCCAACACACCCGCCCATGATCTGGGCTCCACCGTGCTCGAAGCCATCGTCGCGCGCGCCGGAATCGAAAAATCCGAGGTCAGCGAGACGATCCTGGGCCAGGTCCTGACCGCCGGTCAGGGTCAGAACCCCGCCCGCCAGGCCCATGTCAACGCCGGCCTGCCCATCGAAAGCGCCGCCTGGGGCATCAACCAGGTCTGCGGCTCGGGCCTGCGCGCCGTGGCGCTGGGTGCGCAGCATGTCCAGCTGGGCGATGCCGATGTCGTCGCCGCCGGCGGACAGGAAAGCATGAGCCTTTCGCCGCATGTGGCGCATCTGCGCGCGGGCACCAAGATGGGCGATGTCAAATATATCGACAGCATGATCCGCGACGGGCTGTGGGATGCCTTCAACGGCTATCACATGGGCCAGACCGCCGAGAACGTGGCCGAGAAATGGCAGATCAACCGCGACACCCAAGACGAATTCGCCGTGGCCAGCCAGAACAAGGCCGAAGCCGCGCAAAAGGCCGGGAAATTCGCCGACGAGATCGTGCCCTTCACGGTCAAGACCCGCAAGGGTGACATCGTGGTCGACAATGACGAATACATCCGCCTCGGCGCGACCATGGAGGCCATGCAGAAACTGCGCCCGGCCTTCACCAAGGATGGCAGCGTCACCGCCGCCAATGCCAGCGGGTTGAACGACGGCGCCGCCGGCGTCCTGCTGATGAGTGCCGACAATGCCGAAAAGCGCGGCATCGAACCGTTGGCCCGCATCGCCTCCTATGCGACGGTGGGTCTTGACCCGTCGATCATGGGCGCGGGGCCGATCTTTGCCAGCCGCAAGGCGCTGGAAAAGGCCGGCTGGAAACCCGAGGATCTCGACCTTGTCGAAGCCAATGAGGCCTTTGCCGCGCAGGCCTGTGCGGTCAACAAGGACATGGGCTGGGATCCGGCCATCGTGAACGTCAATGGCGGCGCGATTGCGATCGGCCACCCGATCGGCGCCTCGGGCGCGCGAATCCTCAACACGCTCTTGTTCGAGATGCAGCGGCGCAACGCCAGAAAGGGGCTGGCGACGCTCTGCATCGGCGGCGGCATGGGCGTGGCCATGTGTATCGAGCGGGCCTGATCGCATCACCGACGGGGCGCCGCCGGGGCGCCCTGTCCTCTTTGCCGGGCGATGATCGACCACTCGGAAAAAACAGCAGCAACGCGGTGAATTCTGAGCGCAACATTATTGCGTGTCACATATTATTTGCGTAACAGAGTTACCAACGCATCAATTAATCTGGAGGAGACATCATGGGACGAACTGCATTGGTCACGGGCGGGTCACGCGGTATCGGGGCTGCCATTTCGAAAGCATTGAAGGCCGAAGGCTATGAGGTCGCCGCGACCTATGCCGGCAATGACGAGGCCGCGACCAAATTCACCGGGGAAACCGGGATCAAGACCTACAAGTGGAACGTGGCCGATTACGACGAATCCAAGGCGGGCATCGCAAAGGTCGAGGCCGATCTCGGCCCGATCGACGTGGTGGTCGCCAATGCCGGGATCACCCGTGACGCACCATTTCACAAGATGACGCCCGAGCAATGGAACGCGGTGATCGACACCAACCTCACCGGCGTGTTCAACACCGTGCATCCGGTCTGGCCGGGGATGCGCGAACGCAAGTTCGGGCGCGTGATCGTGATTTCCTCGATCAACGGCCAGAAGGGGCAATTCGCACAGGT
Organism: Paracoccaceae bacterium; assembly: GCA_011389685.1. GTDB lineage: Bacteria > Pseudomonadota > Alphaproteobacteria > Rhodobacterales > Rhodobacteraceae > Aquicoccus. The sequence goes on from JAABTV010000009.1 coordinate 56,350, forward strand.
CAACTATGCCGCCACAAAGGCGGGCGATCTGGGCATCATCAAGTCGCTGGCACAGGAGGGCGCGCGCGCCGGCATCACCGCCAACGCGATCTGCCCGGGCTATATCGGCACAGACATGGTGATGGCCGTGCCCGAAAAGGTCCGCGAACAGATCATCGCGCAGATCCCGGTCGGCCGGCTGGGCGAGCCCGAGGAAATCGCCCGCTGCGTCGTGTTCCTCGCCTCCGAGGATGCCGGCTTCATCACCGGCTCGACCATTTCGGCCAATGGCGGGCAGTTCTTCGTCTGAGCTTCAAACGCTTTCCGATCCCGCCTGATCCTGATAACGGGAGCCTCAAGGGGCCGTGCCACCTAGTGCGGCCCTTTTCGGTCTGGAGCGACATGTATGACAAGGACGCGAGCAACAGGTGTAGGCTTCGTTGCCGTGATCCTCTGGGCGCTTCTCGCGCTTTTCACGGTGGGTAGCGCGCCGGTCCCGCCCTTGCAGGTGACTGCGATGTCCTTTGTCTTGGCCGGGGCCATCGGCGTACTCGGGACGCAAGTCACGGGCGGGTGGGGCAAACTGCGCAAAGTGGGTTGGCACGTCTATGTCTTCGGGACACTCGGGCTGTTCGGCTATCACGCGCTTTACTTCAGTGCCCTGCGGCTCGCCCCGCCCGCCGAGGCCGGGTTGATCGCTTATCTCTGGCCGTTGCTGATCGTCCTGATGTCAGGGCTCTTGCCAGGCGAACAGCTCAGGATCGGGCATTTTCTTGGTGCTCTCACGGGGTTTGCCGGAGCGGCGTTGATCGTCGGAGGCGACCTGGGCTTCGCAACAAGCGCCTTGCTGGGCTATCTGCTCGCATTTGGCTGTGCCTTGACATGGTCGGGATATTCGGTGCTGTCGCGGGAGCTGGGCGATGCGCCCACGGAAACGGTGACCATTTTCTGCCTGATGACCGCGGTCCTGTCGGCAGGGCTACATCTTGCGCTGGAGGATACCACTTGGCCCGTCAATACACTCGGCTGGATGTCGATTCTGGGGTTAGGGTTGGGGCCGGTGGGCCTGGCATTCTATGTCTGGGATATCGGAGTCAAGCGCGGCGACATTCAACTCCTGGGCGTCGCATCCTATGCAGGGCCCTTGTTGTCCACGCTCATACTGGTGATGGCTGGCGTCGCTGAGCCAAGCTGGAAACTGGCGATATCCGCCATCCTCATCACCGGCGGCGCGGCATTGGCCGCGCACGCCAGCTTCAAGGGATAATGCTCATTCCGCCGTCACATCGAGGCGGGAGATCTCTTCCTTGATCCGCAGCTTCTGCTTCTTCAACTCGGCAATTTCGGCGTCCGTGGCGCCCGGCGAACGCTGAAGCTCTTCGACCTTGTCCGAGAGGGTCTGGTGTTTCCTCTTCAGTTCCTCGACATGCGAACTCACGCTCATGGGCAATCTCCTCTCATGTAACATCCACATGACAAGTGCAGCACAAAACGCGCGACCTGTCACGCATGATCCGTATCCAATTCAAGGATACCTTGCAGATGTAATCTCGATTTCAGTCAGGAAAAGGCAGGGCCGCACCGTCGCGCAGGACCGAACGAATTGTTTCACTGTAGTTTTCGCGGTCTTCGTCATGGGAGGCACTGTCATGCAGAACCAAGGCCGCATGGAGGCGAAAAGCCGCGCGCCCGCCCTTGCGGGCGCGCAGGATCACCAGTTGGCTGTCGCGCCCGGGACGGGGAATCAGCGGCAGCAACTGCAGCGAGCCAAGCCGCGCCTGCATCGGCCCGAGAAGATCGGGAAGCCGGTCGGCCCGCTGGATGACATGCAGGAAACCGCGCGGTGCGAGGCGCCGGGCGGCCTGTTCGATCCACAGCGAAAGCGGCGTCGGACCGCCCAGCGCGATTTCGCGGGCGTCCTCCTGCGCCGCGGTGCCGGTGGCGCGGTCGAAATAGGGCGGGTTCATGATGACATGGTCGAATTGCCGCGCCCGGAGCGCGGCGGGCATGGTGGCCAGATCGCCCTCGACCACCTCAAGCGGAATCGCGTTTTCAAGGGCATTGCGCCGGGCGAGCGCGGCATAGGCGGGCTGAAGTTCCAGCCCCGTGAGCGAGAGGTCCGCCACCCGGCGCCCGAGGCACAGTGTCGCGGCTCCGGCACCGCAGCCCATGTCGAGCACCGATTGACCGGCGCGCGCGTTGACCGAAGCCGCCAGCAAGACCGGATCGACGCCCGCGCGATAACCCCGTCGCGGTTGCCAAAGGTCAAGCCGACCACCCAGAAACCGGTCTCGGGTCAGATCATCCATCGGTTTCGATGTCATTGTCCCGAAGCGCCCGCACGGCGCGGTCGAAATCCCGATCCGCCACCATCAGGCGCCGCGGCAAGATGCCGATGGATCCCTCAAGCACGCTCATGTTTACGTCCATTTCAAACGCGGCTATACCCTCGCCCTGAAGCAGTGCGGTGGCAAAGGCGATCACGGTCGGGTCATTGGTGCGCAAAAGCTGTTTCATGGGGATGACATAATGGCATGGATCGGGTCTTGTCGAGGGATGCAACGGGGGTGATGACCGTGGATCAGGTGGTCCGGAAACCGCATGAAAGGCTTGCCACGCATCTCGGCGCGGGCATGGAAGCCGTCAACGCCCTGATCCGCGAGCGGATGGCGAGCCGACACGCGCCCCGCATTCCCGAGGTTTCCGCGCATCTGGTCGAGGCGGGCGGCAAAAGGTTGCGCCCGATGCTGACCCTCGCAGCGGCGGAACTGTGCGGCTATGACGGCCCTTATGCCGTACATCTGGCGGCCACGGTCGAGTTCATCCACACGGCGACGCTCCTGCATGACGATGTCGTGGACGAAAGCGCGCAACGCCGCGGGCGCCCCACGGCGAACCTGCTCTGGGACAACAAGTCGAGTGTTCTGGTCGGGGATTACCTGTTCTCGCGCTCGTTCCAGTTGATGGTCGAGACCGGGTCGCTCAGGGTTCTGGACATCCTCGCCAACGCCTCGGCGACGATTGCCGAAGGCGAGGTGCTGCAATTGACCGCGGCACAGGACCTTGCGACGGATGAAGCCGTTTACCTTCAGGTTGTGCGCGGCAAGACCGCCGCGCTGTTCTCGGCCGCGACCGAAGTGGGCGGCGTGATCGCGAATGCGCCCGAGGAGCAGGTGCAGGCCCTGTTCGATTACGGCGACGCGTTGGGAATCGCCTTCCAGATCGTCGATGACCTTCTGGACTATACCGGTGACGCGACCGCGACCGGAAAGAATGTCGGCGACGATTTCCGCGAACGCAAGCTGACCCTACCGGTGATCAAGGCGGTGGCCGCGGCCGATGTCACGGAACGCGCGTTCTGGCAGCGCGTGATCGAAAAAGGCGATCAGCGCGATGGCGACCTCGACCACGCGATGTCCCTTCTGAACCGGCACCGGGCCTTCGACGCCACCCGGGCGGATGCGCTGATGTGGGCAGAAAAGGCCAAGACAGCGACCGGCCTGCTGCCCGCGCATGAATTGCGGGACATGCTCCACGATCTTGCCGACTACGTGGTCTCGCGTATTTCCTGACCGCGCCGAATTCTTGCGAAGAATTCGGCCTGTTTTCCTTCAAGGAAAACAGCACCGCCGCGACCCCGGTGCGAAACAAGAATCCTCGAAGGATTCTTGAGCCAATTCTGCCTCAGAATTCGGCCGGTTTCGCTTCCCGCGCCATGTGGTCCAGGACCGCATTGACGAATTGCGGCTCCTTGCTTTCGGGAAAGAACGCGCGGGCCACATCGACATATTCGGTAATCGCGACCCGCGGTGGCGTATCGCCCTGGGTCAACTCGGCCCCCGCCGCGCGAAAGAGGGCGCGCAGGGTCGGGTCGATCCGCGCGATCGGCCATTTGGCCACCAGCGCGCGGTCAGTCAACTGGTCGATCGACGCCTGATAGTTCACCGCCGTTTGCATCACGAACCGGAAATGCTCGGTGTCGCCATCAATGAGTTCACCATCATCGTAATCGGCACCAAAGCGGTATTCCTCGAATTCATGCATGATCGATTCGACCGTCTGGCCAGAATGTTCCATCTGGAACAGCGCCTGCACCGCATAAAGCCGCGCCGCCGATCTCATCTTGCGTTTCTGATTGCCCGAAAGCGTCATCCAGTGGGGGTATCCTTGGGTTTGCCCGCGATCTGGTATTCCTGGGTGTCGGGGATGAAGCCGACCCCTTTGCGGACACCGCTCCACTTACGGCCGAGCGCGATGAGATGCAAGGCCGCCGCCGCCGCACCGGCCCCCTTGTTCATCTTTTCGGGATTGGCGCGGGCCTCTGCCTGATCGTGGTTCTCGACCGTGATAATGCCGTTGCCTATACACAGCCCCTGAAGCCCCAGCAGGGTCAGCGCGCGCGAGCTGTCGTTGCAGACCGTTTCGTAATGGGTGGTCTCGCCCCGGATGACACAGCCCAGCGCGACATAGCCGTCGAAATTCGACAACCGCTCCGCGATACCGATGGCGGTGGCGATTTCCAGCGCGCCGGGCACTTCGACGATCTCATGCGTGGCACCGCTGGCCTCGATCTCGGCCGTGGCGCCTGCGATCAGGTGATCGGCGATATCGCGATAGAAGGGCGCCGTGACGATCAGCAGTTTCGCAGGCTTGTCCAGTTCGGCGCGCGGCAGGGTATAATGGGATTCGGCCATGTCTCAGCCTCCTTCGTGAATCGGGCGGGTGCCCGTGATCGAAAGCCCGTAGGCATCGATTCCAAGATAGCGCGTGCTGGGCGAATCGGTGAGCAGGACAAGCTCGCTCAGGCCCAGCGTCACCATGATCTGCGACCCCAGCCCGGTGCGCTTCACGATCTTGGGCCCCTGGTCGCCCTCGCCGAAATCGAGCCTCGGATGGGGTTCGCGGAACAGCAGGACCGCGCCACGGCCCTCCTCGGCGATGATCTTCATCGCGCGCGGCAACTCATCGGACGGCCCCGGGCCGAGGCCGAGGATATCTTCAAGCTCGTTCACCGCATGGGCGCGCACCAGCACCGGCTCGGGCGTGGAGATGTCGCCCTTGATCAGCGCCACATGTTCGGTGCCGGTGATCTCGTCGGTAAAGACACGCATCTGCCACGCGCCGCCATGCTCCGACGTGACCGTCCGGGTCCGGCTCTCGCGCACGAGGTTGTCGTGCTTGTGGCGATAGGCGATGAGATCGGAAATCGTGCCGATCTTCATGCCGTGTTCGCGCGCGAATTCGATGAGTTCGGGCAGGCGGGCCATGCTGCCGTCGTCGTTCATGATCTCGCAGATCACCGCCGAAGGATTGAGCCCCGCCAGCCGCGAAATATCGACCGATGCCTCGGTATGACCGGCGCGCACCAGAACACCGCCCGTTCGCGCGCGCAGCGGAAACACATGCCCCGGCGTGGCGAGCGACGCCATCGTGTTCTGTTCATTGATCGCGGTCGCGATGGTCAGCGCGCGGTCAGCGGCGGAAATGCCGGTGGTCACGCCTTCGCGCGCCTCGATCGAGACGGTAAAGGCGGTTTCCATGCGGCTTGAATTGTTGACCGCCATCATCGGCAGGCCAAGCCGGTCGATCCGCTCGGATGTCATCGGGAGGCAGATCAGCCCGCGGCCATGCGTGGCCATGAAATTCACCACCGCGGGCGTGGCGAATTCGGCGGGGATGATCAGATCGCCCTCGTTCTCGCGGTCCTCGTGATCGACGAGGATATACATCTCGCCGCGCCGCGCACCGTCGATGATCTCTTCGATCGGCGTGATCGCGCCCCTGAGCGACGCCTCAACGCTGCCCGGTTGTTCAAAGCTCGTTGACATGCATGTCCCCTTTCGCCCTGCGGGATAGCGCAGGGCGAAACGGTTGGCCAGAGGTCACGTTGCGGCGGTCACGTCCCGACCGACTCGGCAAGGTTGATTTGCGTTTGCTGCCCCTGCCCCGAAATGACGTAATCCGCCGGGCGGCTTCTGAAATACTCGCGCCACGTCTTCGCGCCGACATGCGAAAGACCAAGCCCAAGCTTGCCCTTGATCGCAGGGTTGACCTGGGAAATCAGGAACCCTTCGGTCTTTTCCCTGAACAGCCGACGAATGCGCTCATGTGGGTCGCCTTCGTCAGCGGCCCCCAGCGCGATCCAGCCGGTGCAGGATTTCCGAAATGCTTCCGGCGCCTTGTCTTCACCGGCGCCGATAACCTTTGCGCCCTCTTCGCGCAAACGGGTGGCAAGGTGGCGGAAATCGCCATCGGAACTGGCCAGAACGAAACTGTCCGCCAGCCCCTTGTGGAAAATTCCCATCGCATCGACAGCTAGCATGAGATCCGCAGCGTTCTTGCCCGGACCGGCATGGTGGAAGGCAAATCCCGGGGCGCAATCCCAGCCGGGAATCTTCCCTGCCGACCCATAGACCCGCTTGACCGAGAGCGCACCGTGACGCGCCGCCGCGACGATCAATCGCCCGGCAAAATCGTTGCTGATGTTTTCACCGTCGATCAGCAAAGCGACCCTTTGTGTAACTGCGCTTTGCGCCTGCATTATCCCGCTCCGAGCATGCTTTCCCGAAAGCTATTTTGAAAAGCCGACGGAAAAATGGCGCAGGCGCGGAAAAACTCAGCCGCCGAATTGCCACAGCGCGGGAATGAATCGATAGGCGTCGCCGTCGCGGATGACATGGCCCGCCCCCGGAAACGGGAAATGATAACCCAGAAGCGCGATGCCGTCGCTGGCCGCCATGTCGAGGATCGCGCGGCGGCTGGCCACGGTCGCCTCGGGGTCGGCGTCAATATGATTATACCACTCGGGATGCGCGAAGTTGAGCCATCCATGGGTGAGCGCGTCGCCCACGGCGATGAGTTGCTGACCCCCCGATTCCACCCGCAGCGCCATGTGGCCGAAGGTGTGGCCGAAACTTTTCATCACGGAAATGCCTGGCGCGATCTCGTCGCCGTCTTTCACCAAATTCCATTCGGCCCCGTCGACATTGATCGAATTGACCGCCCCCAGCACGAATTGCTGTTCCTCCGGCGCGACCTGGTTCACCAGGTCGTCCTGCATCCAGTAGGCATGTTCGGTCTCGCCGATGAAATAGGCGGCGTCGGGAAAGATCGCCTCGTCGAAATCGTCGCGGATGCCCCAGATATGATCGGGATGGGCATGTGTGATGAAGACATGGGTGATCGAACCGGGGTCGATGCCCGCGGCCGCCATGTTCGCCAGAAGCCGCCCGGTCGTGTCGAAGAACCGCGAGCCGGACCCGACATCGACCAGCACCCTGGCGTCGCCCAGTTCGACCAGCAGGTGATTGGTATGGGCATAGTTGTCACCCGGATCAAGGTAATGCGCTTCGAGAAAGGCCGCGACCTCGCCCTCGGGCGCGTTGACACCAAGCCCCGCCACAGGCTGGGTAAAGAACCCATCGGACAGGACAGTCATCCGCGCGTCACCCAGCGTAAAGCGAAAATGCCCCGGGTTGGACCCACCCGGCGCGCCAAGCCCGGCCCGCGCGGCGGCAGGCAGGGCAAAGGCGGGGGCGAGTGCGGCGAGCCTGAGCAGATCGCGGCGGTTGGGACGGATGAGTGTCATGGTTGCGGCCTCCCCTTTTCATTCGGGGCCGAGTATGAAGCCTGAGACCGGCAACGCAACAACAAATTGGAATGTGTTTACCGGAATGACGCCTGCGCGCCCGTCAGGCGAATTCGCGCAACCGGGCGACATAGCGCGCCAATGTGTCGATCTCCAGGTTCACCTTATCGCCGACCTTGACCGCACCCCATGTGGTGGCGGTCTTGGTATGCGGGATGACATTGATCCCGAAGTTGCAGCCCTCGACCTCGTTCACCGTCAATGACGTGCCGTTGAGCGCGACCGAGCCCTTGGGCGCGATGAACCGGGCCAGCGCCTCGGGCGCGCGGAACTGCACGCGGGTGCTGTCGCCCTCGTCCTCCAGCGCCACGATCTCGGCCACGCCATCGACATGGCCCGACACGATATGCCCGCCCAGCTCGTCCCCGACCCTGAGCGCGCGTTCGAGGTTGATGCGGTGCCCCTCGCTCCAGTTTCCGGCGTTGGTTTTCGACACGGTCTCGGCGCTGAGCTCGACATCGAACCAATCCCCGCCCAGCGCGACCACGGTCAGGCACACCCCGTCACAGGCGATCGAGGCACCGATGTCGATCGTCTCGGTGTCATAGCCGGTGGCGACGCGCGCGCGCAGGTCGCCGCGCTGATCGAGCGCACGAATTGTGCCGATGTCGGTCACGATGCCGGTGAACATGACAAGCCCCCTTCCGTTTGCAATCCACCTAGTGCGCGGGGCGGCGATGTGCAACAAATCCCTGTCCTTTCCGCCATGTCGGAGCCATATTTTGGCCAACCCCTGCTGTTAGAGAGGAGCGCAACCATTCCAAGCCATGTGAGAACCATGACCACGATTACCGGCAAGGACCGCGCCTTCCTGTTCCTGCAGGGCCCGCACGGGCCGTTCTTTCACCGGCTGGGCAAGATGCTGCGGCTGGCCGGGGCCGAGGTCTGGCGCGTCGGGTTCAACGCCGGCGATCGTGCGTTCTGGTTCGACCCGGCAAGCTACATCCCCTATCGCGGCACACAGGACGACTGGCCCGCCGCCTTCGCCGACCTCATCCGCGACAAGGGCATCACCGATATCGTGCTTTATGGCGACGCGCGCCGAATCCATGCCGAGGCCGTGACCCAGGCCCGCACGCTAGGGCTCGCCGTGCATGTCTTCGAAGAAGGCTACATGCGCCCCTACTGGGTGACCTATGAACGCGACGGCACCAACGGCAATTCGCGCCTGATGCAGATGAGCGTCGACGACATGCGCGCGGCGCTGGCGCAATCGGACATGGATGCCCCGCTGCCGCCGGCCCGATGGGGCGATATGCGCCAGCATGTGTTCTACGGCGCGCTCTATCATTTCTTCGTGATGTTCCGGAACGGTGATTACCGCAATTTCCGGGCGCATCGCGAAATGCCGGTGACCAAGGAATTCCGGCTTTATCTCAAGCGTCTATTGCTGATGCCGGCGCAGGCGGGCGAACGGTATCTGGCAACCCTGCGCATCCGCCGGGGCGGCTTTCCCTATCACCTGGCACTGTTGCAGCTCGAACATGATTCAAGCTTTCAGGCCCATTCCCCGTTCTCGACCATGACCGAGTTTCTCGACGTGGTGATCCGCGGATTTGCCGAAGGCGCGCCCGGCCATCATCACCTTGTGTTCAAGGCCCACCCGCTCGAAGACGGTCGGGTGCCGCTGCGCCGCGAAATCCGCCGCATGGCGCGCGATCTGGGGGTGGAGGACCGGGTGCATTATGTGCGCGGCGGCAAGCTCGCACAGCTTCTGGGCGACGCGCGAAGCGCAGTGACGGTGAATTCGACCGCCGCGCAACAGGTGCTGTGGCGCGGCATCCCGATCAAGGTGTTCGGCCGGGCGGTCTATGACAAGCCCGAATTCGTCTCGACCCAGCCCCTGCCCGCGTTCTTCGCCCGGGCCAGCCGCCCGGACCGCAAGGCCTATCAGGATTACCGCCGTTACCTGCTCGAAACCAGCCAGGTCGCCGGCGGGTTCTACTCGGCGCGCGGGCGGCGGCAATTGATGCGCATGGTCGTGGACATGATGCTCGCCCCCGAGGATCCCTATGACGCCTTGCGCCTCGGGACCGCGGCGCCGAGGCAACAGTTGCGGCTTGTCAACTGACAGACACAAGCCCTAGCGCTTTATTTTACGTGAGAGATCGGGTAAGTTTGCGTGAATAACAGCGCACAAAGCGTTGACGACGAGGCAGAAAAACGGGTCGAGGAGACCGAGCAGTGAAACCCCATACATCCCGTTGGGCGCGGACCGTCGCCCTGATCGCGGCCCTTGCGGTCGTGGCATCCTGTGGTCTGCCGCGCGTGGGGCCCAACAAACGCGAGATTTTCGAAGGATCGGTTCAACGTCAGGGCGATGCCTTTGTCGTCGCGGTCAATGATCGTGTGACCCGTGCCACCTCGGTGGTGCCGGCGCTGGGATTCTCCGAAGCGTTCAAGAAGGCGAGAGTCGTGGGGTCGGACACGATCCAGCCGGGCGACACGCTTGGCCTGACGATCTGGGAAAACGTGGATGACGGGCTTCTGGCCGGGGAAACCGCGAATTCCACCCTTCTCGAAGAGGTGCAGGTCGACGGGGCGGGCTTTGTGTTCGTGCCCTATGCGGGCCGGATCCGCGCGGCCGGCAACACGCCCGAAGCGATTCGCGGCATCATCACCCGAAAACTCGCCGACCAGACCCCCGACCCCCAGGTTCAGGTGCGCCGGCTGGCCGGTGACGGCTCGACCGTCAGCATCGTCGGTGCCGTGGGGGCGCAGGGCGTCTATGCCATCGAACGCCCGACCCGGACGCTTTCGACCATGCTGGCGCGGTCGGGCGGCATCACCATCGAACCCGAAATCGCACAGATCACCGTGATCCGTGGCAACATGCGCTCGAAAATCTGGTTCCAGGATCTTTATCAGCACGCCGATTTCGACATCGCGCTGCGCGGCGGCGACCGGATTCTGGTCGAGGAAGACAGCCGTGCCTTCACCGCGCTCGGCGCGACCGGATCGCAAAGCCGCGTCACCTTCGAAAGCCAGACCCTGAGCGCGGTCGAGGCCCTCGCCCAGGTGGGCGGGCTGCTGACCTCCAGTTCGGATCCCACCGGCGTCTTCGTGTTCCGCAACGAACCCGACGAGATCGCCAACACGGTTCTGGGCCGCGATGACCTGCAGGGCGCGCAACGGCTGGTCTATGTTCTCGACCTGACCCAGCCGAACGGCATGTTCCTCGCGCGTGATTTCAGCATTCGCGATGGCGACACGCTCTACGTCACCGAGGCGCCGTTCACCCAGTGGAACAAGGTGATCGCGGCCGTGACCGGCACGCTCGGGTCGGTCGGCACGGTAAGCTCGGGGCTCGACACGCTCGGCGGTGGCTGAGCCTTGCACGATATCGGCACAGACAGGGCCGCCGGGGCATCCAGACCCCGGCGGCTTTACTATTACAACGCCGGGTTCCTGCGCCAGCGCCGGGTGCGGCGGATCATTGCGCTTGCGGGTTACGATCTGCGCCTGGGCAAACCGGGGGCCGATGATCTGATCGCGGTCTGGGGCCGCTCGCCCTATGCCACCCGCGGCGAGGCCGTGGCCCGGGCCACCGGCGCAGGGCTGGTGCGGATCGAGGATGCGTTTCTGCGCTCGCTGTTTCCGGGCCGGGCGGGCGAGGCGCCGCTCGGATTGATGCTCGACCGCCAGGGGGGCGTGCATTTCGACGCCTCGGCCCCTTCGGATATCGAGGATCTGCTGGCCACCCATCCCTTGGACGACACCGCGCTGCTCGACCGTGCGCGCGGCGCGATGGCCCGCCTGCAAGAGGCCCATCTGAGCAAGTATTTCGCCTTTGACCCCGACCTGCCCCCGCCCGACCCGGGCTATGTCCTGGTGATCGACCAGACTCGCGGCGATGCCAGCGTCACCCATGGCCAGGCCGATGCCAACACGTTCCGCGAAATGCTCTATTACGCGCAGTCGGACAACCCCGGCGCGCGGGTTCTGATCAAGACCCATCCCGAGACCGAACAGGGGTTTCGCACCGGCTATTTCGGCCCCGACGACATCGGCGAGCGGGTCGCGCTCGTCACCGACCCGCTCAGCCCCTGGGAACTTTTCGAAGGGGCGGTGGCGGTTTACACCGTGTCGAGCCAGATGGGGTTCGAGGCGATGTTTGCGGGCCACAGGCCGGTGGTCTTCGGCCAGCCCTTCTATGCCGGCTGGGGATTGAGCGATGACCGCAACCCGCACCCCCTGCCCCGCCGCGGGCGCGGCCTCACGCGGGCACAGCTCTTCGCGGCGGCGATGATCCTGCATCCGCTCTGGTATGACCCCTGCACCGACCGCCTGTGCGACCTGGAACAGGCGATCGCCATTGCCGAGGCACAGGCCCGCGAATGGCGCGAGGACCGCCACGGCTGGGCGGGCGAGGGCATACGCCTGTGGAAACGGCGCCCGTTCCAGCGGTTTTTCGGACGGCACAGGCCGATGACCTTCCGGGCGAAACCGGGCGACGGGCGGCGCCGGATGGTCTGGGGCAGCGCGCAAGACGACGGCGGCGCGGTGCGGGTCGAAGACGGCTTCCTGCGTTCAAGGGGGCTCGGGGCCGCGTTGATCCCGCCACTGTCTCTCGTCTGCGACGATCTCGGGATCTACTATGATCCGACACGGGAGAGCCGGCTGGAACGGCTGATCGCGGAACGCGCGCAGCTTCGCCCCGATCAGGAGGATCGCGCAAGGCGGCTCATCGCGCGGCTCCTGTCCGATCGGGTCAACAAATACAATCTCGGCGGCGCGGCCCCGGTGCTTCCCGTCGGGCACCGCATCCTCGTGCCCGGGCAGGTCGAAGATGACGCCTCGATCCGGCTGGGCGCGGGCGGGATTCGCACCAACCTCGCGCTGTTGCAGGCCGCGCGCGCCGCCAACCCGGCGGCAGTGATCCTCTACAAGCCCCATCCCGATGTCGAGGCGGGTCTGCGCGACGGCGCGATCGACGCGGGCGGGCTGGCCGACATGGTGCTGGAACACACCGACCCGCTGGCCCTTCTGGACGAGGTCAACGAGGTCTGGACCATGACCTCGCTGCTGGGCTTCGAGGCGCTTTTGCGCGGGGTCCCGGTAACGGTCACCGGCGCCCCCTTATATGCCGGCTGGGGGCTGACCCGGGACCGGGGCGAGATCCCGGCCCGGCGCACCGCTCGCCCGGCGCTCGAGGGCCTGGTGCATGCCGCCCTGATCGACTATCCGCGCTATCTCGACCCGGTGAGCGGCCTGCCCTGCCCTGTCGAAACCGCGATCGAGCGGCTGGCCTCGGGCGAGATCCCGCAACCCGGCCCGGCCAACCGCGCGCTTTCAAAGCTTCAGGGGCTTTTCGCCGGTCTCGCCCCGCTCTGGCGATAACCGCGATACGGCCACTCAGGCCCGACGCCAGCGGTGCACGAGATCGGCGCCGACAGCCCGGGTCTCGACCCGCTCGAAACGCGGCGCCTCACCCAGCCGGGCAAGTCCCATCGCCCCGATCGCCGGCAGACCTTCGGCCCCGATGGCCATGCCGGCGGAAAAGATCACCAGCTCATCGACCAGATCACCCGTCAGAAGCGAGGCGGCCAGCGCACCCCCGCCCTCGCAGAACACCCGGGTCAGACCCTCGCGCCCAAGCGCGTGCAGCACCGATCCGATATCGAGTTGCCGCCCCGAAAGCCCGCAGGCGAGCAGCCGCGCCCCGATCCCTTCCCATGCCTCGTGCAGGGCCGGGTCGGCATCCGGGCCATGGGCCAGCCACAGCGGCACGTCGCGCGCGGTCATCGCAAGCCGGCTCATCAGCGGCAGGTCGAGACGGCGCGAGACCACGACCCGCACCGGCTGATGCGTCACGCCAATGTCGCGCACGGTCAGCGACGGGTCATCGGCCCGCGCGGTGCCGCCGCCGACCATCACCGCGTCGTGCCGCGCGCGCATCGCATGCACCGCGCGCCGTGCTTCGGGTCCGGTGATCCACTGGCTTTCGCCGGTCGCGGTGGCGATGCGCCCATCGACGCTCGACGCAAGCTTGAGCGTCACGAACGGCCGGCCCTGCTCGGTGCACAGGAAGAACCCGGCGTGATCGCGCGCCGCCTCTTCGGCCATGACGCCGTTCACGACCGACACCCCCGCCGCGCGCAGCATCGCGAATCCCTGCCCGGCCACGCGCGGGTCACTGTCTTGCATGGGGGCAACCACGCGGGAAATCCCCGCACCGATCAGCGCCTCGGAACAGGGCGGCGTCCGGCCATGATGCGCACAGGGTTCGAGCGAGACATAGGCCGTCGCGCCGCGCGCCGCCGTTCCCGCCTGCGCCAGCGCAAGCGGCTCGGCATGCGGCCGCCCGCCCGGCGCGGTCCAGCCGCGCCCGACGATCCGCCCCTCGCGCACGATCACACAGCCCACCGCCGGGTTCGGCCATGTCCGGCCCTGCCCACGCCGCCCGAGCGCCAATGCCAGCGCCATGAAGCGTTTGTCGCTGTCGCTCACTCTTCCGGTTTCACCTCTGGGCGCAACTCGCTGACGAATCTGTCGAAATCGTCCGCCGCCTGGAAATTCTTGTAGACGCTGGCGAAACGCACATAGGCCACCGTGTCGATCCGGGCCAGCGTCTCCATCACGATCTCGCCGATCACCTTCGAGGGGATATCGGTCTCGCCCATGCTTTCCAGCCGCCGCACGATGCCCGAAATCATCTGGTCGATCCGCTCGGGATCGACCGGGCGTTTCTGCATCGAGATGCGGATCGAGCGTTCCAGCTTTTCGCGGTCGAAATCCTCGCGCCGCCCGTTCGACTTGATCACCACGAGATCGCGCAGCTGCACCCGCTCATAGGTCGTGAACCGGCCGCCACAGGCCGGGCAGAACCGCCGCCTGCGGATCGACACGTGATCTTCCGCGGGCCGTGAATCCTTGACCTGTGTATCGATGTTCCCACAAAACGGGCAGCGCATCGCCGTCCCCCTTTATCCCAGTCTCTGCCTCGGTCTGGGGTTCGCGCCCCAGTTATCCACTGATACTATAGGGCAGCCTCAAGCTTTTGGGTAGAGGGCAAATTGCGCCCACAAGATGCTGCAAGAGTCATGGCGCACCCGTCACGCCGATCAAAACCCGTGCTTGACCTTGCGCCGCATCGCCTGCGATATGTTTGGCGAAACATATCAATCCGGAGATCGCCATGCCGTCCGCCGTTTCGCGCCGCCCCGTCCTTGGCGCGCTGATCCTTGTCGCGCTGGGGCTCGGGCCGGTGATGGCACGTGCCGAAACCGCACTGGCCGCGGTGGCGGCCAATTTCGCCGAAACCGCCGAGGCGCTTGCGCCCCTGTTCCACCAGGCGACCGGCCATGAGCTGCACCTGACCACCGGTTCCACCGGCAAGCTTTACGCCCAGATCGGGGCGGGCGCGCCGTTCGACCTTTTGCTTTCGGCCGATGCGGCGACGCCCGCGCGGCTGCTGGCCGAGGGCAAGGCGGTTGCCGATTCCGGTTTCACCTACGCCATCGGCCGACTCACGCTCTGGAGCCCTGATCCCGACCGGATCGGCCCCGACGGGCCGGCCGCGCTGCGCGATCCCGACCTGCGCTTCGTCGCCATCGCCAACCCGGATCTCGCCCCCTATGGCCACGCCGCCCGCGAGGTCCTTCAAGAGCTCGGGCTGTGGGCGGCGCTGCAACCAAGGATCGCGATGGGCCAGAATATCGGCCAGGCCCATTCCATGGTCGCGACCGGCGCCGCCGAACTCGGCCTGGTCGCGCTTTCGGCCGTGCAAAGCCCGCGCAACCCGGCGCAGGGCAGCCGCTGGGACGTGCCGCAGGCGCTGTTCGAACCGATCCGGCAGGACGCGGTCCTGCTGAACCCGGGCGCCGACAACCCGGCCGCCCGCGCCTTTCTCGACTTCCTGCGCGGCCCCGAGGCGGTCACGGTGATCGACGCTTACGGCTACGGCACGGGCGACTGACATGGACCTGCCCGACCTCGGACCGCTTTGGCTGACCATCCGGCTCGCGGCGGTGACAACGCTGGTCCTGCTGATCATCGGCACCCCGCTGGCGTGGTGGCTGGCGCATACGCGCGCACGGCTCAGACCGGTGGTCGAGGCGGTGACCGCCCTGCCGCTGGTGCTGCCGCCCACGGTTCTGGGCTTTTACCTGCTGGTCCTGCTCAGCCCCGACTCCCTGCTCGGCGGGCTCTGGCTCTCGGCCACGGGCACGACGCTGACCTTCTCCTTCACCGGGCTGATCATCGCCTCGACGCTCTATTCTCTGCCCTTCATGGTCCAGCCCCTGCAAGCGGCCTTCGAATCCGTGGGCCGTGCCCCGCTCGAAGCCGCGGCCAGCCTGCGCGCCGGCCCGCTCGACGCCTTTTTCACCGTGGCCAGCCCGATGGCCCTGCGCGGCTATCTCACCGCGACGGTGCTGACATTCGCCCATACGATCGGCGAATTCGGCGTCGTGCTGATGGTCGGTGGCAACATCCCGGGCCGCACCAAGGTCGTGTCGATCCAGATCTACGAACAGGTCGAGACCATCAACTATGACAACGCCCACGCGCTCGCCGCGATCCTGCTGGTCTTCTCCTTCACGGTGCTGGTTTCGGTCTATACGTTCAACCGCCGCTTTCCGGTGCATCCGGGATGAGCATGACCGCCCTCAGCGTCGATATCCGGGTCCGCTATCGCGATTTTGCGCTCGATGTCGCGCATGATTTCAAACCCGACGGGATCACCGCGCTGTTCGGCCCGTCGGGATGCGGCAAATCCACCTTCCTGCGGGTCGTGGCCGGGTTCGAACGCGGCGCGGCGGGCCATGTCGCCTTTGGCGACGAGGTCTGGATGGGCGCGCGCGCCTTTCTGCCGCCGCATCGGCGCGCCGTCGGATATGTCTTTCAGGACGCGCGGCTCTTTCCCCATCTGACGGTGCGGGGCAATCTCGATTATGCGGACAGGCGCGCAGGGCCCGGCCGCGCCCGCTACTCCCTTGACGACGTGGTTGGCGGTCTCGACCTCGCACCTCTGCTCGACCGCCGTCCCGTTCATCTGTCCGGGGGCGAGCGTCAGCGGGTCGCGATCGGCCGCACGCTTCTGGCCCGGCCGCGGCTCCTGCTGATGGACGAGCCGCTGGCCGCGCTCGATACAAGGCGCAAATCCGGAATCATGCCCTATATCGCGCGGCTGCCACAGGCGTTCGGCCTGCCGGTGATCTATGTCACCCATGCGCTCGAAGAGGTGACGCAGCTTTGCGACCGCATCGTCGCGCTGTCGGCGGGCCGGATCGTCGCCGCCGGTGGTGTCGCCGAAACGCTTGAGCGGCTCGACCTCGGCGACATCCAGGGCCGGTTCGAGGCCGGTGTCATGCTTGAGGGGCGCATCATTGCAACCGATCCCGACTGGCACCTGTCGCAGGTCGATCTGGGCGGCGCGATTCTCGAAGTGCCGCAGATCCTGCGCGAGATCGGCGCGCAGGTGCGCCTTCGGGTGCGGGCGCGCGACGTCTCCCTCGCCCGCACCCGGCCCGAGGGTCTGAGCATCCGCAACATGCTCGATGCCCGGGTCCTGGCGCTGCACCCCGAGGCCGGATCGGCCTTTGCCGAGGTGCTGCTCGATATCGGCGGCCAGCACCTGCGCGCGCGCATCACCCGCGCCGCCGCGCAACAGCTTGGCCTCGCCCAGGGCCAGGCGGTCGTCGCACTGATCAAGTCGGTGGCCTTCGACCGGCAGGCCCTGCCCCGGCCATTGCCGCCAAAGCCCGCGCCCTGACCCGCCGTAAGCGGCGCTGCCTGCCTTCGCACGGTGCATTAACTTAACGGCCGTTAACCCGGTTGCGGTGTCACCCGGCAGCCGGGCGGCAGCCGGATGGCAGCCGGATGTCACCCCCCCCGATTTTCGCCAGAAACCCGCGTTAACGTTTCTCAGAACGGGATATCGTCGGCGCCGCTGATAAAGCGCGCGACCACCTTCTTCACCCCGGCTTTTTCAAAGTCGATCTCGAGCTTTTCGCCCTCGATCCCGACGATCTTTCCATAGCCGAACTTCTGGTGAAACACCCGCTCACCCATCGTGTGACTGCTGATCGCCTCAAGGTCGATGACCTGATTTTTCGTTTCTTTCGGCTGCCTTACGGGCCGTTGTTGAGACCGCGCCTGCATCCGCCGCCAGCCGGGCGAGTTATAGACATTGGCCTCGGCCACGCGGCTCTCGACCCCGCCGCCCGCCGCCGCGCCATAGCCACCCCCGTAAAGCCCCGGCGGGGTCAGAACCTCGACATGCTCCTGCGGCAACTCGTCGATGAACCGGCTCGGCAACTGGCTTTGCCACTGCCCGTAAACCCTTCTGTTTCCAGCAAAACTTATCGTGCAAACCTCCTCCGCCCGGGTGATCCCGACATAGGCGAGGCGGCGCTCTTCCTCCAATCCCTTGATCCCGCTTTCATCCATCGAGCGCTGCGACGGGAACAGCCCATCCTCCCATCCCGGCAGGAACACCACCGGAAACTCCAGCCCCTTGGCGCCGTGCAGCGTCATGATCGAAACCTTCTCGTCCTGCTCCCCGCTGTCATTGTCCATGATCAGGCTGACATGCTCCAGGAAACCTTGCAAATTCTCAAAGGATTCCAGTGCTTTCACCAGTTCCTTCAGGTTTTCGAGCCGCCCCGGCGCCTCGGGCGTCTTGTCGTTCTGCCACATCTCCGTGTAGCCGGATTCGTCAAGGATGATCTCGGCCAGTTCCACATGACTCAACTCCGGGCTGCCCGCCATCCGCCCCCAGCGATCCAGCCCGTCCAGAAGCCGCGCCAGTTCCATCGCACCTTTGCCCCCGATCCCCTTGGTTTCAATCAGGATTCTGGCTCCATCGAGAAGAGACACGCCATTCGCCCGCGCCGCTTTCTGGATCTTCTGCTGTGCCACATCGCCCAACCCCCGCTTGGGCGTATTGACGATGCGCTCAAAGGCAAGATCGTCATCAGGGCTCACCACCAGCCGGAAATAGGCCATCGCATCACGGATCTCCATCCGCTCATAGAACCGCGGCCCGCCAATCACGCGATAGGGCAGCCCGATGGTCAGGAACCGATCTTCAAACGCTCTCATCTGATGCGATGCACGCACCAGGATCGCGATTTCATTCAATGAAAACGGACGGATGCCGCGGGTGCCCCGCTGCAATGCCTCGATTTCCTCACCGATCCAGCGCGCCTCCTCCTCGCCGTCCCAATGGCCGATCAGGCGCAGCTTCTCGCCCTCTTCGGCCTCGGTCCATAGATCCTTGCCCAGCCGCCCCTCATTGCCGCGGATCACCCCGGACGCGGCCTTGAGGA
>JAABTV010000085.1 GCA_011389685.1 Paracoccaceae bacterium
CGGGAAAAGCAGTTCCTTGGCTTCGTAGAATCGCAGGGTGCGCGGGGTGACGTCATAGGTCGCACACATCTCGCGAATGGACATCAGGTCATCTGAATCGGGCATCAAACCGGCTCCTTCTTCGGATCAGATATCGGGAAACTGGGGGGTCAGCCGAGTCGATGCAAGTAAAGCTGACGTTAACGTAAGCGTAACGTCACGTCATTCTGGCTTTTCGGTCTCGTCGAGGCGGAACTCGATCTCGATATTGGGGCGGAAGGCTTCGCCGATATCTCCGCCTTCATCCTCGATCTCGATCAGTTTCACGGTGCCGTCGCGCGACTGTTCCAATGTCGTGATCGCGTCCTTGAGCTCTTCAAGCTGGGCGCGCAGCACCTCGAGTTGGTTGTTGGCCGATTTCACCCAGGCCTTGCGGGCGTGATAGCCGTCTTTCTCGTAGATCAGCAGCCATTGACGGATGCCTTCGAGCTGGAACCCCCATTTGCGGCCGCGCAGGATGAGAATCATGCGCTCGATCTCGCGTTTGCCGTAATAGCGGGCGCGGCCTTCGCGCTCGGGCTGGAGAAGCTCGATATATTCGTAATAGCGCAGGGTGCGGGGTGTCACGTCGAACCGCTCGCACATTTCCTTGAAGGACAGTCGGATCTCGGACATCGTGTTTCCCCTTTGATCGGGATGGTATTGCGTCGCGCGGGCAAGGGCAACTGCCCCAGCGCCCGCCTGAACGGGATTTGATGCGATGCAGCACCCGGCGGATTCTGCGCCGCAGTATTGAAATTTCCGCGCGCGCATCAAGACCTGACAGCGAAAGGACGCGAGGTCATTTCCCGGCTTGCGATGCGATGGCATACCTGTTCAAAGATGGCACCAACCCCGAAAATGGGAGCGACGCGAGCGATGGACAAGACAAAGATTGCAAGACAGTTCATTCAGGCGATCCCGCATTCCAGGGCTCTTGGGATGGAATTGACCCATATCGGCGAGGGGGTGGCCGAGATCGTCATGCCCTATGATGCGCGCTTTGTCGGTGACCCGGAAACCGGCGTGATCCATGGCGGGGCGGTGTCGGCGCTGATGGATACCTGCTGCGGGGCTGCCGCGATGAGCCACCCGGCTTCGCCCGCAAGCACGGCGACGATCGACCTTCGGATCGACTACATGCGCCCCGCTACCGCGGGACAGGCGATCACGGCACGGGCCGAATGCTATCACATCACCCGCTCGGTCGCCTTTGTGCGCGCCGTGGCCACGGACGAGGACGAAGACCGCCCCGTCGCCACCGCCACCGGGGCTTTCACGGTGGAGGCGAAGTGATGGCGCACAGGAAACCCGAACCGGTTCAGGTGATCAAGCAACGCCGCGACGCGGCGCTGGCGGCGCTGGTGCATGGTGTGCCCTATATCAACTACATGGGGATCGAGTTCGAGCGGCGCGGGGACGAATTGACCGCGATCATGCCGTTCGACGACAGGCTGATCGGCAATCCGCTTTTGCCTGCGCTGCATGGCGGCGCGACCTCGGGGTTTCTCGAGGTGACGGCGGTGATCGGGCTGAGCTGGGCCGTGCTGTGGGAAGAGATCCAGAGCGGAGACCAAGTCATCGAGGAAATCGTCAGGGGGCATCTGCCGCGCCTGCCCAAGACGATTGATTTCACGGTGGATTACCTGCGCTCGGGCCTGCCGCGCGACGCCTATGCGCGGGCCGAGGTCAACCGCTCGGGGCGGCGCTATGCCAGCGTGCATGTCGAGGCGTGGCAGGACAACCGCAACCGCGCCTATGCCCAGGCGACCGGGCATTTCCTGATGCCGCCGCGCCATGGATGAGGCCGCCCGGGACGGCGGCGCGATCACCCATGCCCGCGTCCTGAAGATCGCCATTCCGATCCTGCTGGCCAATGTGACCGTGCCGATCCTCGGGGCGGTGGATACGGCGGTGGTGGGCCAGATCCCCGCGCCCGAGCCGATCGCGGCGGTGGGGGTTGGGGCGATCATCCTGTCGGCGATCTACTGGATCTTCGGCTTCCTGCGGATGGGAACCACCGGCCTGACCAGCCAGGCGGCGGGGGCGGGCAACCGCGCCGAGGTCGCGGCGCTCCTGACCCGGTCGCTGATGATCGGGCTGGCCGGGGGTGCGGTTCTGATCGCCTTGCAAGGGCTTGTTTTCGCGGGGTCGTTCCGGGTGGCCCCGGTCAGCGACACGGTCGAGGCGCTGGCCGGCGAATACATGCGCATCCGCATCTGGTCGGCCCCGGCGGCGATCGCGATCTATGGCATCACCGGCTGGCTGATCGGGCAGGAACGCTCGCGCGGGATGCTGTGGCTCCTGCTGTGGATGAACGGGGTCAACGTGGTGCTGGACCTGTGGTTCGTGCTGGGGCTGGAAATGGGCGTGGCGGGCGTGGCCTGGGCCACGTTCCTCGCCGAATGGTCGGCGCTGGGGTTCGGGCTGTGGCTGTGCCGGGCGGCGTTCCGGGTGCCGGACTGGCGCGACTGGGCGCGGGTGTTCGACCAGGAAAAGCTGCGCCGGATGGCGGTGGTCAATACCGATATATTGATCCGGTCGGTCCTGTTGCAGGGGATTTTCGTGTCTTTCCTATTGCTTGGGGGCAAGTTCGGCGATGTGGCGCTGGCCGCGAACCAGGTGCTTTTGCAATTCATTCATATCACCGGCTACGCGATGGACGGTTTCGCCTTTGCCGCCGAGGCGCTGGTCGGGCAGGCCTTTGGTGCAGGGGCGGTGGCGCGGTTGCGGCGTGCGGCCATCATGACAAGTCTTTGGGGCGGGGTCGTGGCCCTGATCATGGCGGTCGGGTTCTGGGGGTTCGGCCCGATGATCATCGACCTGATGGCGGTGGATGAAGAGGTGCGCACGGCGGCGCGGACCTATCTGCCCTGGGTGGTCGCGGCGCCGGTGATGATCCTTGGCCTTGTCATGCTCGACGGCATCTTCATCGGTGCCACGCGGACGGCGGACATGCGCAACATGATGCTGGTCACGACGGTGATCTACGGGCTGGCGGTCTGGGCATTGATCGGACCCCTGGGCAATCACGGGCTGTGGCTGGCGATGCATGTGTCCTTCGTGGTGCGGGGGGTGACGCTGGGACTGCGCTACAAGGCGCTTGAACGAGCGGCGGCGCCGGCCTGACCCGAATTCCGCCGATGCGAGCGGTCAGGCTTGTGCCGAATCCTGCCTTGCGGCACAGTTATGAAAAAACCGGGCAGAGGTGGGGCAAATGACTGTAACAAGACGCTTTTTCACGATCGGTGCCGCGGCGGGCCTGGTCGCGGGCTGCCGCGCGGGGCCGGGACCGGTGATTGCAAGCGCGGCCTCGGCCGATCCGGGGCTGCAAGTGCAGCCCAACCCTGGCTATGACGCATGGGTCGCGTCGTTCCGCGGGCGGGCCGAGGCGGCGGGAATATCGCGCGCGACGCTCGATGCCGCGTTCCGGGGGGCGGGGTTCCTGCCCGGCGTGGTCGAACGCGACCGCAACCAGACCGAGTTCACCCGCACCACCGAGGATTACCTGGCCATCGTCGCCTCCGATGAGAAGGTGGCGCGGGGGCGGGCGGCGTTCGCGCAACGGCGCGCGCTTCTGGCCGAGATCGAGGAGCGCTTGGGCGTGCCGGCGCAAATCGTCGCGGCGATCTGGGGGGTGGAAAGCCAATTCGGCACGCGGCGCGGGGATATCCCGGTGATTTCCGCGACCTCCACGCTGGCCTATGACGGGCGGCGGGGGTCGTTCTTCGAAAGCCAGCTTCTGGCGACCCTGCGCATACTTGAGCGCGGTGATACCACGCCCGCGCGCCTGACCGGGAGCTGGGCCGGCGCGATGGGGCATACGCAATTCATTCCAACGACTTACCAATCCTACGCGGTGGATTTCCGGGGCGATGGCAAGCGCGATATCTGGTCCGACGATCCCACAGATGCGCTGGCCTCGGCGGCGGCCTATCTCGCGCGCTCGGGCTGGACACGGGCGCGCGCATGGGGGCTGGAAGTCACTGTTCCCCAAGGGTTCGACGCGGCGCTGGCCGGACGCGACAAGGGCCGGGCGGTCAGTGAATGGGCGGCGATGGGGGTGCGGCCCGCGGCAGGGGGGCGCCTGCCGGATCATGGCGCGGCCTCGGTGCTGCTGCCCGCGGGGCCGGGCGGGCCGGCCTTCATGGTCTTCAGCAATTTCAATACCTTGCTGCGCTACAACAATTCGGAAAACTATGCGCTGGGCGTGGGGCACCTGTCGGATCGGCTGGCCGGGGGCGGACCGCTCAGGGGGCGGTTCCCACCGGATGAGAACGGCTTGACCATCGAGGATCGCAAGGAAATTCAACGCCGCCTGACGGCACGCGGCCATGACACCGGCGGGGCCGACGGGGTTCTGGGCAAGAAAAGCGAGGCGGCGATCCGCGATTGGCAAGCGGCGCAAGGCATGGCCGTCACCGGGCGTCCGTCGCGCGAGATGCTGGCGCAGCTCGGCGGATAGGGCGCGGACACCCCGCATCCGATCAGAGATCGCGCATCCAGAATTGCAGGTCGTGCTCGGTCTCCTCCGGCTGGTCGATGTCCTTCCAGCGGAAACGCGCGACCACGCCGGGCAGCGGCGCATAGCCACGCTTGCGCCAGAACGGGTCGAGCGGGGCGTAATCGGCGGGCCGGAGCGGGTGGTCGTCGGGGCGCAACACGCTGCAAAAGGCCGATTTCGTGAACCCCAGCCTGCGGGCGTGATCCTCGCGCGCGTCAAAGAACGCATGGCCCAGCCCGCGCCCGCGATACGCGGGCAACAGCACGGATTCGGCGCAGTAGAAGACCGGGGCAAGGTCGATGCCGGTGCCGTCGAAGGCGGCGGCGAAATCATCGGCGTGATCTCTCATCGGCGTGCCGGTCGCCGCCCCGATGAGCCGTGTGCCATCGAAGGCACCCACCACCACGGCGCCGGGGTTGTCGCGATAGGTGGCGAGATAGGCGCGCTCATATTCCGTATCGCCGTCATAGAGATAGGGCCAGTCGCGAAACACCGTGATCCTGAGCCGGGCCACGTCATCCAGCGCCGCGTCGAGCGCCGCGCCTGTGAGGGCGCGCGTCTCGATCATGCCGAAACCTGTGCCATCCAGTCGGCGAGGTTGTAATAGGTCGTCACCCGCGTGATCCGCCCGTTCTCCACGTCGAAGAACGACCCGGCGGGCAGGCGATAGGTCTGGCCGCGCGCCTCGGGCAACCCGTCATCGGTGGCAAGATAAGTGCCGTTGACCACGTATTCCGCCGCCGCGCGGGTGCCGTTCTCGGCTTCGAACACCACCATGTCGGTCAGGTCCTCGCGATAGCAGCGGCTCATATGGGCGCAGAACTCGGCGAATTTCGCCTTGCCGGTGCGAATCCGGCCTTCGTTGACGTGATGGGCCACCTCATCCGAAAGGCAGGCCAGCATCCCGCCGGTGTCACCCGCGTTGAAGGCGGCGAAATAGCGGTGGATGAGGTCGGTTGTGCTCATGTGTCCTCCAATGTGCCGCCCCAGCGGTCGGCGAGGCGGGCGATGATCTCGTCGCGGGTGTTGCGATAGGAAGCAAGCCGGGTCTCGCGGGCGCCATCGATTCCGGTCGGGTCGCTGATCGGCCAGAATTCGACCTCGATATGGTAGAATCGGGTCAGGTCGAGCGCACGTTCGCGGCTGGCCGGCGAAAGCGCGACGATCAGGTCGAAGCTCGACAGGTCGTCGCCGAAGCGGTCCATCTCGTCGAAGCTGCGGGAGCGGTGGCGCGACAGCTCGACCCCGATTTCCTCGCAGACCGCGATGGCGAAACCGTCGATGTCGATATCGTTCGTCACCCCGGCCGATTGCACATAGGTGCCCTGGCCATACATCTTCTTCATGATGGCCTCGGCCATGGGCGAGCGCACGGCGTTGTGGTCGCAGCAGAACAGCACCGATTGGGGCAGGGATACGCTCACCCGGTCAGCCCCCGAAATGCAGCACGCAAACGAGAGTAAACAGGCGGCGCGCGGTGTCGGCGTCGATCTCGGCCTTGCCCTCGAGACGCTCCTGAAGGATGCGCGCGCCTTCGTTGTGGATGCCGCGCCGGGCCATGTCGATGGTCTCGATCTGGCTGGGCGGCATGTTCTTGACGGCGTTGTAATAGCTTTCGCAGATCGCCCAGTAATCCTTGACCACCTGCCGGAACGGCGACAGCGAGAGGTGGAACTCGGCCGCCCTTTTGCCCCCTTCGGTGGCGATGTCGAAGACCAGACGCTTGTCGCGGATCGACAGATCGACATGATAGGGGCCGTCCGGCGCCATGCGGTCATCGCGGGCGGGCAGGGAAAAGCTGTTCTCTTCCAGCAGATCGAACATCGCCACCTTGCGCTCCTGCTCGATCTCGGGCGTGGGCGGGGGAAGGTTCGAATCGTTGAGCGCGATATGGGTGATGTGGGACATGGGCGACACTTTCACAGCGGTTACAGCGGTTCCTCCACGCGTTCATTACCGCGACTGCCGGGCCGTGCCAATGGTTTGTGCACGCCCCGGATCAGGCCGC
>JAABTV010000086.1 GCA_011389685.1 Paracoccaceae bacterium
CGCAAGGTCCGCACCTGTTTGCCCGACCGCGCGAAACAGCACCGCCGCGACCAGATCGCCGGTGACATTGACGGCCGTGCGGCACATGTCGAGCAGGCGGTCGACGCCGAGAATGATCACCATGCCCTCGACCGGGATGCCCATGCCAGTCGCCACGTTGATCAGGATGGCAATGCTCACCCCGGGGGTGCCGGGTGCGCCGATGCTGGAGGCGACAAGCGTGCCGATCACGACCACGATCTGGGCCGCAGTCAGGTCGATCCCGGCCAGTTGGGCGAGAAAGAGGATCGCCACCGCCTGGTAGAGCGCGGTGCCGGCCATGTTCATCGTCGCGCCCAGCGGGATCACGAGATTGGCGATGCTGTCGGGCACGCCAAGCTGACGCGCGGTCTGGATCGTGACCGGCATCACGGCCGAGGAACTGGACGTGGAAAAGGCCAGCAGGAGGTTGCTGCCTGCCGCCTTGACAAAGCGCCATGGCGTCATCCCCGAAAAGATCAGCGCGATCAGCAGATAAAGCACCAGCAACGCGGCCAGCCCGAGCAACACCGTGCCGACATAGCCCGAGATACCCAGCATGGTTTCAAGCCCCGTGCGCATCACCAGCTGCGCCATCAGCCCGAACACCGCGAAGGGTGCGAGGAACATCGCCCATTTCACGATATTCATGGAGATCGAAAGCAGCGATTCCATCAGCGCGAGGAAGGGCGCGGCGCGGGCCGGTTGCACCTGCGTGACCGAGATGCCGATCAGCAGCGCCAGCACCACGACCGCCAGCATGTCGCCTTGCACGATCGAGGCGGTGGGGTTGGCGGGCAGGATATTGACGATCAGGTCCGGCAGGGCCGCGGGCGCGCCGGGGTCGGGCATGTCTGAGGGGAGCGCTTCGGGTGCGGGGACGGGCGTGGCGGGGGGCACGGAAAACCCGGCAATCCCGACGCCCGGTGCGAGCCACTGTGCCAGCGCCACGCCGATCATCGCCGCCACCGTGGTGGTCGCAAGGATGAACGCCGCCAGGCGCAGGCCGACCGAGCGCAACTCCTCGCCCGACCCTGCCCCGACAAGCCCGCCCACGATCGACGAAAAGATCAGGGGAATGAGCACCATGGCGATCAGCGCCAGAAAGATCCGGCCCGGCAGGGCCAGCCAGAGGCCGATCACCTCGGAGATGTCCGGCGGCACGAGGCCGGTCGAGTCGCTCAGCAGAAGGCCCAGCCCGAAGCCAAGCACCATTCCGGCCATCACCTGCGCCCAGAGCCGGGACGTGATCCAGACCCGCAGCTTGAAGCGCTGCTGGACAAGCTGCATGGAGGTGTCTTGCGTTTCGATTGCCATGACGGACCTTTTGGATGTGATCGAGTGGAAACCGAACCGGTATCCGGCGACCGACAGGATGCGCGGGGCTTCAACCCTCGTTCAGACGGTTGAGCCGGGCGCGCACCGAAAGCCCGTGCGCTTCGAGGCTTTCCGAGATGGCCAGCGTCTCGGCGGCGGGACCGATGGCGCGCAGGGATTCGGGCGTCATCTGCGCCAGCGTGGTGCGTTTGAGGAAATCCATCACGTTCAACCCGGAGGAAAACCGCGCCGACCGCGCGGTGGGCAGGACGTGGTTCGGCCCGCCCACGTAATCGCCGATCGCCTCGGGCGTCCAGGCCCCGAGAAAGATGGCGCCGGCATGGATGGTCTCTTGGGCCAGCGCCATCGGGTCGGCCACGCACAGCTCGAGATGCTCGGGCGCGATCCGGTTTGAGAGCCGCGCGGCGGTGGCAAGGTCGGGCACGGTGATCACAGCGCCATTATCGCGCCAGCTTGCCCCGGCGATCTCGCGCCGCTCAAGCGTGGCGAGGTTGCGCTCGATCGCCACGGTCACGGCGCGGGCCATGGCGGAGCTGTCGGTAATCAGGATCGACTGGGCGCTTTCGTCATGTTCGGCCTGTGACAGCATGTCGAGCGCGATCCAGTCGGGGTCGTTGTCGCCGTCGGCGATCACCAGGATTTCCGAGGGCCCGGCGATCATGTCGATACCGACGCGCCCGAACACCCGCCGCTTCGCCGCCGCGACAAAGGCATTGCCCGGCCCGGTGATCTTGTCGACCGCCGGAATCGTCTCGGTGCCATAGGCCAGTGCTGCAATCGCCTGCGCCCCGCCGACGCGATAGATCTCGTCCACCCCGGCGAGCCGCGCGGCGAGGATGACCAGCGGATTGACCGCGCCGTCAGGGGTCGGGCAGGTGATGGCGAGCCGCTCGACCCCCGCCACCTTGGCCGGAATGGCGTTCATCAGCACCGAGGAGGGGTAAGAGGCCAGCCCGCCGGGGACGTAAAGCCCGGCCGCCCCGACCGGCGAGAAGCGCCAGCCCAGCGTCGCGCCCGCCTCGTCCTGCCAGAGCGCATCCGCGGGCATCTGTTTCTCGTGATAGGCGCGGATGCGGGCGGCGGCGAGGTCCAGCGCCTCGGCCTCATGGGCGGGCACGCGGGCGCATTCCATCTCGATCTCGGCGGGCGAAAAGTGCAGGGTCTCGGGGCTGAGCGCGAGCCGGTCGAACCGCGCGGTCAGCTCGATCAGCGCCGCGTCGCCGCGCTTGCGGACATCGGCGATGATCCCCGCCACGATCTCGTCGACATCGGCGCTGTCCTCGCGCTTGGCCATGAGCAGCGCGGCGAAACCGGCTTCGAAATCCGGGGCGGTGGCATCGAGAAAGACGGGCATGGCGGGCACTCCTTGACTGGCGCCCATGTCATAGGCGCGGCCCGGTCAAGGCTCAACCCGCAATTCCGGCGCGCCGCCCGGATCAGTCTTCGGGATGGCGCGGTGCGCGTTTCGAGGGCGCGCGGTAGGGGCGGGTCACGTCGCGCAGCCGCGCCTCGAGCGCCTCGCAGTCGAGCCGGATCGCGCCGTCACCGGCCAGCGTGAGGAGCACGGCGCCGGTGCCGTCTTCGCCCGGTTCCCAATCGACCGACAGCAGCGACAGGATGGTGTCGGGGTCGCGCCGGTCGACCCCCTGGCTGGCGACGCGCAGCACGTTCTCGAAGGCCAGAACCGATTGCACCCGTTCCGGCGCGTGGCGGCCCCGGCCTGCGTCTTCCCAGCGGAAGCGGTTGAGCAGCAGGGCAAAGCGGCGTTGCCTTGCTTGCCAGCGCATTTCGCTGGCCGGGAAGACCGCGTCCTGCGCCAGCGCCGAGATCACCCCGAGATCCTCGGCATCGAGCGCGCCGAGGTTGAGCGGGGATTCATGGCCATCCTCGAACCGTGCATCGCTCATTGGCCCTTGACCCTTTCGATCCTTGCGCCCACGCCTTCGAGCTTGCGCACCAGGTGTTCATAGCCGCGGTCGAGGTGATAGACCCGGCTCAGCACGGTTTCGCCCTCGGCGGCAAGCCCGGCGAGAATGAGCGAGACGCTGGCGCGCAGGTCGGTGGCCATCACGGGCGCGCCCCTGAGCCGGTCAACGCCGGTCACGGTGGCGGTGCCGCCATGCACGTCGATCTGCGCGCCCATGCGCATCAGTTCGGGGGCATGCATGAAACGGTTCTCGAAGATCTTCTCCTCCAGCACGCTGGTGCCATCGGCGGTGCACAGCAGCGCCATCATCTGGGCCTGAAGATCGGTCGGGAAGCCCGGGAAGGGTTCGGTGGTCACATCCACCGCGCGGATGCGGCCGTTGCGGCGCGCGACCTTGAGGCCGCGTCCGGTTTCCTCGACGCCAATGCCCGCGGCATCGAGTTTCTCGACGAAAGCGCCGACAAGATCGAGCCGCCCGCCAAGGCACTCGACCTCGCCCCCGGCAATCGCCGGGGCGAGCATGTAGGTCCCGAGTTCGATCCGGTCGGCCACCACCGGGTGGGTCGCGCCCGAAAGCCGGTCCACCCCTTCGATGGTGATCTGCGATGTGCCGTCGCCCTCGATCCGCGCGCCCATCTTGCGCAGGCAGGTGGCAAGGTCGACGATTTCCGGCTCGCGGGCGGCGTTCTTGAGAACCGTCGTTCCCTTGGCCAGCGTCGCGGCCATGAGCACGTTTTCGGTGGCCCCCACCGAGGCGAAGGAAAACTCGACCGTGGCCCCCTTGAGCCCCTGTGGCGCCTTGGCATGCAGATAGCCGTCGCGCAGTTCGATCTCGGCACCCAGAGCTTCGAGCCCGCGAATATGCAGGTCCATCGGCCGCGCCCCGATGGCGCAGCCGCCGGGCAATGACACGACCGCATGGCCCAGCCGCGCCAGCATCGGCCCCAGAACGAGGTTCGAGGCGCGCATCTTGCGCACGATGTCATACTCGGCGACGTGGTTGGAAAGGTCATGCGAGGACAGCGCCAGCACCTGTCCGCCCTGGAGCGAGGTCACCTCGGCACCGAGACTCTGCAGAAGCTCGGTCATGGTCTTGATGTCCGAAAGCCGCGGCGCGTTGGTCAGCGTGAGCGGCTCTTCGGACAGGAGCGTGGCGGGCATCAGGGTGAGGCAGGCGTTCTTGGCTCCGGCGATGGGAATTTCGCCGCTGAGTTCGCCGTTGCCGGTTACGATGATCTGGTCCATGGGTCAGCTGCCCTCGTTCTTGTCTGGTGCCTGCGTTTCATCCGCCGTTTTCCCGTTATCCGTGCCGGCCCGCGCGCGGGCCTGCGCCTTGCGCCGGGCCATGTTGGCCTTGAGCGCGGCCTTGAGCCGATCCTTGCGCGAATCGGCTGCCGGGCCTTTGGGAGGGGTGGTTCTGCCTGTCATGGGAACCTCATAAAGGAGGGGGGGAAAACAGTCCAGAATGGCCTTGCGCGCAGGCGGAATTGCGTTTAACCACCGCCCACGCAAAAGGCGCTGCTGTAGCTCAGTGGTAGAGCACTCCCTTGGTAAGGGAGAGGTCGACAGTTCAATCCTGTCCAGCAGCACCATCTCGCTTTTTTGCCCCGAAATTCCCGCTAAGTACTTGAAAGGGAACGATAATTCGGGAGTTCCATACACCCCATTTTGCCCATACTTGAGCGGCTCAGAAAAGACCAATCTGAGCACCGTTTGACGCATGGCGAAGTCACCATTTTTATAAAGATTCCAAGGGCTTGAGAGGAATTTCAGGGCGAGT
>JAABTV010000087.1 GCA_011389685.1 Paracoccaceae bacterium
GGGCAGCGCCCGCCCCGCCGCATGGGCGGGCGCTTCGCACCCACCCCGGGACGGGCGCCGCCCTCTCGTTGGGCGTCAGCCGATTCCCATTCGGCGCAACATGCTTCAAATACTCAATGTCCCGGGCTCTCGACCGGCACGCGGTTACGGGCGGGTCACGCCGGTATCACGCCGCGCCGCCCAGCAACTCGGCATTGCCGCCCGAGGCGGTGGTGTCGACGCAGACATGCCGCTCGGCCATCACATGCCCGGCGTCGGGCATGCCGGTGATCAGCGGCAGGATCGGCCCCGCGCGTTCGGCCAGCGCGCGGGCACAGGCGCGGGCCATGTCGGCGTTGCCCCAAAAGATCACGCCCGATAACCCGCCAAGCGCGCTCAGCGCCTCGGGCGCAAGCCGCCCCGTGACCGTGACCGCCCGTCCGCCCAATGCGCGCACCGCCTCGGCCTGGGCCTGCGCGGCCGCCTCGCCCGGGCCCATGCACAAAAGCGGCAGGCGGGGCAGGGTGGTCAGGCGGTTCGACTCACCCGTCGGCCCGGGCAGGGTGAGCGTGGTGCCGCCCGCCGCGCGGGGCGCCGCATCGAGCGCGGCCTGCACCGTGGCGGGGTCGGTTTCGCCCTCCCAAGCCCCGCCATCGCCCCGCGCCGGGCGGGCGCCGAACCGGGCGAGGTAATGCGGCCCGCCCGCCTTGGGGCCGGTGCCGGACAGCCCCTCGCCGCCGAACGGCTGGCTGCCCACGATGGCGCCGATCTGGTTGCGGTTGACATAGATGTTGCCGGCGTGGATCGCCTCGGAGACATGCTGCACCCGGTCGTCGATCCGGGTTTGCAGCCCGAAGGTCAGGCCGTATCCGGTGGCGTTGATATCGCCGATCACCCGGTCGAGATCGCCCGAGCGGAACGTGGCGAGATGCAGCACCGGGCCGAAGATCTCGCGCTCCATATCCTTGATGCCGCCCACCCGGATCAGCGTGGGAGCGATGAAATGGCCCGCGTTGGGGGTGCGCGTCTCGTGCAGCAACCGCCCGTCGGCGCGCGCCGCGTCGATATACGCGGCGATGCCGGCACGGGCCTCTTCGTCGATCACCGGACCGCAATCGGTGGAGAGGTGCCAAGGATCGCCCATCGCAAGTTGATCCATCGCGCCTTTCAGCATCTCGGTGAAGTCTTCGGCGATATCCTGCTGCACGTAGAGACAGCGCAGCGCCGAGCAACGCTGCCCCGCCGACTGGAACGCGCTTTCCACGATCGCCTGCACCGCCTGTTCGGGCAGGGCGGTGGAATCGACGATCATCGCGTTCAATCCCCCGGTTTCCGCGATGAGCGGCGCGCCGGGGGCGAGGTGGCCCGCCATGGCGCGGCGGATGATCCGCGCGGTCTCCGTCGAGCCGGTGAAGGCCACGCCGCCGACCCGCGCATCCGAGGTGAGCCGCGCGCCGACCTCGCCCGCCCCGGGCAGGAATTGCAGCGCGCCGCGCGGCACGCCCGCCTCGTGCATCAACTCGACCGCGCGATGCGCGATGAGGGGGGTCTGTTCCGCCGGTTTGGCCAGCACCGCGTTGCCCGCCGCCAGCGCCGCCGCGATCTGCCCGGTGAAGATGGCCAGCGGAAAGTTCCATGGCGAAATGCAGGTGAAGATGCCCACCGCGTCGCCCTCGGGCGCGTTGGCGGCGTAGTAGCGCAGGAAATCCACCGCCTCGCGCAGTTCGGCCACCGCGTCGGGCAGCGACTTGCCGCCCTCGCGGGCGACGATGGCGAAGATCTCGCCGAAATGCGCCTCGTAGAGGTCGGCGGCACGGTTGAGGATCGTGGCGCGTTCCGAGGCGGGCACAGCCCATGGCGTGGCCGCCGCAAGCGCGGTTTCCACGTCCGCTTCACTCGCCCAGGCCACCGTGCCGGGATGGTCGGCGGGATCGGCGGGGTTGCGCAGCGGTTCGGGTGTCTCGGGCGCCGCCTCGCCTGCAAGGATCGGCGCGGTGGCCCATTGATGGTGGCGAAACGGCGTGCGGGCCTCGTCGATCATGGCCAGCGTCGGGCCGTGGGTGAGATCGAACCCCCTGGAGTTCACCCGCTCGGGCGCGAAAAGCTCGGGGCCGGTGGCGATCACGGGTGCGGCGTCAGAGAGCGCGTCGAACGGGTCGCGGGCGACCTCGTCGGGGGGCACGTCCTCGTCCACGATCTGGTTGACGAAAGAGGAGTTCGCGCCGTTCTCAAGCAGCCGCCGCACCAGGTAGGCCAGCAGGTCGCGATGCGCCCCGACCGGCGCGTAGATCCGGCAATTGCTGCCTTCCTGGTCCATCACGATCTCGTGCAGCGCCTCGCCCATGCCGTGCAGGCGCTGGAATTCAAAGGCGGTCTTGGCCACGCCCATCTCGGCGGCCATGTCGAGGATCGCGGCCACGGTATGCGCGTTATGGGTGGCGAATTGCGGATAGATGCGCCCGCTCATCCCCAGCAGCTTGCGCGCATTGGCAAGGTAACTCACATCGGTCGCGGGCTTGCGGGTGAAGACCGGGAAGCCGGCGACGCCCGTGACCTGTGCGCGCTTGATCTCGGTGTCCCAATAGGCGCCCTTGACCAGCCGGATCATCAGCCGGCGGTCATGTGTTTCGGCCAGTGCGTGCAGGAAATCGAGCACCTCGCCGGCGCGTTGACCGTAAGCCTGCACCACCACGCCGAACCCGTCCCAACCGGCCAGCGACGGCTCCGAGAGCACGGTTTCGATCACGTCGAGCGAGAGGGTCAACCGGTCGGCCTCCTCGGCGTCGATATTGAGGCCCATGCCGGCGGATTTCGCCAGAAGCGCCAGCGAGCGCAGGCGCGGCACCAGTTCGTCCATCACGCGGCCATGCTGCGCCACCTCGTAGCGCGCGAAGAGTGCTGAAAGCTTGATCGAGATGCCCGGGTTCTGGCGGATGTCGCGGCTCTTGCAGGCGGCGGCGATGGCGGTGATCGCGCGGCTGTAGGACAGGTAATAGCGCCGCGCGTCCTCATCGGTGCGCGCCGCCTCGCCCAGCATGTCGTAGGAATAGGTATAGCCCTTCTTCTCCATGCCGGCGGCGCGCTCCATCGCCGCGCCGATATCCTCGCCCAGCACGAATTGCCGGCCCATTTCCTTCATCGCCCGGCCCACGGCAGTGCGAATCACCGGCTCGCCCAGCCGCTTGACCGCGCCGCGCAGGCTGCCGATCAGGCCGGGGCGCGGGTCGTCGAGCACCTTGCCGGTGAGCATCAGCGCCCAGGTCGAGGCATTGACCAGCGGCGAGGTCGAATGGCCCATGTGGCGCGCCCAGTCGCTGGGCGCGATCTTGTCCTCGATCAGCGCGTCGATCGTGTCGGCATCCGGCACCCGCAAAAGCGCCTCGGCGAGGCACATCAGCGCGATGCCCTCGTCGGTCGAAAGCCCGTATTCGGCGAGGAACACCTCCATCAGCCCGGTGTTCGAGCGGCCCCGGATGTCGCGCACCAGTTCGGCGGCGCGCGCCGTGATGCGCGCGCGCGCGGCGTCGTCAAGTGCTGCGGTTTCGATCAGGCGCGACAGGGTGTCGGCCTCGTCGGCATAGGTGGCGGTGTCGATGGCGGCGATATGGTCGGGCAGGGGCATGGCGCTCTCCGGATGTTCGGGCTAGGATATCATTGATCAGGCAGGCAGTTGACCTTAAAAATGGGATATCAGAAGTCGAAAGGGCCGAAATGAACCAAGCAAACAGCCCGGACGCCTTTTCCGCCCTCGACCGGCACGACCGGCGGATTCTCTCGATTCTGGCCAGCGAGGGCCGGATCAGCATCGCCGATCTCGCCCGTCGCATCGGCTTGTCGAAATCGCCCACCCAGGCCCGGGTGCGGCGGCTGGAGGAAACCGGCGTGATCACCGGCTATCGCGCGATGTTCGATCCGATCCGCATGGGGCTCGATCACGTCGCCTTTGTCGAGGTGCGTCTCAACGACACGCGCGAGGCGGCGCTGCGCGCGTTCAACGCCGCCGTGGCGCGCATCCCGCAGATCGAGCAGGCCCACATGATGGCGGCGAATTTCGACTATCTCCTGAAGGTGCGCACCCGCGACATGCGCGATTACCGCCGGGTTCTGGCCGAAGAGATCACCGCGCTGCCGCATGTCGAGAACACCTCGACCTTCGTGGCGATGGAGGCGGTGAAAGAATCCGATGTCGCAGATGTTATTTGACGCACGGCCCTGTGATGCGAAGATGCCCGCATGAGGCGTTTTCTTCCATCGCTCGTGATCGCGGCGCTCGGATCAGGGCTTTGGCCGGGGAATGCGGCCGCCGAAACCTGCCCGCCGCCGCCCGACCACGCGTTCGAATTCGCGCGGCTGGTCGAAGAGGTGCGCAACGCCCGGAACGAACGCGCCGCGCGCCGCATCAGCAACGAGATGTGGGCGCTTTGGGCCGATGCGCCCGATGAACGGGCGCAATCCATCCTCGACCGTGGCATGACCCGGCGGGCTGCGGGCGACCTGCGCGGGGCGATTGAGGATTTCGATACGCTGACCGCCTATTGCCCGGATTATGCCGAGGGCTACAACCAGCGCGCATTCGCCTATTTCATCGCCCGCGATTACGCGGCTGCGCTGGCCGATCTCGACCGCGCTCTGGCGCTCAAGCCGACCCATATCGGGGCGCTGTCCGGGCGGGCGATGACGCTGATGGCGCTGGGCCGCGAGGACGAGGCCCAGCACGACCTGCGCGTCGCGGTCGATCTCAACCCGTGGCTGCCCGAACGCCGTTTCCTGCGCAGGTCGCTTCTCGACGAGACCGCGCCGGATCTGTAGTTTGGCCGCCTGACACAAGATGCCTGCTGCCGTGCGGATGCGCGGGGGCCGGTGACGGCCTGAAGCGGACGCCGAAATTGAGCACCAATGCGCGGAATCGAGGCGCGGAACGCGCCGCCGCGCAGCGCCCGACCGCCCCCCGGCGGGCGCTTTTCAACGTTCAACCCCTTACAGCCGTTGGAGTATTTAGCACCATAAAGTGCCCTCCTCAACCGTCGGAGCGCCCACCCGCGGTCGGGCGCTGCGCGTCTCCTCAAAGGTTGGGGCAATGTCCGCTTCAGGCCATGACCAGCCCTGCTCCACTGCGTGCCCCGGGCATGTCAGGCCGGCAATGGGTATGTTTCCTCAAAAGCCGTGTTGCGGCCATCTCGCAAATCCCATTAAGGTCACCGGCGCATGCGGGCGTGATGGAATGGTAGACATATCGGACTTAAAATCCGAAGGGGGAAACCCCGTGTGGGTTCGAGTCCCACCGCCCGCACCATGCTTGTTTTTTGGCCTACCGCCTTCGGCTACTTTAGGCCGGGGTCCGTCGACCCGCTCGCACATCCCCTGGACCATGTGCAGGAAAGAGTTGGAAAAACAATTCCCCGGGGTTACCCTCTGCGCACTGGACAAGCGGGTGCACGCAATCGCATCCTGTCTTGGTCGGGCAGGGCCGGAGCGATCCGGTCCGCCTCAATCGCGTCGGGTGGGCACATTGCCGGTTGTTGCCGGTGACGTGGACCGATCCGCGCAAACAGTCACAACAAGGGAGTGATCTCCGACATGAAACTCAAACTTCTCGCAGCGGCTGCTGCAACGCTGATGGCCACCGGCCACGTGCAGGCGCAAACCAAGGAATTCGTCTCGATCGGCACCGGCGGCGTGACCGGGGTCTATTACCCCACGGGCGGCGCGATCTGCCGTCTGGTCAACAAGGACCGCAAGGAACACGGCATCCGCTGCTCGGTCGAATCGACCGGCGGGTCGATCTACAACATCAACACCATCCGCACCGGCGAGCTTGAATTCGGCGTGGCGCAATCCGACTGGCAGTATCACGCCTATAACGGCACTTCGCGTTTCGAGGACGCTGGCCCGTTCGAGGATCTGCGCGCGGTGTTCTCCGTCCATCCCGAGCCGGTGACGATCCTGGCCCGGGCCGACAGCGGCATCAACAATATCACCGACATTCCCGGCACCCGCTTCAACATCGGCAACCCGGGGTCGGGCACGCTCGGCACCTGGGAAGTGATCGAGGAAGCCATGGGCTGGAGCCGTGACGATCTCGCGCTGGCCGCGCAGATGAAATCGGCCGAAACCTCCGGCGCGCTGTGCGACAACCAGATCGACGGCTATTTCTGGCTGGTCGGCCACCCCTCGGCGCTGACCCAGGAAACCGTGGCGTCCTGCGATGCCAAGCTGGTGTCGGCGGTCTCGCCCGAGATCGAGAAGCTGGTCGAGGAGAACCCCTATTACCGCATCGCCACCATTCCCGGCGGCATGTATCCGGGCAACCCCGATGACGTCACCACCTTCGGTGTCGGCGCGACCTTCGTGACCTCGGCCAAGGTCTCGGACGAGGCGGTCTACCAGGTCGCCAAGGCGGTGCTGGGCAATCTCGACGATTTCCGCAAGCTGCACCCGGCCTTTGCCAATCTCAAGGCCGACGAGATGATCAAGGACAGCCTGTCGGCGCCGCTGCATCCCGGTGCGATCAAGGCCTACAGGGAACTCGGCCTCATGGAATGATGAGGACGCGGGCGCGGGGGTTGCGGCCCCCGCGTCTTTTTGGTTCGGCAACCGTGTCGACAAGGGGCGCAAAAAAGGCCCCGGTTGTCCGAATGACCGGAACATGACCGGGACAGGGGGTAAGAGAGAATGGCCAGTGATAACAAGAACGGCTCTGGTGGTGTCACCGACGCGGCGGCCCTTGCCGCCGATTTCGATGTCGGCGCGCGCAATCCGGCGGGCTGGCAGGGCAGTCTGATCGCCGTCATCGCGCTGGTCTGGGCCTTCGGGCAGGTGATCAACGCCTCGCCGCTTCCGGCGCTCTTCGCGGCATGGACCGGGCAGAACTGGATCTACATCACCTCCGACGTGCAGCGGGTGCTGCACCTGGCCTTCGGGCTGACGCTGGCAACGCTGGCCTATCCGATGTTCCGCGCCTCGCCGCGCGATCGGATCCCATGGTATGACTGGGCGCTGATCGCGGCGGGGCTTTATGCCACGCTCTATCTGTTGTGGAACCAGACCGCGATTGCCGGTCGCCCCGGGCTCTGGACGGACGGCGATGTGGTGGCCTCGGCCATCGGTCTGACGGCGGTGTTGCTGGCCACCTACCGCGCATTGGGCCTGCCGATGGTGATTGTGGCCTTCGTGTTCCTGATGTATGTGTTTTTCGGCGACAGCGATTTCTTCCCCGATGCGATGCGGTGGAAGGGCGCCTCGTTCTCCAAGGCGATGGGCCATTTCTGGATGCAGTCCGAGGGCGTCTTCGGCCTTGCCCTCGGGGTCTCGGCCACGATGGTGTTTCTCTTCGTGCTGTTCGGCTCGCTGCTCGAAAAGGCGGGCGCGGGCAATTATTTCATCAAGCTGGCCTTCGCCCTGATGGGCCATCTCAAGGGCGGCCCGGCCAAGGCGGCCGTCGTGGCCAGCGCCGCGACCGGCCTCATCTCCGGCTCGTCGATCGCCAACACGGTGACCACCGGCACCTTCACCATCCCGCTGATGAAGCGCGTGGGCTTTCCGGCCGAAAAGGCCGGCGCGGTCGAGGTGGCGTCTTCGACCAACGGGCAGCTCACCCCGCCGGTGATGGGGGCGGCGGCCTTCCTGATGGTCGAATATGTCGGGATTTCCTATCTCGAAGTGGTCAAGCACGCCATTCTCCCGGCGCTGATCTCCTACATCGCGCTGGTCTATATCGTGCATCTCGAAGCCTCCAAGATGGGCCTCGAAGGTCTGCCCCGCAAAGGCCCACAGCGCAGCGTCGTGCAGAAACTGGCCAGCTTCCTGCTGGGCGTTATCGTGTTCTGCGTGCTCTGCCTGATCATCTATTACGGTCTCGGCTGGCTCAAGCCGCTTTTGGGTGCATGGTCGCTTCCGGGCATGGCCCTGCTGTTTTTCGCGGCCTACCTGGTGCTATTGCGCTGGGCCGCGCAGACCCCCGATCTCGAGGTCGATGACCCCAATGCCCCGTTCACCGAACTGCCCGAACCCGGCCCGGTGGCGCGGACCGGCGCCTATTACGTGCTGCCGGTGATCGTGCTGATCTGGAACCTGATGATCGAACGGCTCTCGCCCGGCCTCTCGGCGTTCTGGGCGACGGTGGCGATGATCTTCATCATGCTCACGCAGCACCCCCTGAAGGCGATGTTCCGCAACGGCACGCTCACCCACTGGGCGCGCGGCTGGGGCGAATTCATCGACGGCATGATCGCGGGCAGCCGCAACATGATCGGCATCGCGGTGGCCACCGGCACCGCCGGCATCATCGTCGGCACGGTGAGCCTCACCGGTGCGCACCAGGTGATCGGCGAATTCATCGAGGTGATCTCGGGCGGCAACCTGCTCCTGATGCTGATCTTCGTCGCGCTGTTCAGCCTCGTGCTGGGCATGGGCCTGCCGACCACGGCGACCTATATCGTCATCACCTCGCTGATGGCGCCGGTGATCGTGGCGGTGGGGGCGAAATCGGGCCTGATCGTGCCGCTGATCGCGGTGCACATGTTCGTCTTCTATTTCGGCATCATCGCCGACGACACGCCGCCCGTGGGCCTTGCCGCCTTTGCCGCGGCGGCGATTTCCAAGGGCGATCCGATCCGCACCGGGGTGATCGGCTTTTCCTATGACATCCGCACCGCGATCCTGCCGTTCCTGTTCATCTTCAACACCGAGCTTCTGCTGATCGATGTCGGCCCCCTGAAGGCGGTGTTCGTCTTCATTGTCGCGCTCATCGCCATGCTGCTCTTCGCGGCGGCGACCCAGCGCTATTTCCTCACCTGGTCCCGGGTGTGGGAGAGCGTGGCGCTCCTGCTGATCGCGTTCACGCTGTTCCGGCCGGGTTTCTGGCTCGACATGGTCGAAGACCCCTATGTGCATGTCGAGCCCGCGCAACTGGTCGAACTGGCCGGCGCGGCGCCCGATGGCGCGCAGCTCCGCGTGCGGCTCGAAGGCGAGAATTTCGCCACCGGCCGGATCATGAGTACCACGGTCGCGCTCGATCTCGGGGCGCAATCGGACGGCGACGGCGCGGCACGGCTGCAAAAGAATGCCGGCATTTCCTTCCGCACCGAGGATGACGGCGGTGTCTATGTCGACAACCTCGCATTCGGCGGCGATCTGCAACAGCAGGGCATCGACTTCGACTGGGAGGTTCTGGTGGTCGAGCAAGAGGCCGACCGGATACCAAAGGAGGTGTTCTATATCCCGGCGCTGCTTCTGCTGGGCTTGATCATGTGGTTGCAAACCGGGCGCATGCGCCGCGACGAAGCGGTCACGGCATGAAGGGAGTATCACGATGAAAAGACTTCTTCTGGCCATTGATCTGGCCCATCAGGACGGGTGGGATGCCTCGATCGGGCACGCGGTCATGCTGGCCCGCGCGACCGGGGCCGAGTTGCATGTGCTGACCGTGATCCCCGATTACGGCATGGCGATCGTCGGCGCCTATTTTCCCGCCGATTATTCCGAGACCGCGATCCGGGAAACCGAAGCCGCGCTCGACGCCTTCATCGCCGAGCATTTCCCCGAGGATGTCACGCCCACGCCACATGTGCGCCATGGCACGATCTACAAGGAGATCACCGGCGTCGCGGACCTGTTGGAGGTGGACATGATCGTGATGGCCTCGCACCGGCCCGAGATGAAGGATTACCTCCTCGGCCCCAACGCCGCGCGGGTGGTGCGCCACGCCCGCCAGTCTGTGACAGTGATCCGCTAAGGGCATGGTGCGCACGGTTGAATTTGTGCCGCCCGGGTCGCCCCGCGGCCTGGGCATGCGCCCGCCCGCCCCATGGCGGGCGCATTCTGCGCCCACCCGTGCGGGCGCCTGCCCTCTGGTTAGGAGAGGATCACTTCGACTGGGGGCAAACGCTCTGACGCATCTCAACAAGACATAGAGAAAAAGGACCACCTGCCATGTCACATGTCTTTCCGCGCCACACCCGCGCCACGCTGCCCCGGGCGGTGGCGGGTGATGGCTGCTACCTGATCGACAGCGACGGCAAACGCTATTTTGATGGCTCCAGCGGCGCGGCGGTCTCCTGTCTTGGCCATTCCGAC
Organism: Paracoccaceae bacterium; assembly: GCA_011389685.1. Classification (GTDB taxonomy): domain Bacteria; phylum Pseudomonadota; class Alphaproteobacteria; order Rhodobacterales; family Rhodobacteraceae; genus Aquicoccus. The sequence continues at coordinate 10,054 of JAABTV010000087.1, forward strand.
GCGGGTGTGCGCGACGCGGTCAAGACCCAGATCGACCGGCTGGCCTTTGCCCATACCGGGTTCTTCACCTCCGACCCGGCCGAGGAACTGGCCGACATGCTGACCGCCCGCGCGCCCGAGGGGCTGAACCGTGTCTATTTCGTCTCCGGCGGCTCTGAAGCGGTCGAGGCGGCGCTGAAACTCGCCCGGCAGTATTACGTCGAGAAGGGCGAGACCGACCGGCGCCACATCATCGCCCGGCGGCAAAGCTATCACGGCAACACGCTGGGCGCGCTGGCGGCAGGGGGCAATGAATGGCGCCGCGCGCCGTTTGCGCCGCTGCTGATCGACACGCATCTGGTCTCGCCCTGCTATGATTACCGCGACCGCGCGACCGGCGAGAGCCCCGAGGATTACGGCGCCCGCCTCGCCGCCGAGCTTGACTCGCGGATCGAAACGCTGGGCCCGGAAAACGTGATGTGCTTCATCGCCGAAACCGTGGGCGGGGCCACCGCCGGGGCACTCACCCCGCCGCCGGGCTATTTCAGGCGCGTGCGCGAGGTCTGCGACCGGCACGGGGTGCTGTTGATCCTCGACGAGGTGATGTGCGGCATGGGTCGCACCGGCAGCCTCTTCGCCTGCGAGCAGGAGGGGATTTCGCCCGATATCGTCACCATCGCCAAGGGGCTGGGTGCGGGCTATCAGCCGATCGGCGCGATGATGTGCCAGGACCGGATCTATGACGCGATCCGCGATGGCTCGGGGTTTTTCCAGCACGGGCATACCTATCTCGGCCATGCCACGGCGGCGGCGGCGGGGGTTGCCGTGCTCAAGGCGTTCGATGACCGCGACCTCCTTGCCAATGTGCGCGACAAGGGCGCGAAACTGCGCGCCGCGCTCGACGCCGAATTCGGCCAGCATCCGCATGTCGGTGATATCCGGGGGCGGGGGCTGTTCCTCGGGGTGGAGTTCGTCGAGGACCGCGCCACCAAGGCCCCGTTCGATCCGTCACGCGGCGTCGCCGGGCAGCTCAAGGCGGCGGCCATGGCCGAAGGGCTGATCTGCTATCCGATGGCGGGCACGATCGACGGGCGGCAGGGCGACCACGTGCTGCTGGCCCCGCCCTTCATCATGAATGATTCCCAGGTCGACGAGATCGTGACCAAGCTGTCGCGCGCGGTAAAAACGGTGATTGGCTGAGCGTGCGGCGGGTTAACTGAATTTTCCGTTGACAAATGCCGCGGCGCTGCGGTGCACGCATGGCAGCCGGGGCGCAGCCGGAGATCACCCCCACGATTTTGCCGACGAAACCCGCGTTATAGCCTGTCGGGCTTGATCAAATTGGCCCCGCCCGGAACGGCGGCGAAGCCGCCCGGGCAGCACACGGCCGCCCCCCGGCCGGGTGCTTTCGATGGGATGCGCCCCGCT
>JAABTV010000088.1 GCA_011389685.1 Paracoccaceae bacterium
TGAGGATATGCGGGGTCGAGCGGTAATTCTGCTCCAGCCGCACCACCTTGGCGCCGGGAAAATCCTTTTCGAACCGAAGGATATTGCCCACTTCCGCTCCGCGCCAGCCATAGATCGACTGATCGTCGTCCCCCACGCAGCAGATGTTCTTGTGCCCGCCCGCCAGCAGCCGCAACCACAGGTACTGGGCCACGTTGGTATCCTGGTACTCATCCACCAGAACATAGCGGAACCGGCGTTGATATTGCTCCAGAACATCCTGATGCCGCTGGAAAATCGTCACCACATGCAACAGAAGATCACCGAAATCCACCGCGTTCAGTTCGCGCAATCGCACCTGGTATTGCGCGTAAAGCTCGGTGCCACGGTGATTATAGGCCCCCGCCTCGCTCGCCGGCACGGTTTCGGGCGTCCAGGCGCGATTCTTCCAATGGTCGATGATCCCCGCCAGTTGCCGCGCGGGCCAGCGTTTGTCGTCTATATTGGCCGCGCCAACCAGTTGTTTCAAAAGACGCAACTGGTCATCCGTGTCGAGAATCGTGAAATTGGACTTGAGGCCCACAAGCTCGGCGTGACGGCGCAGCAACTTGACACAGATCGAATGGAACGTGCCCATCCAGGGCATCCCCTCGATCGACTGCCCCAACAGGCGGCCCACGCGCTCCTTCATCTCGCGCGCCGCCTTGTTGGTAAAGGTCACCGAGAGGATCTCGTTGGGCCGCGCCTTGCCGGTGTTGAGCAAATGCACGATCCGCGTGGTCAGCGCCTTGGTCTTGCCTGTCCCCGCCCCCGCCAGCATCAGAACCGGCCCGTCCAGCGCCTCGACCGCCTGGCGCTGCGCCGGGTTCAACTCGTCGAGATAGGGCGCTGGACGCGCCGCCATTGCCCGGGCCGAAAGCGGCGCGCCTGCAGCCTCATATTTTTCGTCAAATCTGTCCATGACGCGAAGAGTAACGCGTCGTCACGGCAAGATAAAGGGATGTTCGCCCCTTGTTCCCTTGGTTTTCTGTGGACAAGTCCGCTCATGGCGCCAACAAATACGTGCATGGATTTGCACACGAAATACCCGGGCCTGCCCGATCTTGTCACCCGCGCACGTCAACGCATCCCGCATTTTGTCTTCGAGTATCTGGACAGCGCCACGGGCAGCGAAACAACCCTGCGCCGCAACCGCCAGAAACTCGACGAGGTGTTGTTTTACCCCTCGATCCTGCGCGGCACCATGACGCCCGAACTGTCGGTTAAACTTTTTGACAAGGAAATCGCCCTACCATTCGGCATCGCGCCGGTTGGCATGTCCGGTCTGATCTGGCCCAACGCGGAGAAACTTCTGGCGCAAACGGCGGCACGCGCGGGCATTCCCTTTTGCCTTTCCACGGTCGCCAGCCAGACGCCCGAGGATGTCGCGCCGGTTCTGGGCGATCATGCCTGGTTTCAGCTTTACCCCCCCAAGGATCCCGGGGTGATGCGTGATCTGGTCGGGCGGGTGAAAGACGCCGGGTTCAAGGTCCTGGCGATGACCGTCGACGTGCCGGTTGCCTCGCGCCGCGAACGACAGACGCGCTCGGGCCTGACACAGCCACCGCGGCTCACCCCGCGGCTGTTGTGGCAGGTGATGCAACACCCCGAATGGGCATTGGCCACGCTCAGACAGGGCCGCCCGCGGCTGAAAACGATTGAAACCTATATCGATGACGACCGTTCGCTGCCATCGACCGAACATATCGGCTATCTCCTGCGCACCTCACCCGATGCGGCCTATCTCGCAGCGCTGCGCGAGGCGTGGGATGGCCCGCTCGTCCTCAAGGGCGTGATGAACCCGGGTGAGGCCAAACCCCTTGCGGATCAAGGGGTTGACGGGATATGGCTCTCGAACCACGCCGGTCGGCAATTTGACGGCGCGCCCGCGAGTATCGAGGTTCTGCCCGCGATGCGCGACGCGACCGACCTGCCGATCATCTTCGACAGCGGCATCGGCGGCGGGCTCGACATCCTGCGGGCCCTGGCGCTCGGGGCGGATTTCGTGATGATGGGCCGGGCCTGGCATTTCGCACTGGCCGCGCTCGGGACGCGCGGACCCGAGCACCTTCTGGACATGTTCACCCGCGATATCGAGTCCAACATGGGACAGATCGGTATCGAACGATTTGCTGACCTCCCGTCGCGCCTTGTCCAGAACCGGTCGTGAACGGGACACGGCACAGACCGGCAATGTTACAGTAATATTGCAGCACGTGTATTGCGCTGCGCTGCGGCATCGCGCTAGCAATGCGGGTGAACCTGCATGGTCAAGGCCCGAGGGACCCAATAAAACATGATCGAATTCAAGAAAATCCTGATCGCGAACCGTGGCGAGATCGCCATCCGCGTCATGCGTGCCGTCAACGAGATGGGCAAACGCACCGTCGCTGTCTTCGCCGAGGAGGACAAGCTGTCCCTGCACCGGTTCAAGGCGGACGAAGCCTATCGCATTGGCGAGGGGCTCGGCCCGGTGGCGGCCTATCTCTCGATCGAAGAGATCATCCGGGTGGCCAAGGCATGCGGTGCTGACGCGATCCATCCGGGCTATGGGCTTCTCTCGGAGAATCCGGATTTTGTTGACGCCTGCGACCGAAACGGGATCGCCTTCATCGGCCCCCGGGCCGAGACCATGCGCGCCCTTGGCGACAAGGCCAGCGCGCGGCGCGTGGCGATCGAGGCCGGCGTGCCGGTGATCCCGGCAACCGAGGTTCTGGGCGAAGACATGGACGCGATCCGCGCCGAGGCCGCAACAGTTGGCTATCCCCTCATGCTCAAGGCAAGCTGGGGCGGCGGTGGGCGTGGGATGCGCCCGATCACCAAGCCCAAAGAGCTAGAGGAAAAGGTGCTCGAAGGCCGCCGCGAGGCCGAGGCCGCCTTTGGCAATGGCGAAGGCTATCTTGAAAAGATGATCACCCACGCCCGGCATGTCGAGGTCCAGATCCTTGGCGACAAGCATGGTGGCATGTATCACCTTTTCGAGCGCGACTGCTCGGTCCAGCGCCGCAACCAGAAGGTGGTCGAACGCGCCCCCGCCCCCTATCTGACCGACCTTCAACGCGCCGAGATCTGCGAGCTTGGCTACAAGATCTGCAAACATGTGAATTACGAATGTGCCGGCACGGTCGAATTCCTGATGGATATGGACACGAGCCAGTTCTATTTCATCGAGGTAAACCCGCGCGTGCAGGTCGAACATACCGTCACCGAGGAAGTGACCGGTATCGACATCGTTCGTGCGCAAATCCTTGTCGCCGAAGGGAAAACCATCGCGGAAGCGACCGGAAAACCCGATCAGGATCACGTGACCCTGAACGGCCACGCCCTGCAATGCCGGGTGACGACCGAAGACCCGCAGAACAATTTCATCCCCGATTATGGCCGCATCACCGCCTATCGCTCGGCCACCGGGATGGGCATCAGGCTTGATGGCGGCACGGCCTATGCCGGTGGTGTGATCACCCGCTACTATGACAGCCTGCTGACCAAGATCACCGCATGGGCGCCGACGCCCGAAATGGCCATCGCAAGGATGGACCGTGCCTTGCGCGAGTTCCGTATTCGCGGGGTTTCGACCAATATTGCCTTTGTCGAGAACCTGTTGAAACACCCGACGTTCCTGTCCAACGAATACACGACCACGTTCATCGATGACACGCCCAGGCTTTTCAACTTCAAGAAGCGGCGCGACAGGGGCACCAAGGTGTTGACCTATATCGCCGATATCTCGGTCAACGGCCATCCCGAAACCCAGGGCCGCCCGAATCCGCCTGCGGGGATGAAGCCGCCACGCCCGCCCCACGTTCCGACCGGGCTGGCCCCCTATGGCACCAGGAACCTGCTCGATGAACAGGGGCCACAAGCCGTTGCCGACTGGATGAAGGCCGAGGATCGGTTGTTGCTGACCGACACGACCATGCGCGACGGGCACCAATCACTGTTGGCCACCCGCATGCGCTCGATCGACATGATCAAGATCGCGCCCGCCTATGCCGCGAAGCTGCCACAGCTTTTCTCGGTCGAATGCTGGGGCGGCGCTACTTTCGACGTGGCCTATCGTTTCTTGCAGGAATGCCCGTGGCAACGCCTGCGCGATCTGCGCGCACGCATGCCGAACCTGCTGACACAGATGCTTCTGCGCGCTTCCAACGGCGTGGGCTATACCAACTACCCGGACAATGTGGTGCAGGAATTCGTGCGACAGGCGGCGGAAACCGGGGTCGACGTTTTCCGCGTGTTCGACAGCCTCAACTGGGTCGAGAACATGCGCGTCGCGATGGACGCGGTGATCGGCAACAACCGGGTCTGCGAAGCGGCAATCTGCTATACCGGCGACATCCTCGACCCGGACCGCGCCAAATACGATCTGAAATATTACGTCGGCATGGCCAAGGAACTCGAAGCGGCGGGGGCCCATGTGCTGGGGCTCAAGGACATGGCCGGGTTGCTCAAACCAACCGCCGCGCGGGCCCTTTTCAAGGCGTTGAAAGACGAGGTCGGGTTGCCGATCCACTTCCACACCCATGACACGAGCGGCATCGCGGGTGCGACGGTGCTGGCCGCCGCCGAAGCGGGTGTGGATGCCGCAGATGCCGCGATGGATGCGTTTTCGGGCGGCACCTCGCAGCCGTGCCTCGGCTCGATCGTCGAAGCCCTTGCCCATACCGACCGCGATACAGGTCTCGATATCGCCTCCATTCGCGAGATCTCACATTACTGGGAGGCTGTTCGCGCGCAATATGTCGCCTTCGAAAGCGGCCTTCAGGCCCCGGCATCCGAGGTTTACCTGCACGAGATGCCCGGCGGCCAGTTCACCAACCTCAAGGCTCAGGCGCGCGCGCTCGGGCTCGAGGAACGCTGGCCCGAGGTGGCGCAGGCCTATGCCGACGTGAACCGGATGTTCGGCGATATCGTGAAGGTCACGCCCTCCTCCAAGGTCGTGGGCGACATGGCACTGATGATGGTCAGCCAAGGGCTGAGCCGAGCCGATGTCGAAGACCCCGAGACCGATGTCGCGTTCCCCGACTCGGTCATCGACATGATGCGCGGCAATCTCGGCCAACCGCCGGGCGGATTTCCCGAACGCATCGTAAAGAAGGTTCTCAAGACCGAGAAACCCAACACCGAACGCCCAGGTAAGCACCTTGCCCCGGTTGACCTTGCCGCGGCACACAAGGAACTCTCCGAAGAGCTCGAAGGCCTGATGACCGATACCGAAGACCTCAACGGATACCTGATGTATCCCAAGGTCTTCCTCGACTACATGGGGCGTCACCGCGTCTATGGCCCTGTGCGGACCCTGCCGACCAAGACCTTCTTCTACGGCATGGAACCAGGCGATGAGATCAGTGCCGAGATTGACCCGGGCAAGACCCTTGAGATCCGTCTCCAGGCCATTGGTGAGACGGGCGAAGATGGCGATGTGAAGGTTTTTTTCGAGCTGAATGGCCAACCGCGTGTCGTCCGTGTGCCGAACCGGCTTGTAAAATCCCAAACCGCCGTGCACCCAAAGGCCGAGATCGGAAACCCGAACCATATAGGCGCGCCCATGCCCGGCGTCGTGGCCAGTGTCGTGGTTGCCGCCGGACAGCCCGTCAAGGAGGGCGACCTTTTGTTGACCATCGAAGCCATGAAGATGGAAACCGGCATCCATGCCGAGCGAGCCGGTGTGGTCAAGGCCGTGCACGTCACGCCCGGATCCCAGATCGACGCAAAGGATCTTCTGGTCGAGTACGAGGACTAAGAGCGCGGCGTCCCGAAAAACTTGGATCGCCGCGCGTTTTTTCGCTTGCAGCCTCTGGTCAGATTTCATATCTCGGCCTCACCCAAGGATGCGGGCGTAGCTCAGGGGTAGAGCATTACCTTGCCAAGGTAAGGGTCGTGAGTTCGAATCTCATCGCCCGCTCCAAATTCCCTCAGGGGAAACGAAAAAGGCGCGGTCACGACCGCGCCTTTCGTTTTTTCAGCCGGGTTTTTCCTGCGAGCGTCAGAATGCATTGAAGGTCAGCGTTGTCAACGATCGCTCGATCCCTTCGATATCGAGCAAACTGTCATTGATGTATTTGCCCACGTCCTGATCCTTCGGAATATACATCTTCAGGATCAGATCATAATCGCCGCTGGTCGAATACAATTCGGAATGCACCTCGCGCAGCACGATTTCCTCGGCCACCTTGTACGTTGTCCCGGGTTTGCAGCGCAGTTGAACGAAAACACAAGAGCTCATCAAAGTCCCTTTCTTGCCGCGTCACATGTAAACTGGCACGCGCACTGGTACTGCGCAATCCCTGCCCGGCTTGCGAGGATCAATCGGCCCTCACCTTTTCGGCCGCCCGCCCCTCAACCGCGGGTTTTTGCGCTTCCAGCCCCTCCACCACCGCTTCAAGCCTGCGCACATCGGCATCAGTTCGGTTCTGTCCGGTGACATCATCCAGAACGATCTGGTTGATCGCACACCATGTCGGATAGCTGGCCCATTTGTCATGGCGCCGAATCGCGGTGTCGAGCGCGCGAACATTCCAGAACGGGCTGGTTCCGGTCGCCACTGAAAAGCGGTTCTTCATGCCAGGCAGATAAAGGGCATGACGCCATTGAACCGATGCACCATTGCGGCCGCGCGCGATGTTCTCGGCGGCTTTCAAGACGGTGGCCCGGCTCTGAGCACTCAACCCGTCGACCACTTCGGGGGCAAGGCCATAGTCCCATTCGTGACCGTACTTGCTCATCCCCGCGCCGCTGCGCGCATTGATCAGCCAGCCATTCGCCGGGTCGCACCAACCGAGATCGGGGGTTGCCGCATTGGCATAGCTGCTTTCGTGAAACCGTCCATCCCGCCACGCCCCCCGCAACACGGCGATTTCATGGCTGGTGCCGACAGGCTCGCCTTCAAGAACCCACCTGGGCTGATCCATGGCATAGCGCGGGGTGAGGTGGCCAATCGTTGCCAGATCTTCGCGCGCTTTTCTCCCCGCGACCTTCTGCGCTAGGGCAAAAACTCCGCGGGTCACTTCATCGTGGTCTGTCGGACGCTCCAGCCCGGCCGAAAACCCCCAATTCCGGACCGATGTGATCGCCATGTAGATCGGACGCTGATCCAGCGGATACATGCCCCGCCATCGACGCATCTTCTTGCCTATTCGGGGGTTGTAGGTCGTCGTCCCGGCCTCGTAGGATGCAAGATAATTCTCATCCGGTTCAAATCCGGCCTTCGCGCGCTCGGCCCGTTGCAGCGGAGTCCATTTGCTGGCTTCCGCTGCCGGGTTGAGCAGGACGACAAGATCGCCAATGATCGGATGCATCCGCGCGCCGAATCCACCATCCCGGGTGGGCATCGCGTGGTCACCGATCGCATCCAATGCCCGTTTCTCCATCAGGGTGGCCAGCATGTTTCCGCCAAGCGAATGGGCGAACACAAGAAACTTGTCGCGGCGCGGGTCGCCCGGCGCACGATCAAGCACGTGCTCGATCCGGTCGAGAACCCGCCCGAGCACCGCCGGCCCACGCCTCTCGTCCCCCAACCGGGTCGAGACATCCTGCCGATCCCAGAACGTGGGCGCGGCACCTAGCACATAGGGGCTCATCGCCGCATCGACCTGAAGCGGCGGCTCGGCAAAGGAACGCCCGCGCCAGGCGACGAAAACACCGGTCAACTCGGCATCGCAATATTGCTCTTTCTCGATGCAGCGCGAATTCATCGCCGCGCGGGAATATCCCAGAAGGCGGCGGAATTTCTGGAGATCACCATCCCGGATCGCCGCGTCATGCCGCCAACCATGAACATAGGCCACGACATAGTTCTGGCGTCCCGACGCACGATTGCGCGAAAGATGTTCGATCAACTGATCCAGCTGTCCCTGCATCTGGAGCCGGTTCTCGTCATGCATCTCGACAAAGGCCAAGGCGTAGCGATCGGGGCTGCGCAACGAGGCTCCTTGACCTGCGGCTTCACGGGCCCACAAGGAAAGCCCGTCCGAATCGCGCGTGACAGGAAGCTCATGCTGTTGCAGATAACAGCGCATCGGGTGGTCCGGCCCGGCAAACAGGCGCGGCGTTTCAAGGTTGGCCGGCCCGATTCGATAGAGCGGCAGGCAAAGATCATCCTCGGGAGGGATAAGGCGATGCACCTTGTCGACCGGTGTGCATCCCGACAGCAGGATGAAACACAGCCCAAGTCCCAGAAAACAGCGGCGCATGATCGATCCATCCCGGCAGACAAACAAGATCAATCAAACTACATTTCCCGCAGAAAGGGAATATGCAGGCAAGGCACACCCTGGCCTTTTGGCTCAAGACTGCAATCCGCTCACTTGGAAGCGTTCGACCGGCTGCGTATAACGGACCAAGAAAACCGGAAGGGACCAAGGATGCGCAAGGCCCAGATCACCCGCGAGACGGCTGAGACCAGAATCAGCGTCGATCTCGATCTTGACGGGGAAGGCAGTTATGACAATGAAACCGGGGTCGGGTTCTTCGACCACATGCTGGACCAACTCTCCCGGCATTCATTGATCGACATGCACGTGCGCTGCACCGGCGATCTGCATATTGACGATCACCACACGGTCGAGGATGTCGGAATCGCGATCGGGCAGGCACTGGCGCAGGCCCTTGGTGGCAAAAGCGGTATCCGCCGCTATGGGTCATGCCTTTTGCCGATGGACGATGCCCTGGCGCGGGCCGCGCTCGATCTTTCGGGACGGCCCTATCTGGTCTGGAACGTCGACTTCCCGACGGCCAAGATCGGAACGTTCGACACCGAGCTGGTGCGCGAGTTCTTTCAGGCATTCAGCACGCACGGCGGCCTCACCCTCCATGTCGAGGCGTTGCACGGGCTGAACAGCCACCACATCGCCGAGGCCGCATTCAAGGCGGTGGCGCGCGCGCTGCGTGACGCCGTTGAAACGGACCCCCGAAAGGCGGACGCCGTCCCGTCGACAAAAGGGGCGCTCTAGTTCACATGATCACCGCCATCGTCGACTATGAATCCGGCAATCTGCATTCCGCCGAGAAAGCCTTTCAACGCATGGCGCGCGAAGCCGGCGCGGGCGAGGTGCATGTCACATCCGACCCCGACCTGATCCGCGTTGCGGACCGGATCGTCCTTCCCGGCGACGGGGCCTTTCCGGCTTGCCGCAAGGCGCTGTTCGATCATCGCGGCGTTTTCGAGGCGATCGAAGAATCGGTGATCAACCGCGCTCGACCCTTCATGGGCATCTGCATCGGGATGCAGATGATGGCAACCAGAGGACTGGAATACAAGGAAACACCCGGGTTCGACTGGATCGGTGGCGAGGTCGGTCGAATCGATCCCGACGACGCATCGCTCAAGGTGCCGCATATGGGCTGGAACGACCTCGTGATTGACCGGCCGCATCCGGTTCTCGAAGGTGTCGACACCGGATGCCACGCGTATTTCGTGCATTCCTATCATTTCCGTGTCAGCGATCCAGACCATCGGATCGCGCATGTCGATTACGGTGAAGAGATCACTGCCATCGTCGGTCGCGACAACATCATAGGAACGCAGTTCCATCCTGAAAAAAGCCAGATGACGGGCCTTCGCATCATCGAAAATTTTCTAAAGTGGCGACCCTGATCATTCGACTCGGGTCCAGGTCTGTCCCTGACAAATCGGTCCGAGGCATCCGTGCACCTTGAGCTGACGACCGTCGAGCCGAAACTTCCCGCGCACTGTCTTGCCCAATTGGCTGATATGCATCAGACCACCGTAATTGCCGTGACCTGTTTGTTTGACATCCCAGATGACTCGCTTGCCTATATTGGGTGTCTTGACGGGCTGACCGTCCGAGTCAAAGGCCCGCGTGACCGTTCCGCAAAGCGCCGCACCGCAGGGCGAAATGGCAACGTGCCCGACCTGCCCCTTGTAGTCGGGTCCGGTCACCCATAATCCCGGCAACCCGTCGCCAAGCGCCAGTCCAGCCCAGAGTGAGAAAGTAATCGCCACAACAAGAATTCGGTACAGCATATCCTTGCCCCAACTATTCAGACGGATCAAGCTATGTAACTACATCACCTCCATGATTCGACCTATCAATGATTTCGCAGAGCGGCATGCAAGCCCGTCATGCCTCGCCGGGGTCACTTCACCCGGGTCCATTTCTGGCTCGAGCAGATCAACCCACCGGCCACACAGCCTTTCAGAACGAGAGTGTTGCCATCAACCTGCATCTTGCCGATATAAATCTTGTCGTTTGACGGTCGCCATACCTTGCCGTTGTAGCTGCCATCGCCCTTGGGCGTCATGTTGCGCACTAGAAGCTTCCCCTTGTTGGCGGACTCATATTCTCCACCAGAGTTGAACGTCCGCGCGATCTTCCCGCAAATGTTCCCACCGCAAGGTTTCATCTCGACATGTGCATAAGCCCCGTCATCCACCTCGGTTTTCCACACGCCTTGCGCAGGGTCGGCCGCTGCCAGACCCGCCGAAAACACCACCGCCACCGCGGCCATGACCATTCTTTTCATATCCATACCTCCCGATGATACTTCCGCGATCCTTGCGCAGCATACCCGCCGTAATCAAGCCTCTCCTGAGGTCACGTTGCATTTGGCGCAGGACCATGCCAAAGCGCGGGCACCGTGAAAAAAGGACAATGGTTCATGATCCTCTACCCCGCGATCGACCTCAAGGATGGCCACGCCGTGCGGCTTGTGCATGGTGAAATGGACCGCGCGACGGTGTTCAACGAGAACCCTGCCGCGCAGGCGCTGGAATTCGTGCGGGCCGGTTGCGAATGGCTGCACCTTGTCGATCTCAATGGCGCCTTCGCCGGCGAGCCGGTCAACGCGGCCGCTGTAGAGGCGGTCCTGTCCCAGACCGATGTGCCGACGCAGCTCGGTGGTGGCATTCGCAACATCGAAACCATCGAACGCTGGCTGTCCAAGGGACTGACACGGGTGATCCTCGGCACCGTGGCCGTCGAGAACCCGAGCCTCGTGCGCGACGCCGCGCGCCGGTTTCCCGGGCAAGTCGCGGTCGGAATCGACGCACGTCATGGCAAGGTCGCAACCAAAGGCTGGGCCGAGGCAACGGATATCGACGCGACCGACCTCGCCAGATCCTTCGAGGATGCGGGCGTTGCCGCCATCATATACACCGACATTCTGCGCGACGGCGCAATGAAAGGTCCGAATATCGAAGCCACGGCGGCGCTAGCGAATGCCGTTTCCATTCCGGTCATCGCATCGGGCGGAGTCTCGTCACTCGCTGATCTCAAGGCTCTGCGCGATTGCGGAGCGCCACTGAACGGCGCGATTTCGGGTCGGGCCCTTTATGACGGGGCGATCAATCTCGAAGATGCCTTGGCGCTGCTGGCCTAGCAGGCTGCTGAAAAAGGCCGGTCTCGACGCGGTTTCGAGAACATGATTCACTCCCGGCACGGCAGCGGCGGTGAGGG
>JAABTV010000089.1 GCA_011389685.1 Paracoccaceae bacterium
ATCCTCACCTTCACCAATGCCGTCATGCGCGACCGAAAACCCTTCCAGAGCAACGCTTGAAAACACAGTTGCCGGGGGCGGTCGGGCGCTGCGCGGCGGTGCCTGCGGCACCTTGATTCCGCGCAAGGGGGCTCTTACTCCAAACGTCCGCTCAAGGCCATGACCAACCCCCGCGCATCCTCTCGACAACAGGCAACTTGTCTCAGGTGGCGAACACCGGGCCGGCCCGCCCGGCGTTTGAACCAGGCACTCAGGCCGCGCGCAGGCCCAGGATCTCGCGCGCCTGCGCCACGCTGGCCACCGGGCGCTCGTATCTCTCGCACAGCGCCACGGCCCGCTCGACCAGCGCCGCGTTGCCGGGTGCCAGCCGCTCGCGATCAAGCCGCACGTTGTCTTCAAGCCCGGTGCGCGTGTGACCCCCCGCCGCGATGCACCATTCGTTCACCTCGATCTGGTGCCGCCCGATCCCGGCGGCGCACCATTCCGCCCCGGGGGCCAGCCGCTCCATGGTCCTGACATAGTAATCGAACACGTCCTTGTCGGCGGGCATCGCGTTCTTCACCCCCATCACGAACTGCACATAAAGCCTGCCGGGCAAAAGCCCCGCCTGCTTCATCATCACCGCCTGGTGGATATGGCTCAAATCGAACGCCTCGATCTCGGGCGTAACGTCGTATTTCGTCATCTCGCCGGCCAGCCATGCCACCAGATCCGGCGGGTTCTCGTAAACCCGCGTCGGGAAATTGTTCGACCCCACGGTGAGGCTCGCCATGTCGGGGCGCAAGGGCAGCATCCCGCCCCGCTCGGCCCCAGCGCCGGACCGCCCCCCGGTCGAGAACTGGATGATCATGCCGGGGCAATGCCGCTCCAACCCGTCCTTCAACCGCGCGAACCGCTCGGGGTCCGAGGTCGGCGTGCCATCCTCCATCCGCACGTGGCAATGCGCGATGCTGGCCCCCGCCTCGAAGGCCGCATGGGTGCTTTCCACCTGCTCGTCGATGGTGATCGGCACCGCCGGGTTGTCGGCCTTCTGCGGCACCGAGCCGGTGATCGCCACGCAGATGATGCAGGGTTTGCTCATGAAACGCTCCTCAAGCTTCAGATGTCGAAAAACACGGTCTCGTCTTCGCCCTGCACCTTGATATCGAAGCGATAGACCGCCTGTCCATCCCGCTCGACCCGATGCGCGATCAGGGTCTGGCGCCGCCGCTCCCATTCGATCAGGTTCAGCACCGGGTCATCCGCGTTGGCCTCGGCCTCGTCGCCGAAATAGACCCGCGTGTTGAGGCCGAGGTTGATCCCCCGCGCCACGATCCACAGGTTGATATGCGGCGCCATCAGCGACCCGCTGCGCCCCGGCACCGGCCCGGGTTTCACGGTGTCGAACCCCCATTCGCCGGTCTCGAAATCGGTGATCACCCGGCCCCAGCCGCGAAACCCCTCCTCCACCTCGCCCGGATGCTCGGGATGGGCATAAATCCCGTCGGCATTGGCCTGCCACGCCTCCAGCATCACGTCCTTGATCGGGCTGCCGGTGCCGTCGATCACCACCCCCTCGACCCGGATGCGTTCCCCGCGCGCATTCGGCCCCGCGATGTCCCAGCCCAGCTCGCGCGCGTAGATGTCGAACCCCGCCGCACCGGGCGCCAGACCGATATGCACGTAAGGCCCCGCCGTCTGGCTGGGCGTTTCCTTGAGGTAATCGAGCTTTTGCATCAATTCCCCTCCAGCCGGTTTTCAAACAGGGTCGAGCGCCGCCCGCGCAGCACGATATCGAACTTGTAGGCAATCGCATCGAGCGGGATCGTCGCGTTCCGGTCCAGCGGCGTGATCAATTGCCCGATCGCCGCCTTGTCCTTGATGGTATTCACGATCGGGCAGGTCGCGATCAGCGGATCGCCCTCGAAATACATCTGCGTGATCAGCCGCTGCGCGAACCCGCTTCCGAACACCGAAACATGAATATGCGCCGGTCGCCAGTCATTGACCCAGTTGCGCCACGGATAGGCGCCGGGTTTCACCGTGCGAAAGAAATAATACCCGTTCTCATCGCTCAGAACCCGTCCGCAGCCGCCGAAATTCGGGTCGATCGGCGCCAGGTAGGTATCCTTCTTGTGGCGATACCGCCCGCCCGCATTGGCCTGCCAGATCTCGACCAGCGTGTTCGGGACCGGCCGCGCGTTCTCGTCCAGAACCCGCCCATGCACGATGATCCGCTCACCGATCGGGCTTTCCCCGGACTGCGCGTAGTTCAGGATCAGGTCGTTATCCCCGGGCGCGATGTCGCCATGCCCGAACACCGGCCCGGTGATCTCGCTCATCGAGTTCTGAAGGCTGATCGGCGCATATTGCGGCGAGCGGGTGACGCTCGTCTTGTAATCGCGGTCAAGCGCGGGCGGATGCCAGCGCCGGTCTCTCTGGTAAAACTCGCCGGGTTTCATGTCGGCCTCCTCTCCTCGGGGTCACGCCCCGCTCTCGCGTTCCATCTCGTCATAGGTCTCGCGCGCCAGCTTGAGCGCGTGATTGGCGCGCGGCACCCCGGCATAGATCGCCACATGCTGGAACACCTCCAGCACGTCGCGCTTGCTCGCCCCGGTGCGCGCGGTGGCGCGGATATGCATCGGGATCTCGTCGAAATTGCCCAAGCCCGCCAACAGCGCCAGCGTCAGCATCGAGCGTTCCCGGTCACTGATCCCGTCACTCGCCCAGACATGGCCCCAGGCCGTTTCGGTGATCATCTCCTGGAACGGCGCCTCGAAATCGCTCTTCTTCGCTTCGGCCCGGTCCACATGCGCATCCCCGAGGATTCGCCTGCGGACCTTCATGCCCTCTTCGTATCGCTCCGACATGCTCTCTCCCCCGCCGCTTAGGGCATGTTGCACTCAATCGAATTCATCTCGCACGGGCTGCTTGCAGCCCGGGCAGCGCCCGCCCCGCCCCATGGGCGGGCGCTCCGCACCCACCCCGGGTCGGGCGCTGCCCTTTCGTTGTGCGTCGGCCGAATCCCATTCTACGCAACATGCTTTAGTATGGCAGGCCGACATAGTTTTCCGCCAGCACCGTTTGCGCCGCGCGATTGTCGCGCAGAAACGCCACCTCGGCGGCCTGGATGCGCCGGTCGAATGCACTCTGATCGGGGAAGCGATGCAACAGCGTGGTCATCCACCAGCTGAACCGCTCGGCCTTCCAGATCCGCGCCAGCGCCCGTTCGGAATAGCGCTCGATCCCCTCGTCGTCGCGGTCGTGATAATGCTGCACCAGCCCGTGATAGAGGTAATGGATATCCGATGCGGCGGTGTTCAGCCCCTTGGCCCCCGTGGGCGGCACGATATGCGCCGCATCCCCGCACAGGAACAACCGCCCCCAGCGCATCGGCTCGGTGACGAAACTGCGCAGCGGCGCGATGGATTTCTCGATGCTCGGCCCGGTCACCAGGCGCTCCGCCGCCTCTTCGGGAATGCGCCGCTTCAACTCTTCCCAAAAGGCCGCATCACTCCACTCCTCGGGGCTGTCGCTCAGCGAGCACTGGATGTAATAGCGGCTCAGCTTCTCGTTGCGCATCGAGCAAAGCGCGAAACCCCGCTCGGAACTGGCATAGATCAATTCGTCATTCACCGGCGGCGTCTCGCTCAGAATGCCCAGCCAGCCGAACGGATAAACCTTCTCGTATTCGCGCCGCACCCCAAGCGGGATGGCCTGCCGGCTGACCCCGTGAAACCCGTCGCACCCAGCCACGAAATCGCAATCGATCCGCTGTTCGGCCCCGTCCTTCATGTAGGTGACACAGGGCGCATCGCCATCCGCCCCGTGAATCCCGACCCCCTCCACCTCATAGACGATCCTGCCGCCCGCCGCCTCGCGCGCCTCGTAAAGATCGCGGGTCACCTCGGTCTGGCCATAGACAACCACATGACTCCCGGTCAGATCCTTGAAATTGATCCCGAACGAAGCATTGTCGCGCGAAATCACCGTGCCGTCATGGATGAAACATTCGCGATCCATCCGCTCCGCCACCCCCGCCTCGCGCATGAGGTTCACGAACCCCACCTCAAGCACACCCGCCCGGATCCGGCTCAGAACATGGTCCTTCGTCTTGCGCTCCAGAACCACGCTGTCGATGCCGCGCTGATGCAAAAGCTGGCTCAAAAGCAGCCCCGATGGCCCGCCCCCGATGATCGCAACCTGTGTCCGCATGGCTCACCCTCCCTTTGCGGACATGATGAATTGCCTTTTCCGCAAAGTAAATTGACGTTATTGCAGGTTTACTTGCCAAGATCGGAAAGCAAATGATCGACCGCCGTATCAAGTTCCGCCACATCCAGTGCTTCACCGAGATCGCCCGCCAGGGCAGTCTCAAGCGCGCCGCCGAAACGCTCAACCTCACCCAGCCGGCGATTTCCAAGACATTGAAGGAACTTGAAGACATCCTCGCCGCGCCGCTTCTGACCCGCTCGCGCGCCGGCGTGGCGCTGACGCCGCAGGGCGAGGTCTTCCTGCATTTCGCCCGCGCCTCGCTCGCCGCGCTGCAACAGGGCCTCAACGAGGTTGACGAGATCGGCCAGGGCGCCCGCGCCCGCCTGCGCGTCGGCGCGCTGCCCTCGGTCGCCGCATGGCTCATGCCGCCGGTGGCCCGCGCCTTCGCCACGCTCGCCCCGCAGGCGGTGCTCGAAATCATCGACGGCCCGCATGGATACCTGACCGACCGGCTGCGCCTCGGCGCGCTCGATCTCGTGATCGGCCGGCTTGGCCCGCCCGAGATGATGCAGGGCCTCTCCTTCACCCAGCTCTACGCCGAAGAGGTCGCCTTCGTCACCCGCGCCAACCACCCGCTCACCCGCCGGCCCGACCTGCACCGCATCGCCGATTTCCCGGTGATCTACCCCTCGACCGGTTCGGCCATCCGCCCGCTCGTCGACCGCTACCTCGCCGAGAACGGCGTGGGCGAGCTGCCGCGCCGGATCGAAACCGTCTCCGGCGCCTTCGGTCGCGTCCACACCCGGCAAAGCGATTGCGTCTGGATCATCTCCGCCGGCGTCGTCACCAATGAAATCGCCGATGGCCACCTTGTCCGCCTGCCCTTCGACACCGCGATCACCCAAGGCCCCGTCGGCCTCCTGGCCCGCGCCGACACCCCCGACAGCCTCGCGCAACAGCTGTTGCGCCTCGCCATCACCCAGGTGCTCCCCCAAAGCGGATAAGCCCGCCCCGCCGCTTCATCTTGCAAGAAATACTCTCGCCGAAGGCATGCGCGCGCAGCGCGCATTCAAACCGCGAAATCGCCCCGGCCATAGCCCTGCATGTAAAGCAGCGCGGTCAGATCGCCGAAATTGACCCGGATGTCGCATTGCGCCGCCACCGACGGTTTCGCGTGCAGCGCCACCCCCGCCCCTGCCCGGCCCAGCATCCCGAGATCATTGGCCCCGTCGCCGACCGCCATCACATCCGCCTCGGCAATCCCCAGCCGCGCGCTGATCTCTTCCAGCGCCCGCAGCTTGGCCTCGCGCCCCAGGATCGGCTGCGCCACCGCCCCGGTCAGACGCCCATCCACGATCAGAAGCGTGTTGGCCCGGTTCTCGTCAAACCCCAGCTCGGCGGCCACCCGGGCGGTGAACGCCGTGAACCCGCCCGACACCAGCGCCGCATAGGCCCCGTTCGCGCGCATCGTCGCGACCAGTTCCCGCCCCCCCGGCATCACCTCGATCCGCTCGTGAAGAACCGTGTCGATCACACCCGCATCCAGCCCCTTCAACAGCGCCACCCGCTCGGTCAGCGCGCCTTCGAAATCCAGCTCGCCATTCATCGCCCGCGCCGTGATCGCCTTCACGTAGTCGCCCACCCCGGCCGCGTGCGCCAGCTCGTCGATACATTCCTGCCGGATCATCGTGCTGTCCATGTCGGCCAGCAGCATCCGCTTGCGCCGCCCCTCCTCGGCTTGCACCACCAGATCGACACCCAGCCCCTGAAGGTCGGCCCAGACCTGCCACAGGTTGTCCGGCCGCTGCGGCACCGCGAACTCCGCCGCCTCACCCGGCGCCAGCCAGCGCGCCGCGCCCCCGCCCAAGGCATTGCGCAACGACTCCACCAGGCCCGAATCGAGTGTCGGGGCCTCGGGCGAGGTCAGAAGCGTGACGACATGCATGGGCGCGTTCTCCGGTCATGGCCATGTGGCGCCGCGCTGCGGCACTTTGGCGGCTCTTAGCGACAAATCAGGGCTTGCGAAAGCCCCCGATCGCCCGTATCCCGATCCGTGGGACACCCCTCCCCAACGAGGGGCGCTTATCTGAAAGGGTAGCTACATGGCTATTGATGCACCGGCGACGCGGCCGGAAAATCCGCGTTTTTCCTCTGGCCCCTGCGCCAAGATCCCCACATTCGCGCTTGCCAAACTCGCCGACGCGCCGCTGGGCCGATCGCACCGCGCCGCGGTGGGCAAGGCGAGGCTCAAATCCGCGATCGAGGGCACCCGGGAGATTCTCGGCATCCCCGAAGATTACCGCATCGGCATCGTGCCGGCCTCCGATACCGGCGCAGTGGAAATGGCCATGTGGTCGATGCTCGGCGCGCGCGGCGTGGAAATGCTCGCCTGGGAAAGCTTCGGCGCCGGCTGGGTGACGGATGTCGCGAAACAGTTGAAACTCGACGCGACCGTGAAAACCGCCGATTACGGCGAAATCGTCGATCTCGCCTCGGTCGATTTTACCAATGACGTGGTGTTCACCTGGAACGGCACAACCTCGGGCGTGCGCGTCCCGAACGGTGACTGGATCGCCGATGACCGCGACGGCCTCACCATCTGCGACGCCACCTCGGCGGCCTTCGCGCAGGATCTGGCCTGGGACAAGCTCGACGTGACGACCTTCTCCTGGCAGAAGGTGCTGGGCGGCGAAGCGGCGCATGGCATGCTGATCCTCAGCCCGCGCGCGGTCGAACGGCTGGAAAGCTACACCCCGCCCTGGCCGCTGCCCAAGATCTTCCGCCTGACCAAGGGCGGCAAGCTCAACGAAGGCATCTTCGTGGGCGAAACCATCAACACGCCCTCGATGCTCGCGGTCGAGGATTACCTCGTCGCGCTCGACTGGGCGCGCTCGGTCGGCGGTCTCAAGGGCCTCATCGCCCGCGCCGATGCGAACACCAAGGCGGTGGTCGATTTCGTCGAGATGCGTGACTGGATCGACGTTCTGCCGCGTGACCCCGCCACCATGTCGAACACCAGCGTCTGCCTCAAGTTCACCGATCCGCGCATCAGGGACGGCGCCACATTCGCCAAGGCGGTGGCCAAGCGGCTCGACGGCGAAGGCGTGGCTTTCGACATCGGCGCCTATCGCGACGCACCTCCGGGCTTGCGCATCTGGTGCGGCGGCACGGTGGAAACCGCGGATATCCAGGCGCTCATGCCCTGGATCGAATGGGCCTTCCAGACCGAGATCTCAGCGCAGGCCGACGCGGCCTGATCCCGTTTTCTTTCAAAGAAAACGGCCCGGAATTTTCGAAAAATTCCGGGTCCCCGTCCAGAACATTCTCAATCAAAGGACCAGACAGATGGCCCCCAAGGTACTCGTTTCCGACAAGCTCTCCGAAACCGCCGTCCAGATCTTCCGCGATCGCGGCATAGATGTCGACTTCATGCCCGACCTGGGCAAGGACAAGGACAAGCTGGCCGAGATCATCGGCCAGTATGACGGCCTGGCCATCCGCTCGGCCACCAAGGTCACCGAAAAGATCCTCGAACGCGCCGACAGGCTCAAGGTGATCGGCCGCGCCGGGATCGGCACCGACAATGTCGACAAGGTGGCCGCCTCCAAGAAAGGCGTGATCGTGATGAACACGCCCTTCGGCAACACCATCACCACCGCCGAACATGCCATCGCCATGATGTTCGCCTGCGCCCGGCAGATCCCCGAGGCCAGCGCCTCAACCCAGGCCGGCAAATGGGAGAAATCGCGCTTCATGGGGGTGGAACTCACCGCCAAGACGCTGGGCGTGATCGGTGCGGGCAATATCGGCTCGATCGTCTGCGACCGCGCCCGCGGTCTCAGGATGAAGGTCATCGCCTACGACCCGTTCCTCAGCGAGGACAAGGCCACCAGGATGGGCGTCGAGAAGGTCGAGCTTGACGACCTGCTGGCGCGCGCCGATTTCATCACGCTGCACGTGCCGCTCACCGACCAGACCCGCAACATCCTCTCGGCCGAGACCCTCGCCAGGACCAAGAAGGGCGTGCGCGTCATCAACTGCGCCCGTGGCGGCCTCGTCGACGAAGCGGCGCTGGCCGAGCTGATCAGGTCCGGCCATGTCGCCGGGGCCGCCTTCGACGTTTTCAGCGTCGAGCCGGCCACCGAGAACCCGCTCTTCGGCCTGCCCGGCGTGGTCTGCACCCCGCATCTGGGCGCCGCCACCACCGAGGCGCAGGAAAACGTCGCCCTCCAGGTGGCCGAGCAGATGTCGAACTACCTGCTCACCGGCGCCGTCGAGAATGCGCTCAACATGCCCTCGGTCACCGCCGAAGAGGCCAAGGTCATGGGCCCCTGGATCAGGCTCTCAGATCATCTGGGTTCGTTCATCGGGCAACTCACCGACGAGCCGATCAAGGCGATCAACATCCTTTATGACGGCGTGGCCAGCAAGATGAACCTCGAGGCGCTCAACTGCGCCGTGGTCTCGGGCATCATGAAATCCGTGAACCCGGATGTGAACATGGTCTCGGCCCCGGTCATCGCCAAGGAACGCGGCATCAGGATCAGCACCACCAACCAGGACAAGTCCGGCGCCTTCGAGGGGTATATCAAGGTCACCGTCGTCACCGACAAGCGCGAGCGCTCGATCGGCGGCACCGTGTTCTCGGATGGCAAGCCGCGCTTCATCCAGATCAAGGGCATCAATATCGACGCCGAGATCGGCGCCCACATGATCTATACCACCAACGAGGACGTGCCCGGCATCATCGGCACGCTGGGCGTCACCATGGGCGAGGCGGGCGTGAACATCGCCAACTTCACCCTCGGCCGCTCCGCGTCCGGGGGCGAGGCCATCGCGCTGCTCTATGTCGACAGCCCGGTCGAGACCGCCGTGCTCGACAAGCTCAAGGCGACCGGCCTGTTCCAGCAGGTCCAGCCGCTCGAATTTGACGTGGCCTGACGTCATGGCCCGGCCCGCGACACCGCTGGGCCGGGCCTTGCACCGGGTGGCCAATACACCTAGTTGCGCAACATGACCGAAACGATCTACGCCATCGGCGACATCCACGGCCAGCACGAGATGCTGCTCGACGCGCTCACCCGGATCGAGGCCGATGGCGGGGCCGAGGCCCCGGTCGTCTTTCTCGGCGATCTGGTCGATCGCGGCCCCGACAGCCGGGCGGTGATCGACACGCTGATCTCGGGCATCGAACAGGGGCGCGACTGGACCGTGCTCCTGGGCAATCACGACCGGATGTTTCTCGACTTTCTCGACTCCGGCGCCATGGACAACGCCATGGTCAGTTCCGGTCTCGGCTGGCTCAATGAACGGCTGGGGGGGGCCGAAACGCTGGCCTCCTACGGGCTCGACCCCTCGCTGCCCGCCAAAAGCCTGCTCAAGGCCGCCGCGCGCGCCGTGCCGCGCGAACACCGCGCCTTCCTCGCCGACCGCCCGCTTTACCTCGAACGCGGGCCGCATCTCTTTGTCCATGCCGGGATCCGGCCCGGCCTGCCGCTCGAGGCGCAATCCGAGGACGACCTGATCTGGATTCGCGAGCCCTTCCTGTCGCATTCCGAGCCGTTCGACTGGCTGGTGATCCACGGCCACACCGCGCAGCAACTGCCGCGCCATTATGGCAACCGGATCAATCTCGACAGCGGCGCCGGCTGGGGCCGCCCGCTCACCGCCGCCGCCATCGAAGCCACCCGCGCATGGGTGCTCGGCGATGACGGGCGCCTTCCCCTGCTGCCCTGACGACACATCGCGCCTTGCCTTTGCCGCGCGCCGGGGTCAAGCCTTTGGCAATTGGCGCGCAGGCAGGGCAGCATTTTCAGGGATCGCACCATTCTTCTCATGGCCCTGGGCCAGACCCTCGTCTGGGCCGGGCTGTTCTATGTCTTTCCCGCACTGATCCTGCACTGGACCGCCGATGCGGGCTGGACCAAGTCCCAGCTCTCCGCCGCCATCGCCATCGCCGTCTTTCTCTCCGGGCTGGCCTCGATGGTGGCCGGGCCGGTGATCGACCGCGGCTTTGGCCCCGCGCTCATGGCCGGCTGCGCCGGGCTGGGCGGGCTCGCCCTCGCCGGCCTCTCGCAGGCCCAGGAGATCTGGCAGTTCCAGGCGATATGGGCCTTTATCGGCCTCTGCCTTGCGGGCTGCCTCTATGAACCCTGTTTCGTGCTGGTCACCCGCGCCCGCGGCGCCGAGGCCAAGGGCGGCATCGTCGCCATCACCCTCGTCGCGGGCTTCGCCGGCACGCTCAGCTTTCCGGTCTCGAATGCGCTCGCGGGCGGGCTGGGCTGGCGCGGCGCGGTGCTGGTCATCGGGCTGTTCGTCGCGCTGGTCGTGGCGCCGTTGCTGTGGTGGGCGGCGGCCCGGCTCGAACGCGAACGCCGCACCCATCCCCACCACGCCGCCGAAGCGCCCGAGACACAGCCGCGCTTCCTGCGCCGCCCCGCCTTCTGGGCGCTCGGGCTGGCCATGGCGCTCATGGCGACGGTGCATTCCGCCACGCTCCAGCATCTTCTGCCGATCCTCGACGCGCACGCCATCGCGCCCGGGATGGCCGTGCTTGTCGCCTCCCTCATCGGCCCGATGCAGGTGGCCGGACGGCTGGCGATGATCCGGGCCGGGCGGTTCCTGTCGCATCACGGTCTCACGCTGACCTGTTTCGCGATGATCGGCACGGCCGAGATCGTGCTCGTTGCCGCCGGGCGCGTGCCGATCCTGTTGTGGTTGTTCGTGCCGCTCTTCGGCGGCGCGGTCGGCGTGGTCAGCATCCTGCGCCCGTTGCTCGCGCGTGAGATCCTCGGCCCACGCAATTTCGGCGCCAAGTCGGGGGCGCTGGCCTTCCTCTATCTCGTCGGCGCGGCCCTGGCCCCCTATCTCGGCGCGCTGATCTGGCGCTGGGGCGGGTATGACGCGATGCTCGCCCTGCTCGCCTGCGCCGCCACGCTCGGCGCCGGGCTCTACGCGGTCGCGCGCCGCTTCGGGGTCGATGCGCGTGGCTAGTGTTGCAAAGTTGACTGGTGGGTCCCGGTCTGTCTCGCCAGCGCCCCGGGTTGTGGGGGCGACGTCCGAGAGGGGAATCGATCCGGCACGGAGCGGACCTTGCCCGGAACAGCGGCGAAGCCGCCCGGACAGCGCTCGACCGCCCCCTGGCAACTGTGTTTTCAAGCGTTGCTCTGGAAGGGTTTTCGGTCGCGCATGACGGCATTGGTGAAGGTGAGGATTTTG
>JAABTV010000090.1 GCA_011389685.1 Paracoccaceae bacterium
ATCATGCAACCTCCGTTTGGGAGCTTGAATCACGCAGCCGCTGCAGCCTCAAGTGGTTTTATGGGTCCTGACCCTAATGATTTCGCTTCAGATTATCGTGGTCTCTGATAGGAAACGCCGAGTCAGCGCGGCCTCCTGTGCCTTCATCAGGCGATGCGCGGTCTGCATATGTTCGTGCAGGATGCTGCGCGCAGACTCCGGGTCACTCGCCCGCAGCGCGTCGAGAAGCTGTGATTGATAGGCCATGCCCGAGGCCCAGAGCTCGCGGTTGGGCGGATTGTAAAGCTGCCGGGTCACGGTGATCTCGCTCAGCATGATGGCGGTGAACCGGATCAGGAAGCGCAGCAGCGGATTGCCCGCCATCTCGGCCAGAACCGCGTGAAACCGCAGCGAGTCGATATGCTGTTCGCGCTCTTGCTCGGGGGTTTCGGCGGGTTCCCCATAGCGCGCCATGACCGATTGAAGCCGCGCGATCTGCGTCTCCGAAAGCCCTTCTTCGGCCAGCGACGCGGCCAGTTCCGGCTCCAGCGCCTCGCGGATCTGGTAGATGTCGCTGATCGAAAGTTGCTGGAAATAGAAGTAGTTACCAAGCAGGGCTGCGGCGCGCTCCTCGGAGACCTGGTGCACGAACGTGCCGCCGCCCGGGCCGGTGCGCGACTTGACCAGCCCCTGCGCTTCGAGGATGCGCAACGCCTCGCGGATCGTGCCCTTGGCCATCGAGAACCGCTCGATCAACTCGGGTTCCGAAGGTAGCCGGTCACCCGGTTGCAGGCCCCGATCCATGACCCAGTCCTTGATTGCATCGGCCACCTGTTGGGGGCGCGACGGTCGCGGCTCAGGGGTCGAGCGGGTGGTGACAGGCGGCACGCTGATCTCCTTCGATGGGGCGCAGTTCGGGCCGGTCGGTCCGGCAGATATCGGTGGCGCGCGGGCAGCGCGAGGCAAAGGCACAGCCGGGCGGCGGGTTCATCGGGTCGGGCAGTTCGCCCTGCGCCTGCCCGCCAATCGGTCGGCCCACCACCGGCGCGCTCTCGGCCAGAAGCCTCGTATAGGGATGGCGCGGCGATGCAAAGATGTTTTCCGCCCGTCCCTCTTCGACCACCGCCCCGAAATAGAGCACCGCGACCCGGTCCGACACCGCCTCGACCACGGCCAAGTCATGGGAAATAAAGAGATAAGTGAGCCCCAACTCATCCTTGAGATCGGCCAGAAGGTTGAGCACCTGCGCCTGCACCGAGACATCGAGCGCGGAAACCGGCTCGTCCAGAACGAGGATGCGCGCATTCGCCGCCAGCGCCCGGGCGATGCCGATCCGCTGGGCCTGACCGCCGGAAAATTCGTGCGGATAGCGATTGAGGAACTCGCCGCGCAGGCTGACGGAGTCGAAGATCTCATCGATGCGTGCGGCACGTTCGCTCCGCCCCATCCCGTGCAGGTGGATGAGCGGCGCCTCGAGGATCTGGCGGATGGTCTTGCGCGGGTTGAGCGAGCTGACCGGATCCTGGAACACATACTGGATGACGCGCCCGAAATCGGCCGGACTGCTACCCCCTGACAGGCCCTCGATCTCGATCGTGCCGGAACTGGGCGGTAACAGCCCCACCAGCATCCGTGCGAGGGTGGATTTTCCGCAGCCGGATTCCCCCACGATTCCAAGCGTTTCACCGTTCTCGACCCGAAGGGAGGTGGGATGCACCGCATGCACCTGCGCCTTGGGTGGGCGCAACAGGCGCTTGCCCACGTCGAAGGTCTTGGTCAGGTCGCGGGTTTCGAGGGCGAGACTCATGCGACATCCTCCTCGGGCAGAATGCAGCGGACCTTGCGCTTGCGCCCGTCCAGCGGAATGTCACTCGTGGCGCACAGTCCCGTGGCCTTGTGACAGCGCGGCGCAAAGGCGCAACCGTGCGGCAACTGATCGACGGCGGGGGGCAATCCGGGGATCGCGTGCAACTCGCGCCGCCCGGCCCCGAGTTCGGGCACGCAGGCGATAAGGCGCTTGGTATAGGGGTGGGCAGGGGCGTCCAGCACCTCGGCGGTGGTGCCTTCCTCCACGATGCGGCCGGCATACATTACCGCGACGCGGTCGCAAAGCTGGCCCACCACGCCGAAATCATGGGTGATGAACAGGATCGACACGCCCCGGTCCCGGCGCAGGTTGTCGAGCAGCTTGAGGATCTGCGCCTGCACGGTCACGTCAAGCGCGGTGGTCGGCTCATCGGCGATGATCACCTCCGGCTCGTTGGCGAGCGCCATGGCGATTGCGACCCGCTGGCGCATGCCGCCCGAAAGCTCGTGCGGGTAAGACCGCGCACGGGCGCGGGCATTGGGGATGTGCACGTCTTCGAGCAGTTTGACCGCGCGCTCATGCGCCGCGTCCCTGGAAATGCGGTGATGCACGCGGATCGCCTCGGTGAGTTGATCGCCGACGCGATAGAGCGGGTGCAGCGTCGAAAGCGGATCCTGGAAGATATAAGCCACGCGGTCGCCCCGCAGGGCGCGCAGCCGGGCATAGGGCGCGCCGATCAGGTCTTGCCCGTTGAGCCGCACCGCACCGCCGGTGACGACACCGGGGGGCGAGGCGACCAGCCCCATCACCGACAGCGCCGTCACCGACTTGCCCGAGCCCGACTCGCCGATCAGACCGACGCATTCGCCGGGCTGGATCGCCAATGAGACGCCCCCCACCGCGCGATAGATGCGGGCGCCCACCTCGAACCGGGTTTCGAGATTTTCGAGCGAAAGCACCGCCTTGGTGTCGGTCTTCTCGGGCGGGGTCTCGTCGCGGCGCACGAGGGTGGCCGCCATGGGCCGCGAGAGCGCGCCCGAACGCAGGCGCGGATCGAGCGCATCGCGCACTCCGTCGCCCAGAAGATTGACCGACATCACGATGAGGAGGATCATAACCCCGGGGACAATCGAGGTATGCGGCGCTGTGATCATTGCCGCGCGCGCCTCGCCCAGCATCGAGCCAAGGTCGGCCTGCGGCGGCTGGCTGCCCAGCCCGAGGAAGCTGAGCCCGGCGGTTTCAAGGATCATCCAGCCGATGGTGGTCGACATGGCGATGACGACCACCGGCAGCACATTGGGAAGGATCTCGGTCGTGATGATGCGCAAATGCCCCATGCCCGAGAGCCGCGCGGCATCGACGAACTCCTTGTGCGCGATCGACACGGTGACGCCGCGCACGTTGCGGGCAAAGAACGGGATGTTGACGGCGGCCACCGCATAGAGCGCGTTGAGCAACCCCGGGCCGAGGGCGGCGACGATGGCCAGCGCCAGAAGGATGTAGGGAAAGGCCATGAGCATGTCGATGGCGCGCATGATCACGTTGTCGATGCGCCCGCCGAAATAGCCGGCGACGATCCCGATCGCGGCCCCGATGGTCCCGGCGATGAGCGCTGCGGCGAGACCCACGGCAAGGCTGAGTTGCGTTCCCCAAAGGAGGCGCGAGAAAAGATCGCGGCCAAGGTGATCGGTGCCGAGGATGAACCCGTCGCTGAACGGGCGCTTGAACCGGTCGGCGGTGGCTGTTGCGTTGGGATCGGGCAGCGGCAACAACGGCGTGATCACCACCAGCAGGATGATGGCCCCGAGGACGGCGGCGCCGAAGACGGCGAGCCGGTTGCGCGCGAGGAGCTTGAGGAACGTGCTCATGTGCGGATCCTCGGGTCGAGCAGGCTTTGCGCCACGTCCACCACGATGTTGAAAAAGACATAGCAGGCGGCGACGAAGACCACCCCGCCCTGCACCAGCAGGAGGTCGCGTTTCAGGATCGCATCGACCAGCATCCGCCCGACGCCGGGCCATTGGAACACGATCTCGATATAGACCGCGCCGGACAGGACGAACCCCGCCTGAATGCCCAGAACCGGGATGATCGAGACCATGGCAGCGCGCAGCGCATGGCCCCAGATGACGCGGCGCTCGCCCACGCCCTTGGCGCGCGCGGTGCGGATGAAATCCTGCCGCAGCACTTCGAGCATGGCTGCCCGGCTGAGCCGCGCTACCACACCGGTGGCAACCAGCGATAGGGCGATGGCGGGCATGGCGAGATGGCGCAGAAGGTCGGGCAGGTCACCGCCGCCATAAATCGCATACATCCCCGACACCGGCAGCCATTTGAGGCGCACGGCGAAAAGCAGGATCATCATCATCCCGAGGAAGAACGAGGGGATCGAGATGCCGAGGATGACCGCCACCGTGATCGCCCGGTCGGCCCAGCCGTATTGCCGCGCCGCCGAGATCACGCCCGCGATGATGCCCAGCACGGCACACAGGACGAACGCCGCTCCGGCGAGGACGAGCGTGGCCGAGAACCGGTCAAGCACCTCGTCGAGAACCGGGCGATTGAGCGCGAAGGAGCGGCCGAAATCGCCCTGCAGCATGTTGCCGATCCAGATGAAGTATTGCTGCACCAGCGGCTTGTCGAGGCCGAGATCGCGGTTGAGCTTTTCGACATTCTCGGGGGTCGCATAACTGCCAAGTATGGCGGTCGCCGGATCGCCGGGAATGAGCGACATGATGGCAAAGACGATCACCGTGATGCCCAGCAGAACCGGCACCGCCGAAACCAGACGTTTGAGGATATAACCACCCATGTCGCCCCCCGCGAAAACTGTGCCCCGGGCGATCACGCCGCCCGGGGATTGGCGTTACTCCTTGTCGACATCCTTGAGCAGCAGGAAGAACGACGGCTCAAGCTGGAAATTCTGCACATTGGCCGCGGTCACTGCGTTCTGCTTCCAGTTGGCGACAAAGACCCAGGGCGCATCCTCCTGCACGATGGTCTGCATCTCCTTGTAGAGTTTCGCGCGCTCGGCCTGATCGGTCGAGGCGCGGGCGGCTTCAAGCAACTCGTCAACCTCTGAGTTGGAATAGTAACCCGAGTTGAAGCCGCCCTTGTCCGGCCATGCGTCGCTTCGCAGGGCCAGGAAGGGGAGCGTGTCGGGATCATTGGTCATCCATGCCATTTCGGCCATGTCCGCCTTGCCTTCGAGCCCGGGATTCACGCGCCCGAGAAAGGTGTTCCATTCGTAGGTCTCGATCGTGACATCGAAACCCACGGCGGCCAGATCGGCCTGGATCGCTGTGCCCATGGCCACGGGTTCGAGCATTCCCGACCCGCCCTCGGTGACATAAAAGGTCAGTTCGGCCCCTTCAGCCCCGGCCTCGGCGATCAATTCACGCGCCTTGTCGGGGTCATAGGGATAGGGTTCGAGATCCTCGTTATACGCCCAGGCAAAGGCGGGCGGGGTGGGGCCTGCGGCGACCTCGGCGGTGCCTTCGAGCACGTCATCCACCAAAGCCGATTTGTTGATCGCGTAATTGGCCGCCTGGCGCACGCGCTTGTCGGCAAAGGGACCTTCCTTGGCGTTGAGGATCAGGAACCAGACATGGGGTCCGGCCTGTTCGGCCACCTTGAATTCATCCGAGCGGAATTGCGACAGCGCGGTGGGCGGCACCTCGACCATCATGTCGATCCCGCCCGCCAGCATCTCGGCCACGCGGGTGTTGGCATCGGTGATGGGCCGGAAGATCAGCGCCTCCGAGGCCGCCGGGCCGTCCCAGTAATCGGCGTTGCGGGTCACGACCACCGCCTCGTTCGAGCGCCATTCGGCGAATTTGAACGGGCCGGTGCCAACCGGGTTGCGCCCGACATCGGCGCCATGGGTCTCGACCGCCGCGGGCGAGACAATGAGCCCGGTTGGATAGGCGAGATTCGACAGGAACGGCGCATAGGGCGCGTTGAGCGTGAAGCGAACGGTCTGCGCATCCAGCGCCTCGACCTCTTCCACAGCCGAGAAGAAGAACGACAGCGGGAAGGGGCCGGTGTCGTGATAGGGGTGATCCTCGTTCAGCATCCGCTCGAAGTTGAAGACCACGGCCTCGGCGTTGAACGGGGTGCCGTCGTGGAACTGCACACCCTCGCGCAGGGTGAAGGTATAGACCGTGCCATCTTCGGAGATCTCCCAGGCGCTGGCCAGCGCCGGTTCCACTTCAAGCGTGCCGGGTGCATAGCGCACCAGCCCGTCATAGACATTCATCAGGATGCGGAAATCGTTGACCGCCGTCACCGCATGCGGATCGAGCGATTTGGGTTCGGCGATCTGGCCGATGACCAACGCCTCGGGCGGTGTCTGGGCCTGCGCCGGCTGAATGAGCGCGGATGTGGCGAGAAGGGCGGCGGACAATGCGCCGAATCCCCGCCGGGTCAAGGTGGAAAGTGACATGTGGAATACCCCCTGGTTTTGCGATTATTGCCGTTATTGAGGTTTATTTATCATGATAATTTGCACAGGTCAAAATTTTCATGATAAATGGAGGCAGAGGAGGATGGCATGACGTTTTCAATACTGGCGCGGGACCGGGAAACCGGAACGCTGGGCGGGGCGGCGGCGACGGGATCGCTCTGCGTCGGCGGCTGGGTGCTCAGGGGCGATTCGCGCTGGGGCCTGTCGGCCAGCCAGGGCGCGTCCCCCTCACCGATGTGGGGCGAGGACGTGATCGAGGCGATGCGGATGGGGCGTGATGCCGCCACCGCCGTTGATGCGGTCACGCGCCCCGACGGCGGCCGGGCCTGGCGTCAGTTGGCCGCGCTTGACCCCGGCGGCGGCACCGCGGTGTTCACCGGTGAGCACAATACCGGCTGGCATGGTCATGCCGAGGATGCTGGCGTGATCGTGGCCGGCAACATGCTCAGCCGATCCGAGGTCGTCACCGCGACCCTTGCGGCGTTCCACGAGGCCCGCGGCACAATGGCCGAGCGGCTCATCGCGGCGCTGTCAGGGGGAGAGGCGGCAGGAGGCGACAGCCGCGGGCTGCAGTCGGCGGCCCTTCTGGTTCTGGCCAATGATGCGCCGCCCCTGACCTTGCGCATCGACTGGTCCGAAGCGCCGATCGCGGCGTTAGCGGCACTTCATGCGCGCGCGCAACAGGGCGACTATGCCCGATGGCTGCCTTGCGTGCCCACGCGCGACGATCCCGAACGGCATCCGGGCTGAGAACACGGCGGCCGGGACTTGACGGTCGCACATTGCAGGATCGGCGTGGTCGCACCGCAAGATGGGCGCGTGCGCCGAGGGATGCGCCGCATTGCCCTGCGAGCGGAGTCGTGGGCGTCTTCACGCCGTCAGCCGGCCACCCGATTGACCGGCGATGATGGCCGTCACGATCCTGCCTTCGGGCTGGGGATCGTGAAAGGTTACCTCGGCGAACTGCTCGGTTCGGCCCAAATGCGGGCTTTCCATCAGGATGCGGTGCGTCCGGCCCTGTTGATCGTTCAGGTGGCGCGTTACCGCCGCATCACCCATGGCGCGCAGGCGAGCGGCGCGTTCGCGGATCACCGTGCCATGAACCTGGGGCATCCGAGCGGCGGGAGTCCCGGGACGGGGGGAATAGGGAAAGACGTGCAGCCAGGTCAGGTGGCAGTCCTCGACCAGTTTGAGCGAGTTCTCGAAATGCGCCTCGGTCTCGGTCGGAAAGCCCGCGATGATGTCGGCACCGAATGTCATGTCGGGGCGCAGGCGCCGCGCCTCTTCGGCGAAACGGATCGCATCGTCGCGTGAATGACGGCGTTTCATCCGCTTGAGGATGAGGTCGTCGCCATGTTGTAGCGATAGGTGGAGATGCGGCATGAGTCGTGGCTCGGTCGCGATGGCCTGCATCAGGTTGTCATCGACCTCGATCGAGTCGATGGAACTGATCCGCAGGCGCGGCAGATCCGGCACCAGCTTGAGAATACGCATGACCAGGTCGCCAAGTCGCGGTGCTGCGGGCAGGTCGGCCCCCCACGATGTCAGGTCCACCCCTGTCAGGACCACCTCGTGATAACCCCGACCCACCAGCCGTTTGATCTGCTCCACCACCACGCCAGCGGGAACGGAACGCGAATTGCCCCGACCATAGGGGATGATGCAGAACGTGCAGCGGTGATCGCATCCGTTCTGAACCTGGACATAGGCGCGCGACCGCGTGCCGAACCCGTCGATCAGGTGCCCGGCGGTCTCGGTCACGCTCATGATATCATCGACGACCACGCGCTCGGTTTCGCCGGAAAAATCGGGGGCAAGCCTGGCCCAGGTCTCGGGTTGCATCTTCTCGCTGTTGCCGATCACGGCATCGACCTCGTTCATCGCGGCAAAGCTCTTGGGGTCGATCTGGGCGGCGCAGCCGGTGACGATGACCCGCGCATCCGGGTTCTCGCGCCGCAATCGGCGGATCTCCTGCCGCGCCTTGCGCACAGCCTCGGCGGTCACGGCGCAGGTGTTGACCACCACCGCGTCGCCCAGCCCGACCTGCGCCGCCATTTCTTTCATGGCCTCGGTTTCATAGGCGTTGAGGCGACAGCCAAGGGTGGTGAATTTCGGCACGGGGAATTTCGGTGAAACGGTCATCTCAGCCTATCCAGACGCCATCGAATACATGCGCCGTGGGGCCGGTCATCCAGATGCCGTCATCGGCCAGCCGAATGTCCAGGCCCCCGCCATCGAGCAGCACGCGCACCTCACGGCCCACCAGCCCACGCCGATGCGCCGCATGGGCCGTGGCACAGGACGACGACCCCGAGGCCAGGGTGACACCGACCCCGCGCTCCCACACCCGCATCCGGATCCGGTTTCTGCCCTCGACATGGGCGAACTGAACATTCGTGCGTTCGGGGAACAACGGGTGATGCTCAATCACCGGACCACGCGAGGCGAGATCGACGGCCTCGCAATCCGCGACGAAAAAGGTGCAATGCGGGTTGCCCATCGACGTGGCCACCGGCCCGCCCTCGATCGGAAGGTGCAATGTGTCCATCTCGTGCGCCAGCGGGATCTCGCCCCAACGCTCGCTTGCATGCCCCATGTTGACCGAGGTCAGCCCGTCGC
Source organism: Paracoccaceae bacterium (assembly GCA_011389685.1). Classification (GTDB taxonomy): domain Bacteria; phylum Pseudomonadota; class Alphaproteobacteria; order Rhodobacterales; family Rhodobacteraceae; genus Aquicoccus. The sequence continues at coordinate 8,871 of JAABTV010000090.1, forward strand.
CCATATCCCGCGCCGGCAACACGCCATGATCGGTTGCAATCGTCACCGCGCCCTGCCCCGTCTCGTCCATCACGTATCGCGCGACGCAACGCGTGGCATTGCCACAGGCCGCGGCACGCGTGCCGTCGGCATTGTAGAAGGTCAGATGCAGATCCGCCGCGGCGCTGTCTCGCATCACCGCCAGTTGATCGAACCCGACGCCGCGATGCCGGTCGCCCATCCGCACCGCGATCTGCGCATCGACCATGGGCATGCGGCCACGCTCGTCCACGACCACGAAATCGTTGCCGAGTCCGTGCATCTTCATGAAAGGCATATCTGTCTTGCGCATCGCCATGCGCGGCATATACGCCCGCACTCCGGATGAATCCACCCGTGAAGATGTTTACTGCAAGATTCGGGGTTGACCCTATCAGGGCATCTTTCTAGATAGGCCGCCTAGTGGGCCGTTAGCTCAGTTGGTAGAGCAACTGACTTTTAATCAGTGGGTCGCAGGTTCGAATCCTGCACGGCTCACCACTTCAACAGATTGATCAGAAACGAAGAACCGCCGGGCGTCAGCTTTGCCGTTCTCGGGTTTTGCAACGTTTTTGTAACGGACGAGGAAAAGTAGGTTTAGAAAAGTGAAACGGCCGATCCGATGGGCCGCTTAAAGTGCAGATCGGCCTGAACAGTGCGGCGCAGTTGCTGCTCACGGTAGGTGACAATCCAGAACGTTTGAAATCCGAGGCCAGATTCGCGGCGTTGTGCGGTGTCAGCCCGATGCCTGCCTCATCCGGCAAGATAGTCCGGCATAGGTTAAACAGGGGCGGTGATCGCTCAGCCAACAGCGCGATCCACATCATCGCGATCGGTCGGTTGCGACTGGAGCCACGAACGCAAGCCTACGTTGCCAAACGAATCGCTGCCGGAAACTCCGAACTGGAAGCCATTCGCAGCCTCAAACTCTATGTCGCCCAAGAAGTCGGTTGCGTCTCGAAAGTGGTGGAAATTCTCCGGCGGCGTCCTCCGAGTGGTTTGATTTGGGCCTGATCAGGCGGCGA
>JAABTV010000091.1 GCA_011389685.1 Paracoccaceae bacterium
AGCCGCCGGTTGGGTGGTTCAGGATCACCCGGAGATTACGCCACCTTCAAATTTCCACCAACTTCGCGACGCGACCATGACGGTTTCCCATGCAGCAGTGTTTCTGTCCGCCGATGATATCCCGGCACTCCGCAGAAGCTCAGGAACGGCACTCACGCTGGCACGACGCCACAGCGCAGCCACCAAGAGAGCGACAATGATCCCGCCAACGCTGGCCCCGTAACCTGCCCACAGCGGCAACTCGCCACCCGATGGAATTTGAAACTGCTGGTCATATAGGATCAAGAGACCCGCTGACGCGGCCTGCGCCACGAACGCGAACACCAGCGCAATCGCCAGTGTGTCCAACGTCCTATGTGTGGCATCGCGGCCTGTGTAGGCCAACCGATAAGACAAGTATCCCGCGACTAAAATCGCCAGGGTCTGGTAGGGAAGTTGAAGAAGATTTTCCAGTGCTTCCATGTTCTTACAAGAGCACTGTTTGCCTGCGTGCACAACGTGTCTGTCATCAAGCAGATCGGTTGCGATGGGATCGCAGTTTTGTTTTCGCACCGAACCCGATGCATTCAGCTAGAAATGATACCCGAATGATACCCACGCGGTAGAACGGGCAACTCACGAGCGCGCCTAGTTCACTTAAATCATTGTTTTAATTTTATTTTAGTGGTGCCCGGGGGCGGAATCGAACCACCGACACGAGGATTTTCAATCCACTGCTCTACCCCTGAGCTACCCGGGCACGGATTTTGGCGGGTTGGCCGCCGCTAGGCTTGTGCGTTCTAGACGCGGGAGGCGATGGTGACAAGAGGGTTTTTCGTTTTTTCAATGTGGCTTAGGGCACTCTGATGCGAGGGCTTTTTCGAGCGCATCGATCACCTCGTCGGCGTCTTCGGGATTGTCGGACGGGATCGCGTAGCCTTCGCCGAGCCAGCGTGCGAGGTCGATGTCGGCGCAGCGTTTCGAGCAGAAGGGGCGATGGCGCGGGTTGGTCTTTGCAGAGCAGATCGGGCAGGTCATGGCAACAGGGGCAAGGTCGGGGTGCGGGCGCGTTTGCGTTGCAGTTCATAGTGGCCGAGCGGGGTCCAGCCGGCAAGGACTGTGTCGATTCCGTCGGCGCGCAGGGCGGCGCGCAGGGCATTCTCGAAACCGCGGCGGTCCTTCTTGGGCATCGGGGCGAGGTCGAGCGTGATCTGGCCACCGAGGCCGCGCAGGCGCAGCTGACAGGGCAACTCGCGCGCGGTGGCGAGGTTGGCCTTGAGACCGGCGGCGAGCGAGGTATCAGCACCAGTATTCACATCCACCGCGACCAGTGCGCGGGTGGGTTCGATGAAAAGCGAGGCGCCGCCGGGGAGCGGAACCTGCGGCGATTTCAACGCGTCGAGCGCGTCGAGAATGCCGTGAGAGGCAAAACCGCCCGGGTCGGTCACGATATCGGCGGGCTCGGACCAGTCGCGCCAGGCGAGCGCATGGGGGGCATCGCCTGCGACCAGGGTTTCGGGGCCCTTGCCGGGATCGTCCATGACCTGCTTGGCCAGCTTGGCCATGGCGTGGATGTCTTCGGCAATCGCTTCATCGTCCGCGTCCATGCAGGAGGAGCGCAGGATCAGGCCCATCCCGGCGGCGGCTTCCATCGCTTCGCGGGCGATGACCATGAGCGTGTCGCGGCGGTCGTCATCGCGGATCCGGCGCGAGATGTTGAGGCCGGGCGCGTCGGGTGTGACGATGGCATAGCGGCTTTTGAACAGAATCCGATCGGTCACCGGAATCGCCTTTTCCGGGTCCGAATAACCGGTGATCTGCACCAGTTTTTCCTGCCCGGGAGAAATTCCGCGCGTTTGGCGCAGGAACGCATCTCCGTCGGGCGTGGAAAGGAACATACCCCCCTGCCCCTTAACGGGTCTTGACGCCACCGCGCGATAGATCGTGCCGGGGCGTGGTGCCGCGTCGGAGTCGATCAGCAGATCGTCGAGACGGCCATCCACCATGAGGGCCGCGGCTTCGCGGTCGCCAAGATGGTCGAGTATGATCTGGCGCCCCTTCATGACGCTTGCCACAGCGGATAACCGGCGGCCTGCAACAGCCCTGCGATTTCGGCCAGTGGCAGGCCGACGACGGCGGTGTAGGACCCTTGAATCCACGGGATCAGCGCCCCCGCGGGGCCTTGTATGCCATAGCCGCCGGCCTTGCCCTGCCAATCGTCGGTGGCGAGATAGCCGTTCAGTTCCTCGTTGGAGAGGCGTTTCATCTTGACGGTTGTCACGACATCGCGTTCCCAGATTCGCGCGCCGCGTTTCACGGCGACGGCGGTGATCACCTTGTGACGACGGCCCGACATGGCCATGAGAAATTCGGCCGCTTCGCCTGCATTCCCGGGCTTGCCCATGATCCGCCGCCCCAGCGCCACGGTGGTATCGGCGCAAAGCACGATGTCCTCTTCGGCGGCCTTGACCGCATCTACCTTTTCGCGGGCCATGCGGATGCAATAGGGGCGTGGAAGTTCCGTCTTCATTGGCGTTTCGTCGATCTCGGGCGGGCGGATCGCGTCGGCCACGACACCGATACTCGCCAACAGCTCGCGCCGGCGGGGGCTGCCCGATCCCAGGATAAGCTTCATGAAATCAGCCGCTTACTTGAAGCGGTAATTGATCCGACCCTTGGTCAGATCATAGGGGGTCATCTCGACCTGCACCTTGTCGCCTGCAAGAACACGGATGCGGTTCTTGCGCATCTTGCCTGCCGTGTGCGCGATGATCGTATGGCCGTTTTCCAGCTCGACCAGAAATGTCGCGTTCGGCAGGAGCTCCTTCACGACACCGGGAAATTCGAGCAGTTCTTCCTTGGCCATGGTCTCTCCTTCATTGCACATCCCGCCAGAGCGCGGGCGCCGCTTAAATGAGCCTGTTTGCGCCTTTTTTCAAGGGGTTTTGTCAGGTCAGGCGGGAATATTCGACCTGTGTCACCCGGGGGTGCTGCTCCTCCCAATGAGCGAGGTTGAGCACATGGCCGTCGGCGCGGACCGTGCGGATGGCCCCGAGATCGACCTCGGCGATGGTCCAGCCGGGCGCGTCGAGCGTGCCACAGGCGATCACGCCGGTGGGCGGGAAGCCCTTGTCGGGCGGGCCGAAAACGCCGCCGGTGCCGGTGTTTTCCTCGACCGCGAAGAGCCGTGGTTCGGTGCCGATGAGCGAGGACATGGCGGTGACGCATTGCAATTCGAGGGCACGGGCCATAGCGCCGATGCGCACGCGCCAGTAGCCTTCGAGGGCTTCGGTGCAGGACGGCACTAGGATCACCTCGGCGCCCGCATCGACCAAAGCCTTGGCCAGCAAGGGAAATTCGCAGTCATAGCAGATCAGCACGCCGATCCTGCCAAGGGCGGTTTCGAACACCCGGAGCGGGCCTCCGCCCGAGATTTTCCAGTCGTCGCGCTCGAACCGGGTCATGATCTGCTTGTCCTGCCAGCCGACCGCGCCGGAGGGCGCGAAAAGCCCGGCGCGGTTGACGGTCATATCCCCGTCGCGAACCGGTGCAGAGGGCGACAGGATATGCACGGAATGCGCCGAGGAAAGGCTTGAAAACAAGGCGTTGCCCTGTTCGAGCCAATCGCCGACGGCCGTGATCGAGCCTTGCACGCTGCCCGCCGCATCGGCGCCGGAGAGTGCGGCCAGTTCCATCGCGCCATATTCGGGAAAGACCAGAAGATCGGCACCCTGAGAGGCAGCATCGACGACCCATCGGGTGATCTTGGCCTCGTAATCTGCCCAGGTCTCAACCCAGGAGAGCGGGTAGGCGGCGGTGGCGATCTTCATGCTTTCTCAATCCCAGGTTAACGCTGCTGAATGGGCGAAAACCGGGGGGTGACTCCCGGCTGCCGCCCGGCTGCCATCCGGCTGCCGGGGGGTGGGCCCTTGGCTGCCGCCCCAACGGGTTAACGCGGCGCGCGGTGCCGGCGCAAGGATGATCGTTCAAGGGCGGTGACGTCGCGCGACCGACCCTTGCGCGCGGGCTCAAAGACACTCACAATACCCGGGAACGAGTGCCCGGTGGAGCGGGTGCCGGGGAGGAGTATGAAATGACATTTGCCACGCTTCAGGACAGCATCGACAAGACCAGGGAAATGCCGTGGGAGGCGCGTGACCTGCCCAAGACGGTCTATGAGATGCTGAAGACCACGGCAGACAGGTTCGGCCAGCGCCCGGCGGTTTCCTATCAGCTCATGTCGGGGCCGGACGATCCGGCCGAGACGCTGACGTGGCAGGAATTTCACGACAAGGTCGTCCAGGCGGCGAACCTGTTTCGCTCGCTCAAGGTGGAAAAGGATGACGTGGTCGCACTGGTCATGCCGAACACGACCGAGACGACGATCGCGATGATCGGCGCGATGGTGGCCGGCGTCGCCAACCCGATCAACCCGCTGCTGGAGCCCGAGCAGATCGGCGCGATCCTGCGCGAGACCGGGGCCAAGGTGGTGGTGACGCTGCATGCTTTCCCCAAGACCGACATCGCGCAGAAGACCGCCGAGGCGGTGCGCCATGCACCCAATGTCGACACGATCCTGACGGTCGATCTCAACCGTTACCTGACCGGGGTGAAGAAGTTCATCGTGCCGCTGATCCGGCCGAAGGTACAAAAGAACCATCACGCCGATGTGCTGCGCTTCAATGCCGAGATCGCGAAGCAGCCGAAGACCCTCACCTTCGAGGATGTGAAGGAAGACCGGGTCGCGGCCTATTTCCACACCGGCGGCACGACCGGCATGCCCAAGGTGGCCCAGCACAGGAATTCCGGCATCATCTACCAGGGCTGGATCGGGCATGAACTGCTTTACACCGAGGAAGACAGCGTGATGTGCCCGCTGCCGCTTTTCCACGTGTTTGCATGCCACGTGATCCTGATCGCGATGATCAAGTCGGGCGCACATGTGGTGTTCCCGACGCCTGCGGGCTATCGCGGGGATGGCGTGTTCGACAATTTCTGGAAGCTCTGCGAGCGCTGGAAGACGACCTTCATCATCACCGTGCCAACCGCCGTGTCGGCGCTGATGCAGCGGCCGGTCGATGCGGACCTCTCGACGGTCAAGAACGCCTTTTCCGGCTCGGCACCGATGCCGCTGGAACTGTTCAACCGGTTCACCAAGGCGACGGGGATCAACATCATCGAGGGGTATGGGCTGACCGAGGCGACGGTGCTGGTGTCGTGCAACCCGATCGACGGGGAAAAGAAGGTCGGCAGCGTCGGGATTCCGTTTCCCTATACCGATGTGCGGATCATGCATGATGGCGACGACGGCCCGGAGGAATGTGCCACCGACGAGGTCGGCGAGATCTGTGTCTTCAACCCCGGCGTGGCGCAGGGCAACACCTATACCGAAGAGGCCAAGAACAAGGACCTTTATCACGAGATTGACGGTCACAAGTATCTGCGCACCGGCGATCTGGGCCGGATCGACGCGGATGGCTATATCTGGATTACGGGCCGCGCCAAGGACCTGATCATCCGGGGCGGTCACAATATCGACCCCGCCGACATCGAGGATGCGCTCCTGTCGCATCAGGACGTGGCCTTTGCCGGCGCGATCGGTCAGCCCGACGCCCATGCCGGCGAGGTGCCCTGCGCCTATGTCGAACTGATCGGGGGCGGCACGGTGACGGCGGATGAGTTGATGGAACACGCAAAGGTGCATATCCACGAGCGCGCGGCCTATCCGAAACATGTCGAGGTGCTGGACGAGCTGCCCAAGACCGCGGTGGGCAAGGTGTTCAAGCCCGACCTGCGCAAGCTGGCGATCACGCGCGTCTATAACGGCGCGTTGGAGGATGCGGGCGTGGCCGCGCGGGTGGTGAGCGTGATCGACGACAAGAAGCGTGGGCTTGTGGCGCAGATCGAGGCCAATGGCAGCGGCGAGGACGAGGTCACCAAGGTGCTGGGCGCCTATACGCGGCCCTGGGAATGGGCCGAGTGAGACGGGTAAGGGAGACGCGACCATGGAAATGAGCGACAGCCGCGTGATCTCGGCCCCGCGCGACGAGGTCTGGGCGGCGCTTCTCTCGTCCGAAGTGCTGGGCGAAAGCGTACCGGGCTGCCAGGAGATGACGGGCAGCCCCGAGGACGGGTTCGAGGCCACGGTGGTGCAGAAGGTCGGCCCGGTGAAGGCCACCTTCAAGGGCGCGGTGACGCTGACCGAGATGATCGAGCGCGAGAGCCTGACGCTTTCGGGCGAGGGCAAGGGCGGCGCGGCCGGGTTCGCCAAGGGCGGCGCCAAGGTGCGGCTGGAAGACGGCGAGGAGCCGGGCACCACGGTTCTGCATTACGATGTCGAGGCCCGGGTGGGCGGCAAGCTCGCACAGCTGGGCAGCCGGATCATCGACGGGTTCGCCCGCAAGATGGCGGATCAGTTCTTCGACCGCTTCACCGACGCGGTCGAAGGCCCGGATGACGCGGACGAGGCCGAAGAAGCCCAGGCCGAGCACGAGGGCAAGAAAAAGGGCTGGTTCCACCGTTTGCGCAAGGGCTGAGACCGAGCGCACGGTGGCGGGTTCGGACGCTCCGCGGGGAGTATTTGGGGCAAGATGAAGTGCGGGGTCCGGTGCTTCATCTTGCAAAAAATACTCATTGTGACGGAGCGGTGATATTCCTATTCATGAGGATTCAACATGGCGCGGGCGAAGAATATCCTTTTCATCATGTTCGACCAGCTACGCTGGGATTACCTGGGCTGTTACGGGCATCCGCATCTTGAAACCCCCCATATCGACGCGCTGGCCGCGAAGGGTGTGCGGTTTTCCTGCGCCTATATCCAGTCGCCGATCTGTGGCAGCAGCCGGATGAGCATCTATACCGGGCGCTATGCCAGCTCGCACGGGGCGACGAATAACGGCATTCCGCTCAAGGTCGGCGAGGAGACGATGGGCGACCATCTGCGCCGGGCGGGGATGGGGTGTTACCTTGTCGGCAAGACCCATATGCGCGCCGATGTGGAGGGCATGAAGCGGCTGGGGCTGGCGCCCGACACGATCATCGGGGCGCGGGTCAGTGAATGCGGGTTCGACGTGTTCGAGCGCGATGACGGGATGCTGCCCGAGGGGCCGGACGGGTCTTATGACCCTGAGGGAGCGAAGGTCTATAACGAATGGCTGCGCGCCAAGGGCTATGAGAGCGACAACCCGTGGCACGATTTTGCCAATTCGGGGCTGGACGCGGCGGGCAATGTTCTGTCGGGCTGGTTTCTCAAGCATTCGCCGATGGCCGCAAATATCGACGAGGCGGACAGCGAGACGCCTTACCTGACCGGGCGGGGCATGGAGTTCATGGCGGGGGCCGAGGCGCCGTGGTGTTGTCACCTGAGTTATATCAAGCCGCATTGGCCCTATATCGTGCCCGAGCCCTATGCGAGCATGTATGGGCCAGAGCATGTGTTGCCGGTCAACCGCTCAGAGAGCGAGCGGCAGAACGCGCATCCGGTGATGAAGGGGTTCATGGACACCAAGGTGGGTCAGGCGTTTTCGCGCGACGAGGTGCGCGAAGCCGTGATCCCGGCCTATATGGGGCTGATCAAGCAGGCCGATGACCAGATGGGGCGGCTGTTCGCCTGGATGGAAGAGACCGGGCGGATGGAGGACACGATGATCGTTCTGACCTCCGATCACGGCGATTTCCTGGGCGATCACTGGATGGGGGAGAAGACGTTCTTTCACGACGCCAGCACGCGCATTCCGCTGATCATCTATGACCCGAGCGCGCAGGCCGATGCGACGCGGGGCACGGTTTGCGATGCGTTGGTGGAATCGATCGACCTTGCGCCGACATTCGTCGATGTGGCGGGGGCCAGGGTGCCGGATCACGTGCTGGAGGGGGAGAGCCTGATGCCCATTCTGCACGGCGAGGCGCGGGAGACGCAGCGGCAATATGTCATCTGCGAATACGACTATTCCGGCGCGCCGGTGGCGGCCCTCTTGAACGCGGATATCGACGATGCGCAGCTTTACATGGTGGCGGACAAGCGTTGGAAGCTTATCCATGCCGAGGGCGGGCACCGGCCGATCCTGTTCGACCTGGCGAATGATCCCGACGAGTTGACCGATCTGGGCGAGAGTGCCGACCATGAGGACGTGATCGACGCGATGTATGCGCGGCTCTTCGAATGGGCCCGGCGCCCGGCGCAGCGCACGACCGTTTCGCGCGAGGCGATCCTTGAGATGCGCACCAAGAGCCGGGGCAAGGGGATCGTGCTGGGCGTTTACGACGAGGGCGAGATCGACGGCGCGTTGACGGTGAAGTATCGCGGCCGCACCGCGCGGCCCTGGCGGGAGATCAAGGGCGGATGAGCGATTTCGAAGGGCTTGAGGTCGGGTTCGACATTCCCGCCTTGCCGGGGATGGGCGAGGACGAGATCGCGACGCCTTGCCTGATCCTCGATCTCGATGCGCTCGAACGCAATATCGCCAAGCTGGGCGATTACGTGCGCGGGCACGGGATGCGCCTGCGGGTGCATGGCAAGATGCACAAATCGGTGGATGTGGCGCGGTTGCAGATGGAGATCGGCGGGGCGCGCGGGGTCTGTTGCCAGAAGGTGAGCGAGGCCGAGGTGTTTGCCCGGGGCGGGATTCCCGACATCCTCGTGTCGAACGAGGTGCGCGGCGCGCGGATGATCGCGCGGTTGGCAGAGTTGCCGAAACTCGGGGCCAGCGTGTCGGTCTGCGTGGATGATCCGGCGAATGTGGCCGAGTTGTCCGAGGCGGCGGTGCGCGCGGGCACGGAGCTGGGCGTGCTGGTCGAAGTCGATTGCGGCGGTGGGCGTTGCGGCGTGGTGAGCCCCGGTGCCGCGGTCGGAATCGCACAGGCGGTGCTGGACGCGCCGGGGCTGCGGTTCGAGGGCGTGCAGGCCTATCAGGGGTCGGCCCAGCATGTGGAGGATTGGGCGGCGCGTCGCGGGGCGCTGGAGGCGGCGATCACGATCGCACGCGGCGTGGTCGCGGCGCTGGAAGCGGCGGGGATCGACTGTCCTGTCGTGACCGGGGGCGGCACCGGGTCTTATCCGTTCGAGACGGGATCAGGGCTTTATAATGAACTGCAATGCGGCTCCTACGCGTTCATGGATGCGGATTACGGGCGCATTCGCGGCGCCAATGGTGCGCGGCTGGATGCGGGCGAGTGGGAGAACGCGCTGTTCGTGCTGGCGTCGGTGATGAGCCATGTGAAGCCGGGGCAGGCAGTGGTCGATGCCGGACTGAAGGCGATGACCTTCGAGAGCGGTTTGCCGCGGGTCTTTGGCCGGGACGACGTGGCCTATGTCGGGCCGTCGGACGAGCACGGGGTGGTGGATGACCCGGAGGGGGTGTTGAAGGTGGGCGACCGGCTGCGCCTTGTGCCGGGGCATTGCGATCCGACCTGCAACCTGCATGACTGGTATGTCGGGCTGCGCGGTGGCGTGGTGGAATGCGTCTGGCCGGTCTCGGCGCGGGGTAAGCTTTGGTAGGCGATCTCCGTGAAAACACTCTCGGCGGTGCGCTTGCTTGACTTCATCCTGCACGGGCTGCTTGCAGCCCGGGCAGCGCCCGACCCGCTCCATGGCAACTGTGTTCTTCGTCAGGGGCTAGAAGTGAGCGTGAATGGCTGTTGATCTCTGAGTACAGCGTTGGCGA
>JAABTV010000092.1 GCA_011389685.1 Paracoccaceae bacterium
GGCGACGGGCTCGCCACCGGCCCTCATGATACACGATTTCCAACAGACAGGGCGGGCGCTCCGCACCCACCCCGGGTCGGGCGCTGCCCTCTGTTGGGCGTCCGCCGAATCCCGGTCACTGCGACAAGGGTTAACGCCCGCTCCGGCCGGAAATCGGGGGGGTGACATCCGGCTGACATCCGGCTGCCGCCCGGCTGCCGGGTGAGACCTGTCGATTTCCCGGCGCGGAGTGGTTAACGCAACGCCCGCAGGGGCGCCCGTCAGCGCGTCAGCATCCGGGTGAACAGCGTTTCGAGATGGGCCAGCGCGTCGGGATAGGGGTCGATCTGGTTGCCGCCGAGCACCGCATGCACCTGCACGTCGAAATCGGCGTAATGCTGGGTCAGCGCCCAGATCGAGAAGAACAGGTGGTAAGGGTCGACCGGCGCGATCTTGCCATCCGTGGCCCAGCGGCGGATGACGCGGGATTTCTCGTCCACCAGATCCTTGAGTTCGCCCGAAAGGTAGGGGCCGATCCGGGGGGCGCCCTGGATGATCTCGTTGGCGAACAGGCGGCTTTCGCGCGGAAAATCGCGGCTCATCTCGAGCTTGCGCCGGACATAGGCGAGGATCTCGTCCAGCGGCTCGCCGGTTTCGTCCAGCGCGCGGAGCGGATCGAGCCACGCTTCGAGCAGCCCGTCGAGCAGCGCGGTATGGATCGCCTCCTTGGAGGGGAAATAGTAAAGCAGGTTCGGTTTGGAGAGACCGGCCGCGCGCGCGATCTGGTCCACGGTGGCGCCGCGAAAGCCATGGGTCGAGAAGACATCAAGCGCGGCTTCGAGAATCGCAGCCGTGTTCCGTTGCTGAATCCGTGTCGCCATTCGCGCCTGCCACCACGTTCACATCCTCGCCCCTGTCCGGGCAAATCCGGGCAAACCGATTGCCGGTTGATCATGCATCGACCTTTCTTGCGGGAATGGTCTTTCCGGACAGGAGGCATGATGCGAAGTTCTTGACTGGGTGTAAAGCCGTGTTAGCGTTGGTTTTGACCTGTTGGTCAAAACAGGCGCGCGAGCGGGGGCGAGGCGCGATCGCCTGGCTTGATGCTAATTGACGAGAGAGGACGATACCATGCCCGCACCGGGAGAAAACCTGAGGATCAACGCGGACCGCCTTTGGGACAGCATCATGGAGATGGCCAAGATCGGCCCCGGCGTGGCCGGCGGCAACAACCGCCAGACCCTTACCGACGAGGATGCCGAGGGGCGGGCGCTGTTCCAGTCATGGTGCGAGGCCGCGGGGCTGAGCATGGGCGTGGACGAGATGGGCACCATGTTCGCGATGCGCCCGGGCACCGACCCCGACGCGCTTCCGGTCTATGTGGGCAGCCATCTCGACACACAGCCCACGGGCGGCAAGTATGACGGGGTTCTGGGCGTGCTGGCGGGGCTCGAGATCATCCGCACGCTCAATGACCTCGACATCAAGACGAAACACCCCATCGTCGTGACCAACTGGACCAACGAGGAAGGCACGCGCTTTGCGCCCGCGATGCTGGCCTCGGGGGTGTTCGCCGGGGTGCTTGGTCAGGACTGGGCCTATGATCGTGTCGATGCCAAGGGCAAGCGGTTCGGTGACGAGCTGGAGCGGATCGGCTGGAAGGGCGAGGAAAAGGTCGGCGCGCGCAAGATGCACGCGTTTTTCGAGCTGCATATCGAACAGGGGCCAATTCTGGAAGCCGAGGGCAAGGATGTCGGCGTCGTCACCCACGGCCAGGGGTTGCGCTGGATCGAATGCACGGTGACGGGCAAGGGCCAGCATACCGGCTCGACCCCGATGTACATGCGCCGCAACGCGGGCCGGGCGCTGGCGCGGGTGACCGAACTGGTGCACGAGATCGCGCTGCAATATCAGCCCAACGCCGTCGGCGCGATCGGCCAGATCGACGTCTATCCCAACAGCCGCAACATCATCCCCGAAAAGGTGGTCTTCACGGTCGATTTCCGCTCGCACATCATCGAGACGCTCGAAGCCATGGTGCAGGAGCTGAACGAGACCGCGCCGGGGATCTGTGCCGATATCGGGGTCAATTTCAAATCCGAGGTGGTCGGGTTCTTCGACCCCCCCGCCTTTGACGAGACGCTGGTGAAACGGGTGCGCGATGCGGCCGAACGCCTTGGCTACAGCCACATGGACCTGATTTCCGGCGCGGGGCATGACGCCTGCTGGATCAACCGGGTCTATCCCACGACCATGGTGATGTGCCCCTGTGTCGATGGGCTCAGCCATAACGAGGCCGAGGAGATATCCAAGGATTGGGCGCAGGCCGGGGCCGATGTGCTGATGCATGCGGTGGTGGAAACGGCGGAGATCGTGGGGTGAGGGTTTGCCGCAAAATACCGCTCCCGGGCTTGACCCCGGGCAAACCTGTCGGGAGGGTGGGGTGATGCAGGTCGCCATGCGCGATCCGGCCGGTTCGATCGCGGCGCTGATTGCCGCCGAGCTTCACGACTATGACCCTGATGCGGGCAATATCCGCAGCGTGGGGCAGGTGGCCCCGATGTCGGAGGACTGGCACCGGCTGCTGCTGGCGGAATTCCGCGCGGCGCTGATCGATCCGCAGGAGGTCGAGACCCTCTTTCCGGGCGGCATGGTGGAAAGCTGCTGGGCGGTCACGCAATCGAACGGCGCCTATCGCGTGATCTATGTCCCGTGGGCCGGGCTGTTCTCGCTCGCGGTCGAATCGAGATACGGGCCGGTCGATATCGGCGTCCATGGCGACGCGGTATCGGTCTTCGGCGCGATCCATTGAGATAAAACAGGGAGACACGGACAATGAGCACCACAGTCATCAAGAACGGCACCATCGTGACCGCCGATCTGACCTACAACGCGGATGTCCTGATCGAGAACGGAACGATCACCGAGATCGGCAAGGGCCTGAAGGGCGACCGTGAACTCGACGCCACCGGTTGCTATGTCATGCCCGGCGGGATCGATCCGCACACCCATCTAGAAATGCCGTTCATGGGCACCTATTCCACGGACGATTTCGAGAGCGGCACCCGCGCGGCGCTGGCCGGCGGCACCACGATGGTGGTCGATTTCGCCCTGCCCAGCCCGGGCGAGGGGATGTTCGACGCGCTCAAGCGATGGGACAACAAGTCGACCCGCGCCAATTGCGACTATTCCTTCCACATGGCCGTGACATGGTGGGGCGAGCAGGTCTTTGACGACATGGAGAAGGTGGTGCGCGAGCGTGGCATCAACACCTTCAAGCATTTCCTCGCCTACAAGGGCGCGCTGATGGTCAATGACGACGAGCTTTACGCCAGCTTCTCGCGCCTCGCGGAACTGGGCGCGACGCCGATGGTGCATGCCGAGAACGGCGACGTGGTGGCCGAGCTTTCCGCGAAACTTCTGGCCGATGGCAATACCGGCCCCGAGGCGCACGCTTACAGCCGCCCGCCGCAGGTCGAGGGCGAGGCCACCAACCGCGCGATCATGATCGCCGACATGGTCGGGGCGCCGCTTTACGTGGTGCATGTCTCCTGCGAGGACAGCCACGAGGCGATCCGCCGGGCCCGGATGCTGGGCAAACGGGTCTGGGGCGAGCCGCTGATCCAGCACCTCACGCTGGATGAGGGCGAGTATTTCAACAAGGATTGGGATCACGCCGCGCGCCGGGTGATGTCGCCGCCCTTCCGCAACAAGAAGCATCAGGACAGCCTCTGGAACGGGCTGCAATCGGGCTCTCTCTCGGTGGTGGCGACGGATCATTGCGCCTTTACCACCGAGCAGAAACGCTATGGCGTGGGCGATTTCACCAAGATCCCCAACGGCACCGGCGGGCTTGAGGATCGTATCCCGATGCTCTGGACCCATGGCGTGGCGACCGGGCGGCTCACCCCCAACGAGTTCGTGGCCGTGACATCAACAAACGCCGCCAAGATATTGAATTGCTACCCGAAAAAGGGTGCGATCCTGGTCGGGGCGGATGCCGATATCCTGGTGCTCGACCCCGAGAAGGAGAAGACCATCACCGCCGCATCCCAGCAATCTGCAATCGACTACAACGTGTTCGAGGGCCAGCACGTCAAGGGGTTGCCGCGCTATGTGCTGACCCGGGGCCAGGTCGCGGTGATGGATGGCGAGATGCGAAACGAGGAAGGCCACGGCAAATTCGTCGCCCGTGAACCCAACGCGCCCGTGAACCGCGCGCTGTCGCAGTGGAAGGACCTCACCGCGCCGCGCCCGGTCGAGCGCACTGGCATCCCGGCGAGTGGCGTATGAGCGACCGCCCCCCCATATCCGGCGTTCTCGAAGCCGCGCTTTATGTTGATGACCTCGACGCCGCGGCGGCGTTCTATGGCGATCTGATGGGCCTCGAAGAGGTGGTGCGCCATGACCCGCGCCACATCTTCTATCGCGCGGGCGAGACCATCGTGCTTCTGTTCGTGGCGCATGAGACGCGGATTCCGCCTTCTTCGGAGACGGCGCTGCCGGTGCCGCCGCATGGGGCGACCGGGCCGGGGCATCTGTGTTTCAACGTGCCGGGCGACGCGCTGGACGACTGGCGCGCGCGCTTCAAAGCGGCGGGCATCGAGATCGAGGCCGATTTCGAATGGCCCAACGGCGCGCGCTCGGTCTATCTGCGCGACCCGGCGGGAAACAGCATAGAGTTCGCCGAACCGAAATTGTGGGAGCGCCGCGCGTGAACGACAAGACCCCCGTGATACAGGCCCGGAACCTCGATCTGACCTTCGAGACCAATGACGGCTCGATCCATGCCCTACAGGATGTGAGCCTCGATATCATGAAAGGCGATTTCGTGAGCTTCATCGGCCCCTCGGGCTGTGGCAAGACGACCTTCCTGCGGGTCATCGCCGCGCTGGAAGCTCCGACGGGCGGCAGCGTGACGGTGAATGGCATGACTCCGGACGAGGCCCGCCGCGCCCGCGCCTATGGCTACGTGTTCCAGGCGGCGGGGCTTTACCCGTGGCGCACCATCGAGGGCAACATCCGGCTGCCGCTCGAGATCATGGGGTTTTCGAAATCCGAGATGCGCCAGCGCATCGACCGGGTGCTGCAACTCGTGGATCTCGAAGGCTTCGGCAAGAAATTCCCCTGGCAGCTTTCGGGCGGGATGCAACAGCGCGCCAGCATTGCCCGCGCGCTGGCCTTCGACGCCGATATCCTACTGATGGACGAACCTTTCGGTGCGCTGGACGAGATCGTGCGCGACCACCTCAACGAACAATTGCTCAGGCTCTGGGACAAGACCGACAAGACCATCGCTTTCGTTACCCATTCGATCCCCGAGGCGGTCTATCTCTCGACCCGGATCGTGGTCATGTCGCCCCGCCCGGGCCGGATCACCGACGTGATCGAGAACACGCTCCCGCCCGAGCGCCCGCTCGACATCCGCGACACGCCCGAGTTCTTGGAAATCGCCCACCGCGTCCGCGAAGGGCTTCGCGCGGGGCACGCCTATGAGGATTGACCCGATCCGCCGGCCCGGGATGCTGCACCATGGTCCTTCATCTTGCCGGAAATACTCAAAAACGCCGGGCCATCGGATCGGCCGGGCATTTGAGTATTTCCGGCAAGATGAAGAACGGGGAGGGGCCGTGCGATGAGGCGGAACATCCTGTCGATCCTCACCGTCGTCGCCGCGATCGTCGGGCTCTGGTATGCCGCCTGCATCCCGATGAACATGCATGAGGCCACCCAGCGGGCGCAGCGGGCCGGGGTCGAGGTCACGCCCGCCACCGCCTCCGAGCGGCTGCAGATGGGCGGGATCGCGCTCGCGCTGAAGAATCCGACGCTGTGGCGCGGATCCTTCGGACAGGACCGCCCGCGCCTGCCATCGCCCGATCAGGTCGTGACCGAGCTTTGGAACACCACCGGGGCCATGGCGCTTTCGGGGCGGGCGATGTCGAAACGCAGCCTTGTCTTTCACGGCTGGATCACGCTTTCGGCGACGCTTCTGGGGTTCGTCTTCGGCACCGGGCTGGGCATCATCCTCGCCGTGGGGATCGTGCATTCGCGCGCCATGGACATGAGCGTGATGCCTTGGGCCATCGCCAGCCAGACCATTCCGATCCTGGCATTGGCGCCGATGATCATCGTGGTTCTGAATTCGATTGGACTTCAGGGGTTGATCCCCAAGGCGATCATCTCGGCCTATCTGAGCTTCTTCCCGGTGGTCGTGGGCATGGTCAAGGGGTTGCGCGCGCCGGGCATGATGCAGCTCGACCTGATGCGCACCTATAATGCCACGCGGGGCCAGACCTTGTGGAAACTGCGCCTGCCGGCCTCGATGCCCTATCTTTTCGCCTCGCTCAAGATCGGTATTTCGGCCTCGCTCATCGGCGCCATCGTGGGTGAATTGCCGACCGGGGCGGTGCGCGGGCTGGGCGCGCGGATGCTCACCGGGTCCTATTACGGGCAGACCATCCAGATCTGGTCGGCGCTCTTTGCCGCCGCGATCCTGGCCGCGATACTGGTGGGCACGATCGGGCTCATTCAGCGCAGGATATTGAAACGCATGGGGATGCAGCCATGAATGCCGCGGTGAAATCGCTTGGGTTGAGCCTGCCGGGCTTCGTGCTTTTCGCGGCACTGGGATTGTCACTCGCGGACGGGTCGGGATGGGCCGGTGTGGCGCTGGCGCTGGCCGCCGTGGTTCTGGGCTGGTTCACCATTCGCGGGCTGGCCGCGCATTTCAGCGCCCAACGCTGGGCGCGGCTCGGGGCGCCGATCCTGCTGGGGCTGCTGATCATCGTGCTGTGGGAGGTCACGGTGCGGGCGCTTGCCGTGCCCTTCGTCATCCTGCCGCCGCCCTCGGCGATCGCGGTCAAGATGTCCACCTCGCTGCCGACCCTCTGGGCGGATCTGGTTCAGACCGTGGTCAAGGGCGCGCTGAGCGGTTATGTGCTGGGCTGCGGGGCCGCCTTCCTGACCGCCATTGCCATCGACCGGTCGCCCTTCCTGCAACGCGGGCTGTTGCCGGTGGGCAATTTCGTCGCCGCCCTGCCGATCATCGGCACTGCGCCGATCCTGGTGATGTGGTTCGGGTTCGACTGGCAATCCAAGGCGGCCGTGGTGGTGGCGATGGTGTTCTTTCCGATGCTGGTGAACACGGTCGCGGGTCTGGCCGAGACCACGGCGATGCAGCGCGACCTGATGCACACCTATGCGGCCTCCTACCGGCAGACGCTGTTCAAGCTGCGCCTGCCGGCGGCGATGCCGTTCGTTTTCAACGGGCTCAAGATTTCATCGACACTGGCGCTGATCGGTGCAATCGTGGCCGAATTCTTCGGATCACCCACGGTTGGCATGGGCTTTCGCATCTCGACATCGGTGGGGCAGCTTGCGCTCGACATGGTCTGGGCCGAGATTGTCGTGGCCGCCATCGTCGGCAGCGCCTTTTATGGTAGTCTGGCAATCATAGAGAAGGGGGTCACGTTCTGGCACCCCTCGCAACGGGGCTGATGCAGGCAACGAAACTACAAAAGCAAAACAGCAACTCAACAGGGAGCCAAGAGAAGAATGAAGACATTGATGACAACAGCCATGGCGGGCGCGATGACGCTGGCCGCGTCGCTGGCGCAGGCCGCCGACGAGGTGACGCTGCAACTCAAATGGGTCACGCAGGCGCAATTCGCGGGCTATTATGTCGCCCTCGACAAGGGGTTCTACGAGGAAGAGGACCTCGACGTCACGATCAAGCCGGGCGGACCGGATATCGCACCCACGCAGGTGATCGCGGGTGGCGGCGCCGATGTGATGGTCGACTGGATGCCCGCCGCGCTGGCGGCGCGTGAAAAGGGGCTGCCGCTGGTGAATATCGCGCAGCCGTTCAAATCCTCGGGCATGATGCTGACCTGCCGCAAGGATGCCGGCGTCGAAACCACCGAGGATTTCAAGGGCAAGACGCTGGGCGTGTGGTTCTTCGGCAATGAATTCCCGTTCCTGAGCTGGATGAGCCAGCTCGACATGCCGACCGACGGCGGCCCGGACGGTGTGACCGTTCTCAAGCAGGGCTTCAACGTCGATCCGCTGTTGCAGGGACAGGCGGCCTGCGTCTCGACCATGACCTATAACGAATACTGGCAGGTCATCGACGCGGGGCTGACCCCCGAGGAACTGACCGTCTTCAAATACGAGGATCAGGGTTCCGCCACGCTCGAAGATGGCCTCTACGTGCTTGAGGACCGGCTTTCGGACCCCGAGTTCAAGGACAAGATGGTGCGCTTTGTCCGCGCCTCGATGAAGGGCTGGAAATGGGCCGAGGAAAACCCCGACGCAGCCGCGATGATCGTGCTCGAAAATGACGAGACCGGTGCGCAGACCGAGAAGCACCAGAAGCGGATGATGGGCGAGATTGCCAAGCTCACCGCCGGGTCCAACGGCGCGCTCGATCCGGCCGATTACGAGCGCACGGTGGAGTCGCTGCTGTCGGGCGGCTCGGACCCGGTGATCACCAAGGCGCCCGAGGGTGCCTGGACGCATGAGATCACCGACGTCGCGCTGGACTGAGGCGGACCCTCGCGAAGATGACCGGCCCCGGGGGAAACTCCGGGGCCGTTTTCGTGCGCTGGTGGAATTCCGAACTCTCCCGGGATCGGCGGCGACCCGATGGATTTGCAGCCGCCTTCCGAGTCCGGCCAGGCGCTGACCGGCACGGGCGATGACAGCGGTGAGGGCGGCAATGACAATGCCTCGCCCACGAAGCCCGATCCGGGGAAATCGGAACATCCGCCCAAGGGCAGCCCGGCGAATCCCGCGGGCGGGACGAAAGCGAAACCGCGAAGCTGACGGGTTGGTGCGGTTTTCACCCCGCCCGGGCTGCTTGCAGCCCGGGCAGCGCCCCGTTGCCCGGCAGGCGATTTTGCCTTATGCAAAATCTGCCGAAAGGGGGCCCGCCCCCGGCAACTGTGTTTTCAAGCGTTGCTCTGGAAGGGTTTTCGGTCGCGCATGACGGCATTGGTGAAGGTGAGGAT
>JAABTV010000093.1 GCA_011389685.1 Paracoccaceae bacterium
GCAACGTCTTTCCCTGATTCGGGCGACGCGTAACCTATCGAAAGCACCCGGCCGGGGGGCGTCCAGGTGCTGCCCGGGCGGCTTCGCCGCTGTTCCGGGCGGGGCGAATTCGATCAAAACCGACAGGCCCTCACGTCAAACCCCGACAAGCCCCGCCCCTGCACAGGCGGGGCTTTTCATTTTCCGCATCCCGCGTCAGTCTCGGCCCGAAGGTTTCCGCGAAAGGCCATGACATGCTGTTCTACGACTGCTCCACCGCGCCCAACCCGCGCCGCGCGCGCATATTCATCGCCGAGAAAGGGCTCGAAATCGAGACCCGCGAGATCTCGATCGCCAAGGGCGAACAGCTCTCGCCCGAATTTCGCGGCATCAACCCCCGCGCCACCGTGCCGGTGCTCGTCACCGACGACGGCACCGTGCTGGCCGAGAACATCGCCATCGCCACCTATCTCGAAGCGCGCTTTCCCGAACCGCCCCTGATGGGCACCACGCCCGAGGAAAAGGGCCGCGTCGCCATGTGGAACGCCATCGCCGAAGGCCAGGGCGGCATGGCCGTGGGCGAGGCCTTTCGCAATGCCCACCCTGCGATGAAGGGCCGCGCCCTGCCCGGCCCGCTCGACCTGCCCCAGATCCCCGAACTGGCCGAGCGCGGGGTGCGCCGCACCCATGCTTTCTTCGAGTTGCTCGAAACCCGGCTCCGGGAAAGCCCATGGCTCGCCGGAGACGCCTTCACCCTCGCCGACATCACCGGTTTCGTCTTCACCGATTTCGCCCGCGTGGTGAAACTGCGCCCACCCGAAGAAAACACCGCCACTCAGGACTGGCTCACCCGGATGCGCGTCCGCCCCTCGTCCGGTCTCTGATCATCAGTCGCCAGGGCGTGTCGGGTTGCCCCGCCCGAAACGGCGGCGAAGCCGCCCGGGCAGCACCTGGCCGCCCCCCGGCCGGGTGCTTTCGAGGGGTTGCGCCCCGCTTCGGATGAGGGAAGATGTTGCGAGATAAACTGCACTGCGCCGATGTTGTGAGCACCCGACCGCGGCCATGTGCTGCCCTTTCGTTGGGCACGAGACGAATCCGGTTTGCCGGGGCGGCCCCCTTTCGGCAGATTTTGCGCAAGGCAAAATCGCCTGCCGGGCAACGGGGCGCTGCCCGGGCCGCAAGCGACCGGGGCGGGGTGAATTCGATAGAGTGCAACACACCCTATCGGGCAGCAACTTTACGCCGCCTGTGACACCCGACCGACCCGCGCGTCGAGCGACCACGCGCCCGCGCCAAGGCTCACCACCATCAGCATCCCACCGGCGATGCTCACGTTTTTCCAGAAACTGATCATCTGGCCCTGCGCTTCCATCCCTTCCATGCCGAGACCCGGCAGAAAGTGAAAGAGGAAGCCCGACAGAAGCGTGAACCCGGCCAGCAGAAGCGCCACGATCCGCGCCTGCCAGCCCAGCAACAGCGCAAGCCCCCCGCCAAGCTCGGTCACGATCACCAGCGGCAGGAGAGCGCCGGGAACGCCCATCATCTCCATGTAACCCTGCGTGCCCTCGTAGCCGGCGATTTTCCCGACCCCCGACGTGATGAAGATGAGCGCCAGAAGCGCGCGCCCCAGCGGCGCGGCGAGGGTCTGCGCGGTGTTGAGTGTCTGTGTCATGTCAATCTGTCCTGTTCGCTGTTGCCGAAATCCCGGCCATCCGGGCTGTGCAGCGGGTTTTGGGTCATATTCGGGCATTGCACCATTCCGGAAAATCCCGCACCCAATGTGCGCTGGCGCACCAACCCCCACCCACCGCGCGCCGCCTTAACCGAAATCCGCGCCGCTTTCGCTGCAACGCGGCGGTGCACGGGTAACAGCCGGGCAGCAGCCGAAAATCACCCCCTCGATTCCTGCCGAAAAACCCTTGTTAACCCCACCGCGCGCTTGCACCGCTCCCCGCCCGTGGCTAGGACACGCCCATGACCACATCGAACCATCATTCGGGCGCGCCATGGCGCAATTTCTATGGCCGGATCAAGGGCAAGGCCCTGCGCCCGTCGCAACAGGCCTGGCTTGATGAAGACCTCGCCAAACTGTCCCCCGGCCCGGTCGGGTGGGACCAGAACCCGGACCGTGAACTCCTTGATCTCGCATCGCTTTTCGGCAATCGCGAGGTCTGGCTCGAAATCGGGTTCGGGGGTGGCGAACACATGGTTCACCAAGCCGCGCAGAACCCCGGGATCGGCTTCATCGGGGCCGAGCCCTATATCAACGGCGTCGCCATGCTGCTGGGCAAGATCCGCGACGCGGGCTGCGAAAACATCCGCATTCACCCCGGCGACGCGCGCGACCTTTTCGATGTTTTACCCGCCGGATCGGTCTCCCGCGCCTTCCTGCTCTACCCCGACCCATGGCCAAAGAAACGGCACCACCGCCGCCGCTTCGTCACCCCGGAACACCTTGAACCGCTTGCGAAAATCCTGAAACCCGGGGCGATCTTCCGGGTCGCGACAGACATCCCCGATTACGTCCGTCAGACCCTCGAAGAGGTGCCGCGGCACGGCTTCGACTGGCTGGCCGAGCGCCCCGCCGACTGGCGTGAACCATGGAGCGACTGGATTTCCACCCGTTACGAGCAAAAGGCCCTGCGCGAAGGCCGCGTGCCGCATTACCTGACCTTTCGCCGGGTCTGAGACACGAGTCGCACGGTGTATCTCTCCCCGGGGGAAAGAGGCGCCGCCCGTCCGCCGCAAGCCGCCCGACGCGGGCCAGAAGACCCGCGCATTCGACCGGATACCCGGGCGGTCGATGGCTCGCTTTACTGGCCTGCCCGTTGCTCACGCGCGCTCGGATGCGCCGAGGCGACGAACGGCACCTCGGCCACGACCGCCGAGACCGATTTTCCCGATGTCTCCTGATACATCTCGGGCAACTCGACCCGAAGCCGCGTGCCAATTGCGGATTTGCTCCACGGCACATAGGCCAACGCGATGTTCTGCTCCAGGCTGGGAGAATACCACGGCGAGGTGACATAGCCGCAGCGGACATCTTTCTCATCCCCCACAAGCCAGAAATCCGGCGCGTAATCGGTGATCGGCTTGCCGCCCATCTTCAGCCCAACCAGTTTCAGTGCGAAGGGATAGCGCCCCGCCTCGATCTCGGCGCGCTGTGCCTCGAGCGCGGCCTTGCCGATATAGTCGGCGGATTTCTTGCGCGGCACCTGATAGGCCAAGTTGACCTGGAAGGGCGAGGTCTCGGCATCCATGTCCTGCCCCCAGGAGAGTATTCCCGCCGCGATCCGGCGATGGTGACCGGGTGCGATCACCCGCAATCCATAATGTGCGCCGATGCCGCGCAGCGCATACCAGACGCGCTCGGCGGTCTTCGAAGCATCGCGCACGTAGATCTCGTAGCCCTTTTCGCCGCTGAAGCCGGTCTGGCTGATCACCACGGGGCAGCCTTCGATCTCGGCGTGCATCAGCCCGTAATAGGGAATGTCGCGCAGCCGCTCGCCCAGCAGGTCGGTCATCAACTCCTCGGAGAGCGGCCCCTGCACCTGCAACGGGGCCACGTCGAGCTCGCGGATATCGACATCCCAGCGCTTCGGCGTGTTGACGCCCTGCAACCACAACAGCAGGTCGCTGTCGGAGATCGAGAACCAGAATTCGTCTTCGGCCAATCGCAGCAACACCGGATCGTTGAGAATGCCGCCGTCCTCGTTGCACAGGATGCAGTATTTACCATGCATCGGCTTGATGCGGGTGGCGTCGCGGGTAATCACGGTGTTGACGAAATCCTCCGCGTCCGGTCCTTTGACGCGGATCTGCCGCTCCACCGCGACGTTCCAAAGGGTCACGCCATTGACCAGCGCGCGGTATTCCGCCATCGCCCCGCCATCCTCGGGGCGGGCATAGCCGCGCGGGTGATACATGCGGTTGTAGACCGTCGCGCGCCAAGCGCCGGCCTCGATCGACAGGTGCCAGAACGGCGATTTTCGAACCCGGGTCGAGATCACCATCTGCACGGGCGTGGGGCCGGATTGGCGCAGATTCGCGGGAACGGTCCGGTCAGACTGGTCCACGCCGGGAACATTGGGGTGGCTGCGGCTTGTCTGTGTCATGTTTTGTAGATGGGGATTCGTGTGACGAGATCAACGGGTCCGTTTCCGGCGTTCCGATCACGAGCATGTGCCTGGTTTCGGTGGGGACAATACAGCAAGATCGCGGTGCAGACAGCGATCAGATGTTTTCACCCTGCGGCATGCCAAGGACGTGATACCCGCCATCAACGCGCAAAACCTCGCCGGTGGTATAGGCGCCCGCATCCGAGGCAAGGTAGACCGCCGTGCCACCCACCGCCTCCAGCGTCGCGTTCGAGCGCAGCGGCGCATTGATCTCGGCATGGCGAAAGGTCTTGCGCGCCCCGCCGATCGCCGCGCCGGCCAGCGTCTTCATCGGCCCCGGGCTGATCGCGTTGACGCGGATGCCCTGCGGCCCGAGATCGTTGGCGAGATAGCGCACCGTCGCCTCCAGCGCCGCCTTGGCCACGCCCATCACGTTGTAATTCGGCACCACCCGGTTCGACCCGTGGTAGGTCAGCGTCAGAACCGTGCCGCCCTCACGCATCATCGGTTCGGCCCGTCGCGTCACCTCGATCAGGGAGTAACAGGAAATATCCAGGGAATTCAAAAAGTTGTCGCGGCTCGTGTTGATAAACCGCCCGTTCAACTCGGACTTGTCGGAATAGGCGATCGCATGGACCAGGAAATCCAGCCGGTCCCAGCGTTCGCCCAGCGCCGCGAACGCCGCATCGAGCGAGGCCGCGTCGGTCACATCCACATCGACCATGATGTCGGACCCCAGCGACCGCGCCAGTGGCTCCACCCGCTTGCCAAAAGCTTCGCCCTGATAGGTAAAGGCCAACTCCGCCCCGGCCTCGGCCATCGCCTTGGCGATGCCCCAGGCGATCGAGCGTTCGTTGGCGACCCCCATGATCAACCCGCGTTTCCCGTCCATCCACCCACCCATGCGCGTCATTCCCTGAATTTCGAAAGGATCATCGACCCGTTGGTGCCACCGAACCCGAAGGAATTGGTCATCACCGAATCAAGCCCGGCGTTTTCAACGGTCCGGGTGGCGATTTCGCCGGCGCTGATCGCCGGGTCAAGCGTTTCGACATTGATCGAGGGCGCGATGAAATCATGCTCCAGCATCAGCAGGCAGTAAATCGCCTCCTGCGCGCCGGTCGCCCCCTGGCTGTGCCCGGTCATCGACTTGGTGGAGCTGATCGGCGGTGTGCTGCCTTCGCCAAAGACGCGGCGCACCGCTTCGACCTCGCCCACGTCACCCACCGGGGTCGAGGTGCCGTGCGCATTGATATAACTCACCTTTCTGCCCTCGGGCAGGGTCTCGAGCGCCAGCCGCATGGCGCGTTCACCGCCCTCGCCGCTGGGCGCGACCATGTCATGCCCGTCGCTGGTCGCGGCATAGCCGGTAACCTCAGCATAGATCTTCGCCCCCCGCGCCCGGGCATGGTCCAGATCCTCCAGCACCAGGATCCCGCCGCCGCCGCCGATCACGAACCCGTCGCGTTCCGCGTCAAAGGCGCGGCTCGCCCGCTCCGGTGTGTCGTTGAACTTCGACGACATCGCCCCCATCGCATCGAACAGGCACGACAGAGTCCAGTCCAGTTCCTCGCCCCCGCCCGCGAACATCACGTCCTGCTTGCCCATCATGATCTGCTCGGCCGCATTGCCGATGCAGTGCAACGAGGTGGAACAGGCCGAGGTAATCGAATAGTTGATGCCCTTGATCTGATAGGCGGTCGAGAGGTTGGCCGAAATCGTGGACGACATGCATTTGGGCACCGCGAACGGCCCGATCCGCTTGGGGCTGCCCTTTTCCAGAACGGTCTGGTGCGCCGCCAGCATGGCGCTGGTCGACGGCCCGCCCGACCCGGCCACAAGCCCGGTGCGCGGGTTGACGATATCGCTTTCCTCCAGCCCCGCATCGGCAATCGCCTGCCCCATCGCAATATGGGCATAGGCGGCCCCCGGCCCCATGAAGCGCAGCGTGCGCTTGTCGACATGGTCGGCCACATCGAGCTTCACATCCCCGGCGATCTGGCTGCGGAACCCGTGTTCGGCCATCGCCGCATTGGCGGTGATGCCGGATTTCCCCGCTTTCAGACTGGCCAGAACCTCTTCTGCAGTGTTTCCGATGCTCGAAACCACTCCGAGCCCGGTGACGACGACGCGGCGCATTGGCACCCTCCTCTGGTTCAGCTCTCCGAAAGAGCGACCTTCATGTCCTTGACTTGATAAATGATGTCGCCATCCGCTTCCACCCGGCCATCCGCCACACCCATTGTCAGGCGGCGGGTCTGCACCGCCTTGGTGAAATCGACGTAGTAGGTCAGCATCTTGCGATCCGGCCGCACCATCCCGGTCAGCTTGACCTCGCCTGCGCCCAGCGCATATCCCCGCCCCTGCCAGCCGCGCCAGCCAAGGTTGAACCCGGTCAACTGCCACAGCCCGTCGAGCCCGAGACACCCCGGCATGATCGGATTGCCCGGGAAATGACACTCGAAGAACCAGAGGTCGGGCGAGATGTCGAATTCCGCCACCACGTGGCCTTTTCCGTGCGGCCCGCCATCCTCGGAAATATCCGTGATCCGGTCCATCATCAGCATCGGCGGCTCGGGCAGTTGCGCGTTCCCCGGCCCGAAAAGCTCGCCTCGGGCGCATTTCAACAGGTCGTCGCGGGAAAAACTGCTCTTGTATGGGGCCATCCGGGTTGGGGTCCTTTTATAGCGCCTCACGGCGCGCGCGTCGCACCATGGCTGATCCGGACATTGTCTAGCACCCGTCACCGCCATCCCGCAAGGCCGCGCTGGTTGCCGGCCGGACGGAAAAATCCACGCTTTCCGTTTGAAAAACGTGACATAATACCTTTATACTTGGAGAGCCTCGAAAACCCGACGGTGAGAAACGGTGAGAAGATGAAACAGATCACGACCCATGCCGAAAAACGCGGCAGCGCATGGCTCGCCGGGGGCGATGTGCGCCCCACGCGTCAACGCGTCGCGATCGCCTCGCTTCTGATCGGTGATGGCAAGGATCGGCATGTCACGGCCGAGAGTCTTTTTGACGCGGTGCGTCACTCAGGCGAAAAGGTGTCGCTGGCCACGGTCTACAACACGCTGCGCACCTTCTGCGATGCCGGGCTGATGAGCGAGATCACGGTTGACGGCACCAAGAGCTATTTCGACACCAACACGACCGAGCACCCGCATTTCTTCTGGGAAGACTCGGGCGAATTGACCGATGCCGCGCATGAACGGATGCAGATCACCAATCTGCCGCCCGCCCCCGAAGGCGCCGAGATCGCGAGCGTCGACGTGGTGATCCGCCTGCGCCGCGCCTGAACCGGCTTGCATATCCTGTGATTTGTCGGTCTCCTTGCCGCGAAACGGCAAGGAAAGTGGAAATATGCGTGCGATCACCTACACCAGCTTCGGCCCCGCCGACACCGTCCTCGCCCTGCGCGACATGCCCACCCCCAACCTCGCCACGGGCGAGGTTCTGGTGCGGCTCCATCGTTCGGGCGTCAACCCGTCGGATGTGAAATCCCGCGCCGGTTCGCGGCCCGGCGTCACCAAACCGCCCTTTCCCCTCATCATTCCCCATTCCGACGGCGCCGGCGTGATCGAAGCCACCGGCACCGGCGTCGATCCCGCCCGCAAGGGCCAGCGCGTCTGGATCTGGAACGGCCAGTGGCAGCGTCCGCATGGCACCGCCGCCAGCCATATCGCGCTCCCCGCTCACCAGGCCGTGCCGCTGCCGGACGGCGTCGGGTTCGACACCGGCGCGACGCTGGGCATCCCCGGCCTTACCGCCGCGCAGGCGGTGCTGGGTGGCGGCGACATCGCAGGCAAGACGCTGCTCGTCTCGGGGGGTGGCGGATCGGTGGGCCATCTCGCCATTCAACTGGCCCGCCGGGCCGGGGCACGGGTCATCGCCACCGCCTCGCCCGGCACCTCGACCGACCACGCACAAGAAGCGGGTGCTGAAACGGTGCTCGACTACCGCGCCCCCGACCTGGCCGAGCGCATTCTCGCCGCGAATGACGGCCAGCCGATCGACCGCGCCGTCGAATGCGAATTCGGCCCCAATATCGACACGCTGGCACAGGTCATGGCGCCGCTCTCGACCATCGCCGCCTATGGCTCGGCGGCCGACATGACGCCGAAACTGCCCTTTGGCCCGCTGCTGTTCAAGGCGATCAAGATCGACATCACGCTGATCTACATCCTGCCCGACTCTGAGCGCAGCCAGCGAATCCAGCAACTTTATGACGCCTTGAACGAGGGCGCGCTCACCTCGCGCATCCATGCCACCTATCCGCTCGAACAGGCGGCGGCGGCCCATGTCGCGGTCGAACAGGCGGGGCGCCACGGCGCGATTCTGCTCGATTGCACCTGAGCGCGCGGACCGTACCGGACAATCGCCATAACGCGGGCGTCCTTATAGCATGTTGCATAGAATGGGATTCGGCTGCCGCCCAACGAGAGGGCAGCGCCCGACCCGGGGTGGGTGCGGAGCGCCCGCCCATGGGGCGGGTCGGGC
>JAABTV010000094.1 GCA_011389685.1 Paracoccaceae bacterium
ATGGGCCACGGGCCGGA
Organism: Paracoccaceae bacterium; assembly: GCA_011389685.1. Classification (GTDB taxonomy): domain Bacteria; phylum Pseudomonadota; class Alphaproteobacteria; order Rhodobacterales; family Rhodobacteraceae; genus Aquicoccus. The sequence continues at coordinate 18 of JAABTV010000094.1, forward strand.
CATGGGCAAACTCCTGCCGCTGTTGCAGGTGATCCGCGCCAAGGGCTGAGCCTGCCGAACCTGCACGCCCCAATCCTTCATCTTGCCCGAAATACTCTGGGGGAAGGCGACAAAATGCCCTGGCATTTTGCGCCTTGGGGGTGAAACCCCCAACGAAACAAACCTGTGTGCCGCAGGCACGCCTTTTGATCAGACCGCAGGGCTCAGACCGGGTGCTGGTCGATGATCCTGACCTTGAGGCGGCGCAGTTCGGCATCGACGAAATCGCGCTCGTCGGGGGCGAGCAGCCGGTGGCGCGAATAGACCGGGCTTTCACGATCGTCCATGACCGGCGCGTCCCAGCCCGAGGTGCTGTCGAAGAAACGCCGGGCGCCGGCCTCTCCGAACTGTTGCAGATAACCCTGCACCACCACGTCGAGATAGGACAGCAGCACCGGATGCGCGGCGTCGGGGCGGCCATGGGCGTCATGCGGGATCGAATAGATCGCCACGTCGAGCCGGTGCGGCAGCGGGTGGTCGATGTCGTCGGGCACCTTGACCCTTGCATAGGCGTGTTCGCGCTCGTCGAGCACGCTCCAGTCGTCGCCGGGCACATGGGCAATCATCCCGTCGATGGTCGTGGCCGGGTCGGGCAGGGCGGTGAGAAAGGCGACCGGGCGCAGATTCGTATGCCGCCAGGCCCGCCGCCAGCCGCGCGCCCGGGCCGGGTGGGCATCGGCGTGGTCATGGGTCGAAAGGTTCACGAGCGAGCCGTAACCGAAGAAATAGGCGCCTTGCTGTGCTGTCATGCGGGCAAATTTGCCTGTGGATTGATCCATGTCAAACAGGTATTCATGGCAAACAGGCATGATGGCCGCATCTTTTTCATGCCTTAAGCAACCCCGGGGACTGGCACGTGCGGATCACCAAGAGAACCAATATCGCCATTCGTGTACTGATGTTCTGCGAGGTCAATGGCGGGCGGCTGGTGACCAAGTCCGAGATCGCCCGGTGTTGCAACACCTCCGAGAACCACCTCGCCCAGGTCATCAACCAGTTGGGGCAACTGGGCTATCTGCACACCCAGCGCGGCCGCAATGGCGGCATCGAGCTGGGCCGCCCGGCGGGCGAGATCGTGATCGGCGACGTGTTTCGCGCGCTCGAAAGCCACGTGCCGCTGACCGAGTGTTTCGCAGATGTCGACAACACCTGCCCGCTGGTCGATGCCTGCCGGTTGAAGCTGGCGATCCAGGATGCCGCCGAGGCGTTCTATGAGAGGCTTGACGCGGTCACGCTCGATACCTTGGTCTGTGACAACGACCCGCTCAAGGCGCTGATGGCGCCAGGCATGTGTGGCAAGCCGAAGGTCGACGTGGCGGGCTGAGCCCGTTGATGCCCCGGTCGGGGCGGCGCGCGATCCGGTCCGCACGGTCCCTGTGTGCAAGTTGAGGAAGAGAGTATGAACTGGTCCTTTTCCATCGGTGATGTGCGCGGCACCCAGATCCGGGTGCATGCGACGTTCTTCCTGCTTCTGGCCTGGGTGATGGCCGCGGCCTGGCTGGTCGAGGGGCCGGCTGCGGCGATTGTCAACGTGGTGTTCATCATGGCGGTCTTTGCCTGCGTGGTGCTGCACGAGCTGGGGCATGCGCTCATGGCGCGACGGTTCGGCGTGGGCACCCGTGACATCACGCTTCTGCCGATCGGCGGGCTGGCGCGGCTGGAGAGCTTTCCCGAGGACCCGCGCCAGGAGATCCTGATCGCGGTGGCCGGGCCGGCGGTGAATGTCGTGATCTGGCTGATCCTGACGCTGGTTCTGGGCGCGTCGTTCTCTTTCAACGTTCTGCAATCGCTGGAGGATCCCGGGCTCGGCTTTGTCGAACGGCTGGCGGCGGTCAACCTGCTTCTGGTCCTGTTCAACATGATCCCGGCCTTTCCGATGGATGGCGGGCGGGTGTTTCGCGCCGTGCTGGCCATGTTCATGGATCGGATCAAGGCGACGCAAATGGCCGCGCAGGCGGGGCAGGTGATGGCCTTCCTGTTCGGCTTTCTCGGGCTGACGGGGGGCAATCCGCTGCTGATCCTGATCGCGATCTTCATCTTTTTCGCGGCCGGTGCGGAAAGCTCGCACGCGATGCTGCGCGACCGGGCGCACGGGGCGCGGGCACGGGATGCGATGATCACCTCGTTCGAGGCGCTGGGGCCGGGCGACACGATGGAAGCGGCGGCGCATGCGGTGCTGCGCACCGAGCAGTCGGAATTTCCCGTGGTCGGCCCGGACCGGCGTTTCGTCGGGATGCTGACCCGCAGCGCCATCCTTGCCGCCTCGGAGGAGGGGCGGCGGGCTGCGCCGGTTTCGGATGCGCTGACCACAGACATTCCCCAGATGCGGCTCGATGCGCCGATGGACGAGGTTCTCGATGCGCTGGCCAGCGGCAGCGAACCGGCGGTGGCGATCACCGACCGGGGCGGGCATTTCGTGGGCTACATCACGCGCGAGAATATCGGCGAGTGGGTGATCCTGTCGCGCCGGCTGGTCTAAAAGCTGTTGCACTCGATCGAATTCACCCGCCCGGGCTGCTTGCAGCCCGGGCAGCGCCCGCCCCGCCCGTCGTGCCGCAGGCACGCCTTTGGCATGACGGCGGGCGCTTCGCACCCACCCCGGGCCGGGCGCTGCCCTTTCGATGGGCGTCGGTCCGGGGGCTGCGGGCGGGCACAAAGGGGTCTTTCCTTTTGCGTCGATGCCATGTCATCTGAGCGCGGGGCAAAGCGGGCAGGGCATGCGATGGGCGCGACGACAGATATTCCGGTGGTGGGGGTGGTGCGGTTCTCGGTTCTGACGCTGGATTACTATGCTGAGCGATTCGGCACGGTCGAAAGGATCGCCGAACACATCTTTTCGCCCGAGCGGCTGGCATTGCGGTTCAGGCTGTTCGAGAACCTGTGCCTGCCGTCGCTGGCGCATCAGGACGACCGCGATTTCCGGGCCGTGATCCTGACCTCGACCGAATTGCCCGCCGACGCGCGCGCGCGCCTCGATGCGCTGGTGGCACCACATGATCATATCGACCTGTTCGCCGCCGCCCCGGATCAGCATTACCCGATCACCCGCGCGGCCTATCGCTCGGTGCCTCTGGGCGGGGCCAGCCACAAGCTGTGGTTCCGGCTCGATGACGATGACGCGCTGTCGCGCGATTACGTGGCGCGGCTCAAGCATATCGGGCAGGGGTTGCGCGCGGTGCATGCGGACGCGCCGTTCATGATCGCCTTCAACCGCGGCTTCTATGTCGAGCTGACCGGGCAGGAGGGCGGTAACACGATCGTCGATTGCGTCGAGCGCGCGCCGCTGTCGGTGGGCACGGCGCTTCTGGCGCCGGCGGAATATGACCGCACGCCCTATCGCTACAATCACCGGGCGCTGGGCCAGCATTACAATCTTTACACCGACATCGCGGCGCCGGTGTTCCTGCGCACGGTCCATTCGGACAACAAGTCGCAGCCGACCAGGCAGGGCCTGACCCACAAGGTGCCGACGGCCAGGGTGGAGCGCCAGATTCGGCAGCGCTTCGGCTTTGACACCGACATGTTGCGGGCGCTTTAGGCCATGGTCGATGCGCGCGACAATCTCAAAGGGGCGGGGCTGATGGTGGTCTCGATGGCCGCTTTCACCTTCAACGACGTGTGCATGAAAACGCTGTCGGGGCAGATCCCGCTGTTTCAGGCGATTTTCATGCGCGGTTTGCTGACCTGCCTGCTGATCTGGCTGGTGGGGCGGCGGATGGGAGCGATCCGGCTGGCCCTGCCGCGGCGCGACTGGGGGTTGATCGCGCTGCGCAGCGGCGCCGAGATCGGCGCGACCTTCTTCTTTCTCACCGCGCTGTTTCACATGCCGATCGCCAATGTCACCGCGATCCTGCAGGCGCTGCCGCTGACCGTGGCGCTGGCGGCGGCGCTGTTCTTTCGGGAGCCGCTGGGCTGGCGGCGGCTGGTGGCGATCGGCGTCGGATTCGGGGGTGTGATGCTGATCGTGCGGCCGGGGGCCGAGGGGTTCAGCGTCTATTCGCTTTACGCGCTGGCTGCGGTCGGGTTCGTGACGCTGCGCGATCTGACGGCGCGGCGGCTGTCGCCGGCGGTGCCGTCGATCACCGTGGCGCTGATCACCGCGATGGTCATCACCGTGGCGGGCGGGCTGGTGTCCACGGTGCAGGGCTGGGCGCCGGTCGATGGCCGGGCGCTGGGGCTGATCGCGTTGGCGGCGGGATTCATCCTGGGCGGCTATCTGGCCTCGGTCGCGGTGATGCGGGTCGGCGAGATCGGTTTCATCGCGCCGTTCCGCTATACCGGGTTGATCTGGGCGCTTCTTCTGGGCTTCGTGGTGTTTGACGACTGGCCGGCGCCGCTGACGCTGGTGGGCGCGACGGTCGTGGTGGCGATGGGCCTTTTCACCCTGTTTCGCGAGCGCCAGTTGCGGCGCAAGGCGCGGCGCGCGGGCTGAAGACTGCGCCATGCGCATGGCGCAGGGGATGTGTTGACACCGGGTGCGACTCCCCCTATACGCGGCGCATCCGGCGAGGGGTCTGCCCGAAGCCGATATCAGAACTGTAGTGGACATGATCCGGGCAGAACCGCCCCGATCCTCTGGATACCCACCGCATCGTCCTTGGAAACAAAGGGGCGAAGGCGGTTTTTGCGTGTTTCATGGACGCATGAGGCGCGAGTTTTTGGAAACCTGTGCGGGGCTGCCCGCGCAACACATGTGTTGAAGAACGGGGAAAGAGACCCAATGCCGACGATCCAGCAGCTGATCCGCAAGCCGCGGCAGCCCAAAGTGAAACGCTCCAAGTCCCTCCACCTTGAGGGGAACCCGCAGAAACGCGGCGTTTGCACGCGCGTTTACACCACGACGCCGAAAAAGCCGAACTCGGCCATGCGGAAGGTTGCCAAGGTGCGCCTGACCAACGGTTACGAGGTCATCAGCTATATCCCCGGCGAGAGCCACAACCTTCAGGAACACTCGGTTGTCCTGATCCGTGGTGGCCGTGTGAAAGACCTTCCCGGTGTGCGCTATCACATCCTGCGCGGCGTGCTCGACACGCAGGGCGTCAAGGATCGCAAGCAGCGCCGCTCGAAATACGGCGCCAAACGGCCCAAGTAAGAGGATCCAGAGATGTCCCGTCGCCATGCCGCTGAAAAACGCGAAATCCTGCCTGACGCCAAATATGGCGATAAGGTTCTCTCAAAGTTCATGAACAACCTCATGCTCGACGGCAAGAAATCGGCCGCTGAAAAGATCGTCTATGGCGCGCTCGACCGCGTCGAGGACAAGATCAAGCGCGCGCCGGTCGAGGTGTTCCACGAGGCGCTCGACAACATCAAGCCGAGCGTCGAAGTGCGCTCGCGCCGGGTTGGCGGCGCCACCTATCAGGTGCCGGTCGAGGTGCGCCCCGAGCGCCGCGAGGCGCTTGCGATCCGCTGGCTGATCAAGGCCAGCCGCGCGCGCAACGAGCACACGATGGAAGAGCGCCTTGCCGGCGAGTTGCTGGATGCAGTGCAATCCCGCGGCTCGGCCGTGAAGAGGCGCGAAGACACACACAAGATGGCCGACGCGAACAAAGCGTTCAGCCATTACCGCTGGTAACCTTTTCAGAGGCGAAGACCCATGGCACGCGAATATCCGCTCGAACGCTACCGCAACTTCGGCATCATGGCGCATATCGACGCCGGCAAGACCACGATGACCGAACGCATCCTGTTCTACACCGGCAAGAACCACAAGATCGGCGAGACCCATGACGGCGCCTCGACGATGGACTGGATGGAACAGGAAGCCGAGCGCGGGATCACCATCACCTCCGCCGCGACCACGACCTTCTGGCAGCGCCAGGAAGATCCGACCCCGGAGGGGACATCCGCGACCAAGACGCGGTTCAACATCATCGACACGCCCGGACACGTCGATTTCACCATCGAGGTGGAACGTTCGCTGGCCGTTCTCGACGGTGCGGTCGCGCTTCTGGACGGCAATGCCGGGGTCGAGCCGCAGACCGAGACCGTCTGGCGCCAGGCCGACCGTTACAAGGTGCCGCGGCTGGTCTTCGTCAACAAGATGGACAAGATCGGTGCCGATTTCTTCAACTGCGTGAAGATGATCAAGGACCGCACCGGCGGCACGCCGATGCCGATCGCTCTGCCGATCGGGGCCGAGGACAACCTCGAAGGCATCATCGACCTGATCAAGATGGAAGAATGGGTCTGGACCGGCGAGGACCTGGGCGCCAACTGGGTGCGCCAGCCGATCCGTGACGACCTCAAGGATCTGGCCGAGGAATGGCGTGCCAACATGATCGAACTGGCGGTCGAGATGGATGACACCGCGATGGAAGGCTATCTCGAAGGCGAAGAGCCCGACGAGGCCACCCTGCGCGGGCTGATCCGCAAGGGCACGCTGGAACTGGCCTTCTTCCCGATGCTGGCCGGGTCGGCGTTCAAGAACAAGGGCGTGCAGCCGCTGCTCAATGCCGTGGTGGATTTCCTGCCCGGACCCCGGGACGTGCCGATGCTCCTGGGCTTTTCGCCCGACGACGAGACCGAGACCCGCAACATCGAACGCCCGGCCGACGATTCCGCGCCGTTCTCGGCGCTGGCCTTCAAGATCATGAACGACCCGTTCGTCGGCTCGCTGACCTTCACCCGGCTCTATTCCGGTGTTCTGAAGAAGGGCGATTCGATGCTCAACTCGACCAAGGGCAAGAAAGAGCGTGTCGGGCGCATGATGCTGATGCACGCGATCGACCGTCAGGAGATCGAGGAGGCATTCGCCGGCGACATCATCGCTCTGGCCGGTCTGAAGGACACGACCACGGGCGACACGCTGTGCGATCCGGCCAAGCCGGTGGTTCTGGAGACCATGACCTTCCCCGATCCGGTGATCGAGATCGCGGTCGAACCCAAGACCAAGAACGACCAGGAAAAGATGAGCCAGGGTCTGGCCCGTCTGGCCGCAGAGGACCCGTCCTTCCGCGTCGAGACCGATCTGGAATCGGGACAGACGATCATGAAGGGCATGGGCGAATTGCACCTCGACATCCTGATCGACCGCCTCAAGCGGGAATTCAAGGTCGAGGCCAATATCGGTGCGCCGCAGGTCGCCTATCGCGAGACCATCGGCTATGAGATCGAGCACACCTATACCCACAAGAAACAGTCGGGTGGCTCCGGCCAGTTCGCCGAGGTCAAGCTGATCATCGCGCCCACCGAACCCGGCGAAGGCTACAGCTTCGAAAGCCGGATCGTCGGCGGGGCCGTGCCCAAGGAATACATCCCCGGTGTCGAAAAGGGCATCAAGTCGGTGATGGACAGCGGGCCGCTGGCAGGCTTCCCGGTGATCGACTTCAAGGTGGCGCTGATCGACGGCAAGTTCCACGATGTCGACTCGTCGGTCCTGGCCTTCGAGATCGCCGGGCGGATGTGCATGCGCGAAGGTCTGCGCAAGGCCGGCGCCAAGCTGCTCGAACCGATGATGAAGGTCGAGGTGGTGACGCCCGAGGAATATACCGGCTCGGTGATCGGTGATCTGACCTCGCGTCGCGGTCAGGTGACCGGGCAGGAGCCGCGCGGCAATGCCGTGGCGATCCAGGCCTTCGTGCCGCTGGCCAACATGTTCGGCTATATCAACACGCTGCGTTCGATGAGCTCGGGCCGTGCCCAGTTCACCATGCAATTCGATCACTACGATCCGGTGCCGCAGAACATCAGCGAAGAGATCCAGTCGAAATACGCATAACCCGGGTGGCGGTATCGGCGGGGAAACCCGCCGTGAAAACCCGCCCTACCCAATCTGTAGGGTGGGTGCCAACCCACCATCCGCAACGAAAAAAGGAGCCACGACCATGGCAAAAGCAAAGTTTGAACGCAACAAGCCGCATGTGAACATCGGGACGGTCGGTCACGTTGACCATGGCAAGACGACGCTGACGGCGGCGATCACGAAGTATTTCGGCGATTTCCAGGCCTATGACAAGATCGACGGTGCGCCCGAGGAGAAGGCGCGCGGGATCACGATCTCGACGGCGCATGTGGAATACGAGACCGAGAACCGGCACTACGCCCATGTCGATTGCCCGGGCCACGCCGACTATGTCAAGAACATGATCACCGGTGCTGCACAGATGGACGGCGCGATCCTGGTTTGTTCGGCCGCCGACGGCCCGATGCCGCAGACCCGCGAGCACATCCTGCTCGGC
>JAABTV010000095.1 GCA_011389685.1 Paracoccaceae bacterium
AAACCCGGTCGAGACCGCGGCGACCGGAATGCCCGACCCTTCCAGCGCCCCACGCGCGGGCGCGATCATCTCGTGATAGACACAGACCGCGCCGACGCGCAGCCCCTCCATCCCCAGCGCCTCCAGCAGATCGGCCCGCACCGGTTGCCGCGCCTTGGCCGCCAGCCGGCGCACACGGCCCGCGGTATCGTCGCCCGCCAGCGTGGTCAGGTCGATGCAACTGATCGCCCTGCACAGCCACGCCGCCTGATAGGCCGTCTTCACCGTGCGCCGGCCCGCAAGCGTCGCCACGCGCCGCTCGATCGCCGGGCGGTTGGCCTCTGCCCACATCACCCAGTCGAGGTCAAGCACCATGCCCGCATTGCGCGCCTCGGTCGTCTGCGGAAGTCCGGTCACGGGGGTCTGAATTTCGGTGTGCATCTCTCTCCCTCGCTTGCAGGGTCAAGGTCTCACGCAGTCGGGGCCAAGGCAAGCGCCGCATCGCGACCATGACAGCGATCCCGGGCATTCTTGCGAATGACTTGCAAAAGCGTTGACATTTCTGCGAATGGCTCGCATATTCACCCAATCAGCCAGAACCAGATGAGGTCTGAATGACTTTTTCCCGACGGGCGGCGCTCGGACTTGTTGTCGGCGCCGCTGCCCTGCCCCATGTCGCCGGCGCGGCCAGCACTCGACCCAGCGTCGTTGCCACCACCGGCATGATCGCCGATACCGCCCGCCGCATCGGCGGCGAGTTGATCGAGGTGCGCGCGCTCATGGGGCCGGGGGTCGATCCCCATTCCTATCGCCAGACCCGAAGCGATATCGTCGCCCTCACCCGGGCCGACCTGATCCTGCGCAACGGTCTCTATCTCGAAGCGCAGCTCGAAGAGTTGTTCGCGCGCCTTGCCAAACGCTCCGCCCTTGTCGCCGTGGCCGAGGCGACACCGCATGAATTGCTCATCGCGCATCCCGATTACGACAACAAGTTCGACCCGCATCTCTGGATGGTGCCCGCGCTCTGGGCCCATGCGGCCCGCGCCACCCGCGATGCGCTGATCGCGCTCCTGCCGGATGAGGCGGGGACGATCACCGCCCACGCCGAGGATTTCCTGACCGACATCGCCAAACTCGATGCCTATGCCCGCAAAACCCTCGCCACCGTGCCGCAGCCCGCCCGTGTGCTTCTCACCGCACATGACGCTTTCGGCTATTTCGGCCGCGCCTACGGGTTCGAGGTGATCGGCATTCAGGGCATCTCGACCGAGTCCGAGGCCGGGCTGCATCGCATCGGTGAACTGGTCGAATTGCTGGTTTCCCGCGGGATCAGTGCCGTTTTCGTGGAAAGCTCGGTCTCGGATCGCAATACCCGCGCCCTGATCGAAGGGGCCGCGGCGCGCGGTCATGAGGTGCGCATCGGAGGAGAGCTTTATTCGGATGCAATGGGGCCGAAAGACAGCTATGAAGGCACCTATATCGGCATGATAGATCACAACGTCACCACCATCGCGGCCGCGCTGGGCGGGACCGTGCCCACCCGTGGCATGATCGGGCGCCTGGCACAGGCAAGTTGAGGGAAGGAGCGCAATGACACTCGGACTGGCCGCACGCGATGGCAGGATCGTCGCACCGGATGACACCACCGCCGCGCCGCTCGCGGTGCGGGGCCTGACCGTCACCTATGGCGAGAAACCCGCGCTGTTCGCGCTTGAGGCCACCTTTGACGCCGGTGTGATGAGCGCGATCATCGGTCCGAACGGAGCCGGGAAATCGACCCTGCTCAAGGCGGTTCTGGGCATGGTGACGCCGGTTTCCGGCAATATCAGGGCTTTTGGGCGACCCGTCAGCGAAGTGTTGAGCCGGATCGCCTATGTGCCACAGCGCGCCACGGTCGATTGGGATTTCCCGACCCGCGTGATCGACGTGGTGCTGATGGGGATGGCGCGCGAGCTGGGGCTGTTGCGCCCCATCCGCCAGGATCACCGCGACCGCGCCGTCGCCTGCCTGTCCCGCGTCGGGATGGAACATTTCGCCGACCGCCAGATCGGCCAGCTTTCGGGCGGCCAGCAACAGCGCGTCTTTCTCGCCCGCGCCCTCGCGCAAGGAGCCGAACTCTACCTGCTCGACGAACCCTTTGCCGGGGTGGATGCCGCCACCGAAAAGACCATCGTCGCGGTCCTCAAATCGCTGCGCGACGCGGGCGCCACCGTGGTTGTCGTCCATCACGACCTCGCCACCGTCGCAAGCTATTTCGAACGCGCGCTGCTGATCAACACCACCCGAATCGCCGAGGGGCCCGTCGCCGACGTGCTGACCTCCGAGACGTTGCAGGCCACCTATGGCGGGCGCCTCGCACAGGCGCAGCTCGCGCAGATCCTCGGCTGAGATGTGGGGGCTGGGCTATAACGCCGCCCTCGTGGCGATCGGCGCCGGGCTGCTGGGGGCGGGCGCGGGCATCACCGGCAGTTTTCTGGTGCTGCGCAAGCGCGCGCTGGTCTCGGACGCCATCGCCCATGCCACCCTGCCCGGAATCGCGCTGGCCTTTCTGGTCATGGTGGCGCTGGGCGGCGAGGGGCGCAACCTCGCCGGGCTGCTCACCGGGTCGGCGCTGTCGGCATGGTTCGGCCTGCTCTGCGTCGGCTGGCTCACCCATGCCACGCGGCTGAGCGAGGATGCCGCCATCGGCGCCGTGCTCTCGGTGTTCTTCGGCTTCGGAATCCTGCTTCTGACGGTGATTCAGTCTCTGAACATGGGCCGACAGGCCGGGCTTGAAACCTTCCTGCTCGGCTCGACGGCCGGGATGCTCTATTCCGACGCGCTGACCATCGCGATCGGTGGCGGGCTGGCCACGTTGGCCGCCCTGGTGCTGCGCCGCCCGATGCTCACGGCGGCTTTCGATCCGGGTTATGCGGTCGCCACCGGGCTCGATATCCGACGGGTCGATCTGGCGATGATGGGTCTGGTCATGGCCATCACCGTGATCGGGATCAAGATCGTGGGCCTCGTGCTCATCGTCGCGATGGTCATCCTGCCCCCTGTCACCGCCCGGTTCTGGACCGATCGCGCCGACCGCGTGGTTCTGATCGCCGGCGTCATGGGCGGATTGACCGGTCTTGTGGGCGCGCTGATCTCGGCGCTGGCACCAAACCTGCCGACCGGCCCGATCATCGTGCTGACCGGCAGCCTGGCCTTCGCGATCTCGCTTCTGATCGCACCCCGGCGCGGGGCTCTGGCCGCCCTGCTTGCCCGACACCGTTATCAGCGCCATGTGCATCTGCGCCAGGGCCTGCTGGCCCTCGCCCTCAACCATCCCGTCCATGAACGTTATACCCTGCGGCTCCTGATCCACGCCGGGCTTGCCAACCCCGACGGCACCGCCACCGACGAGGGCCGCGCCGCCGCCGCACGCGCGCTGCTCGACGAAAGCCGCTGGCAGGTGCTGCGCGCCGATCCCGCACAGGAAATCGCCGCCTCGCATTATGACGGGCTGCGCCCGATCGAGACCGTGCTCACCCCCGACCAGATCGCGCAGATCGACGCCCGCCTCGCCCCGAGGCCGCTGCCATGATCGGGGCCGAATTCGTCGCCCTCTCGCTGCCGCCGATCCTGATCGGGTGCCTGGCCGCCATCGCCTGTGCGATCCCGGGCAATTTCCTTCTGCTCCGAAAGCAGGCGCTGATCGGCGACGCCATCTCGCATGTGGTGCTGCCGGGAATCGTGGTCGGCTTTCTGGTCTCAGGCACCGTCTCGACATGGCCGATGATGCTCGGCGCGGGGGGCGCGGCGCTTGTCGCGGTCCTCCTGATCGAGGGCATCCGCCGCGTCGGAAAGCTCGAACCCGGCGCGGCAATGGGCGTCGTGTTCAGCACCATGTTCGCCGGTGGTGTCCTTCTGCTCGAACAATCCGACACCTCGTCGGTGCATCTCGACGTGCAGCACGCGCTTTACGGCAATCTCGAAAGCCTGATCTGGCTCGATGCCACGGGCTGGGCCTCGCTCCTCGATGCGCAGGCGCTGGCCGGGGTGCCGCCCGAACTGCCGCGCATGGCGATCACCTGCCTGATCGTCACCGGCGTGACCGCCCTGCTCTGGCGCCCTCTCAAGATCTCGACCTTCGACGAAGGCTTTGCCCGCGCGCTCGGCCTGCCGGTCCGCGCGCTCGGCCTCGCGCTGGTCATCATGGCGGCCATGGCGGCGGTGGCGGCGTTCGACGCCGTGGGCTCGATCATCGTGATCGCGATGTTCATCTGCCCGCCCGCCGCCGCGCGGCTGATGACCGATCGGCTGGCGCATCAGGTCTGGCTGAGCGTGGGTTTTGCGACGCTCTCCGCCGTCATGGGCTATGTCCTCGCCGGTTACGGGCCGCTCTGGCTCGGCTTTGAAAACTCGGTCAGCGCGGCCGGCATGATCGCCACCGTTTCCGGCCTCATCCTCGCGCTGGCTGCCGTCCTCGGCCCCCGCCGCGCGCCGCGCGTCGCCTAGCGTATCGCAACAAGTCGGATTGTCCCGAACGATAGGGCATCACACGGCCGCGGTCGGGTGCTCACAACATCGGCGCAGGGCAGTTTATCCCGCAACGTCTTCCCAGCCTCGAAGCGGCGCGAAACCCCTCAGGAGCACCCGGCCGGGGGGCGGCCGTGTGCTGCCCGGGCGGCTTCGCCGCTATTCCGGGCGAGAGCGAACTCCATCAAAGGCAACTTGGTCCCAGAGCCCAATTTGAAAGTCGAGCTCTCAGGCATCGAACGCCTTGCGCCCCGCATTCTCCATCGCCGCACGCCCGACCCGCTCCACCGGCACGCCCTGCGCCTCCAGGGCCACCGCATAGCCTTCGGCCAGCGCGTCATCACCCATCACCACGACCTGCTGACCCAGCCAATAGGGCCGCGCCGCCGCCATCTCGGCGCCCAGCAGATGACCCAGCAATGCGGCCCTGTTCCCGCCCAAGTCCGCGGAATCAAGCTGTTGAGCCAACCGCTCGGGCCGCGCCATCGTATCGGTCAGCGCGTCCATATCGACCCGCTCGCCAGCCTCCAGCGCCCGGGCCAGCCGAACGGTCAGGAAGGACTGAAAACTCACGATCTCGCCCGCGCTCAGATGCACCCAATGGCTGCGCTCCCCCGGCAAAAGGATCACCCCGTCCCAGTTCGGCTGCGCCATAGCGTGACCCGCCACCGCCATCCGCGCATCCGCGTCGAGCATTCCGCGCGGTTGGTCCTGCACCACGTCCCCGGACCCAAGCGCCGGGCAAGGCACCTTGTCTGACATCTCCAACCCTCCCAATTCAGTCTCTGTTCAGGCCCGAACGGCCACTCACCCTTGCGGCGTCATGTTCCTGCGCGCGCGGCTGCGCTCGATCCCCAGCCGGTGTTCGCGGATGATGATGATCACCCCGGCCAGGATAACGATCGCCGCCCCGAGCAGCATCGGCCCGGTCGGCACCTCGGAAAAGACGAAATAACCGATCAGAAGCGCAAAGATCATCGAGGCATAATCGAACGGCGCCACCACGCTGGCATCCGCGAACCGATAAGCCGAGGTCAGGAATATCTGCCCCATCCCGCCGACAAGCCCGATCAGCACCAAGAGCACCGCTTCCTTGCCGGTCGGCACCACCCAGCCAAAGGGCAAGGTCGCAAGCGCCAGAATGCTCGACGTGAGCGAAAAGAAGAACACGATCGCCGATGTCTGTTCGGTCTGGACCAGCTTGCGCACATAGATCTGCGCCAGCGCCGCGCATCCCGCCCCGGCCAGAACCACCATCGCCCCAAGCGCCTGCGTGGTCTCGACCGTTTCGCCCGCGAACGCGGTCAGCCGCGGCGACAGCACAATGAGCACCCCGACAAGGCCCAGCGCCACCGCCCCAAGCCGAAACAGGCCCACCTGTTCGTTGAGAAACATCGCCGCGAAAACCACCACAAGCAGCGGCGCGGCATAGCCGATCGCCGTGACCTCGGGGAGCGGCAAAAGCGCCAGCCCGGTGAACATAAGCCCCATCGCCGTCGTCCCCACAAAGCCGCGCCAGAAATGTCCCATCGGCGACTTGACGTGCAGACCGGTGCGCAGATCGCCCCGCACCCAGAGCCAGCCGAGGATCACCGGAATCGCAAAGAAGGAGCGAAAGAACACCGCCTGACCCGCCGGCACATGGTCCGACGTCGCCTTGACGAGTGCGGCCATGATGACGAAAGTCACCACGGCAAGAAGTTTCAGCAGTATTCCCTTGATCGGGTTCATGTCGTGCGCGCCCTTTTTTTCCGGCGCCCACATTTACGGCCCCCGGCACAAAGATCAATCCGCGCTTGAAAATACCCGCCATGCGCCGCAGGAAAGTCAGACCAACCCGAGGACCGCTTTCATGTATGACGCAAACCATCTCGCCCATCGCCTCGCCTCCCATCTGAGCGCCAACCGCGACAAACCCTTTGCCACGCGCCCGGGCTTTTCGGATGTCAGCTATGGCGCGCTCTTTGACGGGGCCGAACGGCTGGCCGCGCGACTGATCGGGGCCGGGCTGGCACCGGGCGACCGGGTTGCCGTGCAGGTCGAGAAAAGCATCGAGGCGGTGCAGCTCTATATCGGCACGGTGCTGGCCGGCGGTCTCTTCCTGCCGCTCAACACCGCCTATACTGCCGCCGAGATCGAGTATTTCCTGTCCGATGCCACCCCGTCGGTGGTGGTCTGTGACCCCGCGCGCGAGGCCGAGATCGCGCCGCTCGCCGGGCCGGCGCGGCTTTTCACCCTGGATCATGCGGGGCAAGGCAGCCTCACCGCCGACCTGCCCGACGCGCCCGGCTTTGCGCCCGTGCCACGCGGCGCCGATGACCTTGCGGCGATCCTCTACACCTCGGGGACCACGGGGCGCTCCAAGGGCGCGATGCTCAGCCACGACAACCTCTCGTCGAACTCGGAAACCCTGCGCGATTTCTGGCGCTTTACCCCCGATGACGTGCTGATCCACGCGCTTCCGATCTTTCACACCCACGGGCTTTTCGTGGCCACCAACGTGGCGCTCCTGGCCGGCGCCTCGACCGTGTTCCTGCCCAGGTTCGACTCCGGCGCAATCCTCGATGCGATGCCCCACGCCACCGCGCTCATGGGCGTGCCCACCTTCTACACCCGCCTGCTCGACGATCCGCGCCTAAATCGCAAAACAGTCTCTAACATGCGGCTTTTCATCTCCGGCTCCGCCCCGCTCCTCGTCGATACCCACGAGAAATGGGAGGAACGGACCGGCCATCGCATCCTCGAACGCTATGGCATGACCGAAACCAACATGAACACCTCGAACCCCTATGACGGCGAACGCCGCGCCGGCACCGTGGGCTTTCCCCTGCCCGGGGTCGAACTGCGCATCATGGACCAAGGCCGCGAAGTCGCCACCGGCGAGATCGGCACGATCGAGGTGCGCGGCCCCAACGTGTTCAAGGGCTATTGGCAGATGCCCGAGAAAACCGCCGAGGAGCTGCGACCCGACGGCTGGTTCATCACCGGCGATCTGGGCATGCGCGACGAAGACGGCTACGTGAGCATCGTCGGACGCGGCAAGGATCTGATCATCACCGGCGGCTTCAACGTCTATCCCAAGGAGATCGAGAGCCTGATCGACGACATCCCCGGGGTGCTGGAATCGGCCGTGATCGGCGTGCCGCATCCCGATTTCGGCGAGGCCGTAGTGGCGGTGATCGTCAAGGCCCAGGAGGCGCTGACCCTCGCGGAAATCACCGCCGTAACAGGCTCTGATCTGGCCAAATTCAAGCAGCCCAAGCATTTCGCATTCGTCGCCGAACTGCCCCGCAACACCATGGGCAAGGTGCAGAAGAAGGCGCTGCGCGAAACCTATGCCGGGCTGTTCACCTAGGGTGTTGCGTCGAATGGCATTCGGCACACGCTGCCCGGGCTGCAAGCAGCCCGTGCGGGGTGAATTTGATCGAGGCAATCCGCCCTAGGATGCGGACTCATAATGCCTTGCCCAGAGGCGGGAGCAAGCCATGAGCACCGCAGCGAG
>JAABTV010000010.1 GCA_011389685.1 Paracoccaceae bacterium
AATCCATGCGCTTCGTCAACGGATATCCGATGCTCTATTACACGTTCATGCGCAACGTGGTCGATGCGGGCCTGCAGGACATCATCACCCCGCTGCCCCAGACCTCGGAGAATGCCTCCCGGATCCTGCGCTACTACAAGGTCCAGCCCGATATCATCTATCTCGATGCGGCCCAGGAAAAGGAACCCGTGTTCCGCGACCTGATGTTCTACTGGCCGCTGTTGCGAAAGGGCGGCCACCTGATCGGCGATGACTACAAGAACCGGAATGTGCGCGCCGGAATGGAGAAATTCGCAACCCGGATCAAACACAAACCGGAAGTCCTCGGAGGAAAATTCCGCTTCCTCAAGAAATGACCGCGCGCATCAACGCGCAAAGGCGATCTCGACGATGACCTCACCTTATACCGAATTGCCGGGCCGGGCATTCTGGCGCAAGGGTGTCGTCGAGCGCACTGACATCGTTCGGTCCGATCTCTACATCCCCAAATTCCCGATCACCCGCAAACACCGGATCGCAACAGCCGGCTCGTGCTTCGCTCAACATGTGGGCCGCACCTTGCGCAGCGCCGGGTTCAACGTGCTGGATACCGAACCGGGGCCGCGGGTGCCGCCCGCGGCGCTCAACGCCCATGGCTACGGGCTTTATTCCGCGCGCTATGGCAATATCTATACCGCGCGGCAATTGCGGCAATTGCTTCAGGAGGCCTTCAAGGGGCTTAAACCGGCCTATCCGGTCTGGGAAAAGGACGGGCGGTTCTATGATGCCTTTCGCCCCGGGGTGGAACCCGACGGGTTGCCCAGCGAGGCCGATGTTCTCCGCCACCGCGCCCAGCATCTCGAGGCGGTGCGGAAACTGTTTTCCTCGCTTGATGTCTTTGTTTTCACCTTCGGCTTGACCGAGACCTGGGCGGCGAAATGCGATGGCACAGTTTATCCTACCGCGCCGGGCACCATCGCCGGGCGCTTTGACCCGGAGCGTTTCGAATTCCTCAACATGCGCTATGGCGATGTGCTGTCGGATTTTCGCGCTGTGGGGAAAATGCTGCGGACGCTGAACCCCGGGATACGCTTTCTGGTCACTGTCTCGCCGGTGCCGCTCACCGCCACCGCTTCGGGCCAGCATGTGGAGGCTGCGACGAGCTATTCCAAATCGGTGCTGCGCGCGGTCTGCGGCGCGCTTTGGGAGGATCACAAGGACGTGGACTATTTCCCGTCCTACGAGGTGATCATGACCCAGACGGCGCAGGGACAGAATTTCCACGGCAATTATCGCACGGTGAGCGCCGAGGGTGTCGACAAGGCCATGGGACTCTTCATGCGCGCGCAAGGCGTGGCCGAAGGCGGGCCGTCCGAGGAGACATCTGAAACACCTGATTCAGGTGCCGAGGGCAGCCGGGACGAGATCGATGAACTGGTCTGTGAAGAAGCCCTCCTGGATGCATTTGCAAAATGACAGGGCGCAAAGTTCTCATTCTGGGCAACTCCCATGTGGCCGCGATTCGCCGTGGCTGGACACAGATTGCGGGCGAATTTCAAAGCTGGCATCTGGAGTTCTTCGCCGGCAATTCCAAACTCTTCAACAAGATGACCCTGGATGAGAATAAGGTCTTCGGCGCGCATGGCACCACCCGGCTCAGTCCCCGACAACAAACCTGGCTGACCGGCATGCTGGGAGTTCGCAACGTCAACAGGCTCGAGCGCCGCCTGCCGCTGGACCAGGATGAGGGATCGGCCGGTTATTCAGCGCATCAACTCAAGTTTCTCGACCAAGTGTTCGGCAGGCGCACGGTCGACCTGAGAGCTTTCGAAATCGTCATTCTGGTTGGCAGGAATGTCAACGAGGTCGATTTCCTTCGGCAATTCGAACCCTACAGCATCGACGGGCTTTGCGAGGAGGCCGGCAAACCCAGCCTCTCCTATTCGACCTTTTCACGATTCTGTCGCGAAATCGCGATGAAGCGTTTGCCGGAGCCGATGTGGCACGGATGGGACAAGCCACGCGTGGCCATTCTGCCGCCGCCGATTCCATGCTCCGATTGTCCGGAAGACGACCCGCGCTATGATATCTGGGCGCGCTATGGACGGGATCCCCTCAAAGGATTGCCATTTCTCAAGACCTACCGCGCCCATGTGGAGGCGCTCTATCGCGAATATGGCCTCACGCTCTTGACGCCGCCTGACGAGGTCTATGATGACACCGGGTTGACCCGGCCCGAATTCGGCGAGGCTCCCACCCGACTGCATCCACGAGCCGGAACATTCGATGAAAGCGATTTTCATCACATGGGCGCCGACTATGGAGCAATCGTTCTGCGTCATGTGCTTCGACAGTTGCAGGCCAAATACCCGTAAACGGGAGTCCCAAGCCGGGCTTGTCGTGCTTCACGTGTGCAAAAGAGCGGGAGACATTCTTGGCGCGTTTCGATTTGACGGATTTCGAATGGTCGTTGATCCAGCCGGTGTGACTCGCCCGGTTTCGCCGGAGACCTCCAGCGTCTGCCCTCCCCCCACTGGCCCCGCGTTCACAACAAGAGCCTGCGGGTTCGATTTCGTTTATCATGGGTTTCGGCTTGGGCAACAGTGTGCGGACCGGAAAAAGCGGGGGCGCCGGTGTCAGTTTCGGTGCAGTATCACGATGTCAGAGTGTTAACGACACTTGGGCAAGTGCATTATTGCTGTTGCGCCCGAAGGATGCGATACGCGAAACCCGTGACGGCGCAGGTCTGATCAAGACCAGCGGTCAAGCGATTCCGGTCGGCCGCACTTTCCTGCCCGCGATCCGTGAGGCAGGCCTTTTGCCACAAAGGAGACAGAGGACATGACAATGACAGGCGAGCCGCTGCGCATCGACATCGTTTCTGACGTGGTCTGTCCGTGGTGCATCATCGGTTATCGCCAGTTGGAACGGGCGATCGGTGACACCGGGGTTGCGGTCAAGATCTTGTGGCACCCGTTCGAACTTAATCCGGATATGCCACAGGAAGGGCAGAATCTGAGCGAGCACATTGCCGAGAAATACGGCAGCAGCGCCGAAGACAGCGCAAAGGCGCGCGACAGGCTCAGCGAACTGGGCGCCGATCTGGGCTTTGTCTTCAACTTCTCGGATCAGAGCCGCATGGTGAACACGTTTCGCGCCCATCAACTGATCGAATGCGCCGAGGCGCAGGGCCGCCAGAATGACATAAAACTGGCGCTGTTCCGTGCCCATTTCACCGATGCGCGGGATGTGTCGGATATCGCCACGCTGGCCGCCATCGCGGGCGAGATCGGGCTCGATGCAGGCGCGGCGCGCGATGCGCTCGAAACCGCCCGTTTCGCCCCGGAGGTTCGCAGCATGCAACGGTTCTGGATCGACAAGGGAATTCGAGGCGTGCCGGCGATGGTGTTCGACCTCAAGCATCTGGTCACCGGCGCACAGGGCGCCGACAATTATGCCCGGCTCCTGACCCGGCTGGAGGCGGCGCGCGCGGGTTGATCAGCCGGAGCCATGGCGCCATCCCCGATATCCCAGAAATGGCCGGTCATGGTGCCCAGCGCGTCGCGGCACAGGGATTTGAGGACATGTTCGTCGGGTGCATGCTGGCAACAACCGCGATAGGAATGTGGCACCCAGACGGTCGGCAGGCCCAGCACATCGGCGAAGGCGTCATTGGGCAGGGACCCGGCAAGATTTGGCAACACAGGCGGCGGTTTGCCCGCTGATCGGGACAGCGACGCGCGGACAAACTCGGCCCAGGGGTGGGTCGGGTCGGTCCGTGTCGCGGCAAAGCAGCCCTGTTCGGCCTCGACGACCCGGACTTTTTGAAACCCTTGCGAATCAAGATGTTGGCGCAGGGATGGCAAGAGCGCATCAGGGTCGGTGCCGACCACGAAGCGCAGTTGACAGGTGGCCCGGGCCGAGGCGGAAATCGCGTTCACCGGCGCCTCGGGCACGCCGCTTGTCATCGCCAGGATCGCGAAGCTGTTCCAGCCAAAGGCACGCTCGGCGGGGGTCAGACCGGCCTCGCCCCAGTCGCAGTCGATCGCCGGGCCGTCACCGTCGCCATCAAGGGGCAGGTCCCGCAGCGCGGTGCGGACCGGGCCGGTCAGGCTGTCGGGCCGCCATTCGGGGATGCGGATCTGGCCGCGTGCGTCGGTGATCGTGCTCAGCGCCTGTGCGAGGATCATCGCCGGATCGGCCAGAAGCCCGCCCCAGTTGCCGGAATGACGCGCACCCTCGCGCAGATCGACCACGAGATCGAAAGTCAGCCCGCCGCGCGAACCCATGAACAGGGTCGGCGTATCGGGCTGAAGTCGCGGCCCGTCGGAAGCGATCAGAACGTCCGCCGCCAGCCTGTCACGCTGTGCGGCACAGAATTCGTGCAGCCCCGGCGAGCCGATTTCTTCGCCCATTTCCAACAGGATACGGATGTTGAAGCCAAGCTTTCCACGGGTCTCGATCACGGCCCCGAGCGCTGCAAGGTTGATCAGGTGCTGGCCCTTGTTGTCGGCACTGCCGCGACCAAAGAGGCGGTCGCCTTCTTCGATCAGGCGGAACGGGTCGAGACCTTCGCGCCACATCTCGGCCTGCCCCCTTGTCACGTCGCCATGGCCATAGGTCAGGATGGTGGGCAGCCCGTCGCCCTCGTGCCGCTCTCCGATGAGGAACGGGCCGCCGCCGGGTGTGGGGTTGGCGTAGATATTACAGTTGAATCCCAAGGACTTGAGCCGCGGCTCCATGGCCTCGTCCAGATAGCGTCGCAGCTCGGGGGCGGCAGCGGGATTCTGGCTTTCGGTGGGGTAGGAGACGAGATCGGCGAGATCGCGCCGGAATGCGCCACTGTCGAAATGGCGCATGGCTGCGTCGATGGCGGCGGCGCGGCCGGGCATCACTCCACCGCGCGGATCAGTTTGCGTTCGAGAACCCGCAGGACGGCGCGCAGGTCATGCCCGCGTTTGAGGATCTGACCATCCATCGCCACGACGCAATATTGCCCCTGCCGGTTGCGTAATTTCGGCCTTTTTTCAATACGATAGAGCGGGTGCTCGGCGGTGCGGCGAAACACCGAGAACACCGCCGCATCGCGCAGGCAGGAGATGCCGTAATCGCGCCATTCGCCTGCCGCCACCATGCGCCCGTAAAGCGACAGGATCACGTTCAGCTCGCTGCGATGAAAGGCCACCTGCGAAGGGTGCGACCCGGGAAACGGCGAAGGATCCTGCACTGTCATGGACCCGATTGTGCGCCCGATCCCGAGGGAAAATCAACCCCGGATCGCGCGTGGCGCAGGGGCACCGTCCCGCCGGGTTAACAGCGGGCCTGACGTGCCGGACCGGGGGGTGACTCGCGGCTGTTGCCCGGCTGCCATGCGTGCACCGCCGCAGCGCAGCGAAAACGGCGCGCAAAACGGTTAACGCGGCGCCCGGTGTCATCCCGAACGGCGCAACGGCCGCGATTTCCGCGTGGCGGTTGAACCTTCGTTAACCCCGGCTTGCTAGCACTGTGGCCAGACCCCCGCCACGGGCCGCGCCGGGCCGGGAGTCGCGAGAAGAATTCTCACGCCGGAAGGTCGGGACATGGGTGCCAGAATGGACATGATCTGCCGCTTGGACCGGGCCCGCGCCCGATCGGTCCTTGCCGGTGTCGTGGCAGTCTGGATGTGGTCGGGCCCGGGCCCCGCGGTCGGGGAAACGGGCGGGCCGACGATCTGTGAACGTGCGGGCATGATCGCGGCGCGCGAACACGGCATTCCCGCCGCCGTCATGCGGGCAATCACCCGCACCGAAACCGGGCGGGCGCGGCTGGGGCGGCTGTCGTCCTGGCCCTGGACATCGAACGTGGCAGGCAAGGGATACTGGTTCGACAGCCGGGACGAGGCGCTGCGCTTCCTGCGCGATCAGGTCGCGACCGGCCGGAAGAATTTCGATGTCGGCTGTTTCCAGGTCAATTACCGATGGCATGGCCATGCCTTCGCCTCGCTCGACAGCATGATCGACCCGATGGTGAATGCCCGCTATGCCGCGCGTTTCCTGACCGGGCTTCATGCCGAAAAGGGCAGTTGGACCGATGCGGTGGGCGCCTATCATTCGCGCACGCCCGAGCATGCGCGCCGCTATCTCAAGACCTACCGGGCGCATTATGCCACCATCACGGCGGGCGACGAGGGCGCGGCCCCTGCGCCGATCGCCGCCGCCACAAACGCGCACAGGCCCGCGCGGGTGCGCGTCAACACCTATCCGCTGTTCGTTGCCTCGGCCTCGGGCGGGGGCGCGCGCGGCGGGTCGCTGGTCGCGGCGGGCCTGTCCGGCGGGGGCCGGCCGTTCCTGTCGATGCCGGGTCAGGCCGGGCGGGGAGCCGCCGAATGATCCGCAACATCTTCCAGCCGACCGTTCTGCTCGCCATGTCGCTGATGGCGATCATCGTGATGATGATCCTGCCGATGCCGGCCTGGGTGCTCGATTCCGGCCTCTCCGTGTCCTTTGCGCTGGCGATCCTGGTGTTCACGATCACGCTGTTCATCCAGAGCCCGCTGGAATTCTCGTCCTTTCCGACGATCCTTCTGGCCTCGCTCATGCTGCGGCTGTCGCTCAATGTCTCGTCCACCAAGCTGATCATCGGCGAGGGCCATACCGGCACCCGCGCGGCGGGCGACGTGATCGCGGGCTTTGCCGAGTTCGTGATGGGCGGCAACATGTTCCTTGGCCTGGTGGTGTTCGGAGTCCTTTTGATCGTGAATTTTATGGTCATCACCAAGGGCGCGGCGCGCATGGCCGAGGTCGGCGCGCGCTTTGCCCTCGACGGGATGCCGGGCAAGCAGCTGGCCATCGATTCCGACATGTCGGCGGGTGCGATCGACCATGCCGAGGCCAAGGCGCGGCGCGAGAAGGAGCAGCTTGAAACCACGTTCTTCGGCTCGCTCGACGGGGCGTCGAAATTCGTCAAGGGCGACGCGGTGGCGGGGCTTCTGATCACCATCCTCAACCTCGTGATGGGGCTGAGCATGGGGGTGTTGATCCATGGCATGGCGCTGGGCGACGCGTTCGAGGTCTATGCGATCCTGACCGTGGGCGACGGTCTGGTGTCGCAGATCCCGGCGGTGATCATCTCGATCGCCTCGGCGCTGCTGCTGGCGCGGGGCGGGGCCACCGGGGCGACCGATTTCACCCTGTTCACCCAGCTTGGCAACTACCCGCCGGCGCTGGTTGCGGTGGGTGGGCTGATGATGCTGTTCGCGCTGTTTCCCGGCCTGCCCTTCGTGCCGTTCTTCATCGGCGCGGTGGTCCTGATCGGGATCGGTGTGATGCTGATGCGCCGGCGTGCGGCCGCCGCCGCCGCGCCCGAACCGGTGCCCGACGCCAAGCCGCATGAAAGCACGATCGGCGATCTGCTCGATCTCGACGACATCCATGTCGAGTTCGCCAGCGATCTCGTGAACATGGTGCTCGATCCGGGCAACGGGCTCGACGCGCGGATCGCCAACATGCGCAACCACGTGGCGCGCAGCTTTGGCCTCATCATCTCGGAGATCCGTCTCACCGACGAGCCGTCGCTGCCGCATGGCACCTATGTGATCAGGATCCACGGGGTCGAGCAGGTGCGCTCGGTGCTGCATCCGGCCAAGATCCTCGCGCTTGAACCCGATGGCGCGGGCGGGTCCGAGATTGCCGGGACGCGCGTGGAAGAGCCGGTTTATGGCGCGCCCGCGAAGTGGATCGCGCCGGAGGATCAGGAAAGGGCGGTCATGCTCGACATGACGACGGTCACCCCGGTCGAGGTTCTGGCGACGCATCTGCTTGAAACCATCAAGCGCAATCTCAGCCGCCTGCTGACGCTCAAGGCGCTGCGGCGGCTGCTTGACGAGATGGTCAACCTGTCCAGCCCAGCGCGCAACGAGGCCAACAAGCGGCTGTTGCAGGAACTGGTGCCCGACAAGGTGCCGATGGACCTGTTGCAGGCGGTGCTGCGGCTGTTGCTGGACGAACAGGTGTCGATCCGCAACCTGCCGCTGATCCTCGAAGCGATTGCCGAAGCGCGCGTGCGCCATGGCCAGCCCGAGGCGATCTGTGAATTCGTGCGCCAGAAGCTCGGGTTTCAGCTGGTCGCGGCGCTGCGCCGCCCGGATGGCAGCCTGCCGCTTGTCCAGCTCGCGCCCGACTGGGAGGAGCGGTTCACCACCTACCAGATCGGCGAGGATGGCGACGGCGCCGACGTGGCGCTGCCGCCGGAGATGTTCAACACGCTGACCCAGGCGGTCTCGAAAGCGGTGTCCGAGGCGGCGGCGGCGGGCAGTTATCCGGCGCTCATCACCACGGTGCGGCGGCGGCGGTTCCTGCGCACCCTGCTCAAGGCGCGGTCGATCCCCAACCCGGTGCTCTCGTTCGAGGAGGTCGGGGTCGAGGCGCGCCCGGCGCTGGTCGGGACGGTCGCAGCATGACGGGCGAGCTCACCCGGCTGATCGAGGCGCTGGCGCAGGAGGGGTTGGCGCTGGCGCTGGTGTTCCTGCGGGTCGGGCCGGTGATGGCGCTGATGCCGGGGTTCGGCGAAAGCGCGATCCCGATGCGGGTCAAGCTGGGGCTGGGCCTGGCGATGACGCTGATCGTGGGGCCGGCCGCGCCGACCGCATGGCCCGACGAGCGCGCGGCGATGGCAACGGTGTTCCTTGCCGAGACGGTGAACGGGCTGGCGCTGGGGATCGGGCTGCGCAGCTTTGTCCTCGCGCTTCAGATCGCCGGCACGATCGCCGCGCAGGCGACATCGCTGTCGCAGATCCTCGGCAATGCCGGGGCCGAGCCGATGCCGGCGATCGGCCAGACGCTGACCATGGCGGGGCTGTGCCTCGCGGTGATGTCGGGGCTGCATGTCGAGGTGGCGATCTACCTGATCGGCTCGTATGACTACCTGCCCTTCGCGCGCTATCCCGGGGCGGGCGACCTTCTCGACTGGGGCAGCACGCTGCTGGCGCGCGCGTTCTCGCTCGCCTTCACGCTGGGCGCGGTCTTTCTGATCATCTCGATGCTTTACAATCTCACGCTCGGTGTCATCAACCGGGCCATGCCGCAACTCATGGTCGCCTTTGTCGGCGCGCCGGCGATCACCATGGCGGGAATCGCGCTGCTCTATCTGTTCGCGATCACGGCGATCACCGTCTGGCATGAGACGCTGCGAGGCTTCCTTGCCGCGCCGTTCGGGGGCTGAGCCATGAGCGGCCAGGACGACGGCGCCACCAAATCCCATGAGCCGACGCAGAAAAAGCTCGACGATGCGCGGCGCAAGGGCGAGGTGCCCAAATCGCAGGATCTGGCGGCGGCGGCGGGATATGTCGGGCTGCTGATCTGTTTCTGGGCGTTGGGCGGACCAGCGGTGATGCAGATCGGCGCGAGCCTTCAGAGCCTGATCGCCAATGCCGGCCCGCTGAGCCGCCCGGGCGCCGAGGCCCAGGGGTTCTGGGTGATGAAGACCGCGATTTCAAACACCATCGGCATCCTCGCCGCCTGGTTCCTGATCCCGGGATTGTTCGTGATCCTCGCCCTGCTGGCGCAGCGCGGCTTCACCTTCAGCCCCGAAAAGGTCCAGTTCAAGATCTCGCGCATCTCGCCGGTTCAGAACGCGAAGAAGAAATACGGTCTGAGCGGGCTGTTCGAATTCGCCAAGAGCCTTGTCAAGCTGTTGATCTATTCGGCGATCCTCGGCTGGTTCCTCAGTGCCAATATCGACCGGATCGGCACCGCCCTGATGACCGGTCCGGGGCCGGCCACGATGTTGCTGGCGCGGATGATGATCGAGTTTCTGCTGATCATCGTGCTGATCGCGCTCGCCATCGGGTTCATCGACCTTTTGTGGCAGCGGGCCGACCACATCCGCAAGAACCGCATGTCCGACAAGGAATTGCGCGACGAGCACAAGGAGACCGAGGGCGATCCGCACATGAAACAGGCGCGCCGGGAAAAGGGCCAGCAGATCGCGGCGAACCGGATGCTGGCCGATGTGCCCGGGGCCGACGTGGTGATCGTCAACCCCACGCATTATGCCGTGGCGCTGAAATGGGACCGCGGCCGCGGCACCGCCCCGGTCTGCGTCGCCAAGGGCCAGGACATGATCGCGAAACGCATCCGCGAGTTGGCGATCGAGGCGGGTGTGCCGATCCACAGCGATCCGCCCACGGCGCGGGCGCTGCATGCCACCACCGGGATCGGCCAGGAGGTCGCGGTCGAGCATTACCGCGCCGTCGCCGCCGCCATCCGCTTTGCCGACGGGTTGCGGCGCCGGGCCCGAAGCGGGATGACACCATGAGCGACGAAGACCGGCTGGCCCGGCTGACCGATGTGGTGTTCCGCGCCGAGCTTGCAAAGTTCGAGGCGCTGGCCTTGAGCGAGCGCAAGCTCAACCGCTATCTCGCCGAGTTGAACGATCTCGGCGCGCCGTCCGACCCGGGCGCGGCGTTGCACATGGGCCTGTCGGGCCTCGATCGCGGCTGGCAGCGATGGAAGGCGATGAAACGCGCCGAGACCAACCTGCGGCTGGCCGAGGTCCGCGCCCGCAAGGCACAGGCCGCCGCATTCCTGCACCGGGCCTTTGCGCGCAATGATGTCGCACAGGGGTTGAGCGATCAGGCCCGCGCCGAGCGCAGGCGCGCGGCGGCGCTCGAGCAGATCGAGACGCTTCAGGATCAGGCGCTTCTGGCGGCGTTGTCGACCCGACGCTGACGGCCGCCGGAACGGGCGCGGGTGTTCGCGAGTCAGTTGTCCTGACGCACGATGTCGATGATCAGGATATCCGAGACCAGATCGCCCAGCGCATAGCGCGCCGCCTCGCGCAGGCTGTTGCGCAGATCGTTGAGGTTGCGCGAACTGGTGAATGTCCCGCCAAAGCCGCCCCGGTTGGCATGCGCGAACAACTCGGCGAGAAAGATATCGCGCACCTTCGGCTCCATCATGTAGAGGGTTTCCTTCTGCCCGGCCGGAACCTCGACCCCGAGCGTCAGAACGACCAGCGACGCGACCCGATCCTCCTCGATCACCGGCACGATGAACTGGTTGTTGAACCTGACGTAATCGCGCGCCGGCGCGGTGGTGTGATCGCCCGCGTCGCGTCGCACGGGGTCCGTGGCGGCGGGGTCCGGCGGGGCCGCCTGTGCGGCCGCGTCCTGCCGGGGCGCATTGCCGGGCGCATCAGCGAGCGGATCGGGGCGCAGGTAAATCCCGCCGCCGATCCCGGCACCGGCCCCGATCAGGAGCAGAACGACTGGAATGAGAAATCTGGTCATGTCTGGCCCTCGCAGCCCTAGAACGGCAGGACGATATCGAGCATCTGCTGCCCGTATCGGGGTTGCTGCATGTCCGAGATCTGGCCCCGCCCGCCATAGGACACGCGCGCCGAGGCGATCTTGTCATAGGTGATCTCGTTGCGGCGCGAGACATCCTCGGGGCGCACGAAGCCCGAGACCAGAAGCTCGCGCAGCTCGTAATTCACCCGCACTTCCTGGCTTCCGGATATGGCCAGCACGCCATTGGGCAGGATCTCGGTCACCGTGGCGGCGACCCGCAGGGTGAGTTTCTCGTTGCGGCGCACCGACCCGTCGCCATCCGAGCGCGAGCTTGAATTCAGCGACACGGCCTCGTCCATCGACGCACCTTCGGGCAGTTTCCTGTCGGCACGCTGGGGCAGGCCGAACAGGCCGGGCAGGGACAGGCTCTCGGAACCGCTGCGCGCGCGCGAGCTCTTGTTCGATATCTCGGCCTTCTCGTCGATCTCGATCACGACGGTGAGGATATCGCCGCGCCGGGCCGCGCGCCGATCGCCGAAAAGCGACCGCTGCCCACCGCTCCAGAGCGAGGAGTCGGTGGTCGCCATGGGCCTTTCGGCGGTGTCGGGAAGGCCGGGAAACAGCATCGCGACATGTTCGGGATTGCCCAGTTCCCTGGTTTCGGAGAAATCCGGCGCCTTGCCGAGATGATCGCCCCGGCCACAGCCCGCCAGCGCCAGGGCGAGGGCAAGGGCGGCGGCGGTCCTGAACGGGGGGTGTGTCGTGTCGGGGGTCATCGCAATCCTCAATGAACCAGAACCGTACCGTCGGGCCGCACGATGCCCATGATCATGTTGCGCGAGGCGGTGTTCATCACCTTGACCACCTCGCCTTTTCCGGCCCTGTCAAGCGCCCTGCCCTCGGCCCGGATCTCCAGCCCGCCACGGGAAAAGACGAGCACGACCAACGCGTTGCGTTCGATCACCGCGGGCGGGCCGACATCCTGTGGTCGGATCGGGCGGCCGGCATAGAGCGCCACCCGCGCCTCGAGGCCCGCGACCTCCTCGACAGTTTCGAATCCCGCGACGCCCGGCAGGTCGCGCACCACCAGATCACCCGGCGCGATCACCGTTTGCGGCCGGATGGTATGGGCGGGAACCACGATATCGGCATGGACCGGCGTGGCGAGCAGGGCGCAACTCAGGGCGCAGCTCAGGGCGATGGCGCTGCGCATCACCGCACCTGCGTCGTCGCGCCAAGCATCTGGTCGGCGGCCGAGATGATCTTGGCGTTCATTTCATAGCCGCGCTGGGCCTCGATCAACTCGGTGATCTCGCGCACGGGATCGACCGAGCTGTCTTCGAGATAGCCCTGCCGCAGCGTGCCCAGCCCGTCCTGGCCCGGGGTCGACACGACCGGCGGGCCCGAGGCCTCGGTCTCGGTAAAGAGGTTGGAGCCGCGCGCCTCCAGCCCCTTGGGATTGGTGAAACCGACAAGGTTGAACTGGCCCAGAAGCTGCGCCTCGGCGGCATCGTCGAAATAGGCATAGACCTCGCCATCGGCGTTGATCGCGATCGAGCGGGCATCCTGCGGGATGGTGACCTCGGGCGCGACCGGATAGCCGTCGGAGGTCACGATCAATCCGTCACCCGAACGTTTGAGCCCGCCATCACGGGTGAACCCGGCCTGCCCCGAGGGCAGCGTCACTTCGAGAAACCCGGCGCCGTCGATGGCCAGATCGAGATCGCCGCCGGTGGCCGAAAGCGAGCCCTGCGCGAGATGCATCGAGACGGCGGAGGGACGCACCCCGAGGCCAAGCTGCACGCCGGTGGGCAACACCGTGCCATCGGCGGCGTTGATCGTGCCCGGTCGCGCCATCTGCTGATAGTGCAGGTCGGCAAACTCGGCCCGGCGCGCATTGTAGCCGGTGGTGGACATGTTCGCGAGGTTGTTCGAGATGGTCTCGACCCGCATCTGCTGGGCGGCCATGCCCGTGGCCGCGATCGTCAGTGCCCGCATGTCATCATCCTTTACTTGATCAGGGTTTTCATCGCCTCGCGGAGGCGTTCGTTTTCGGCATCGAGAAAGCTCTGCCCGAGTTCATAGGCGCGTTGCACCTCGACCATGCGGGCAACCTGGGCGATCGCGTTGACGTTGGACTGTTCAAGGAACCCCTGCACGATGCGCCCGGTTTCGGCCGGTTCGATCCCCGCTTCGGAGCGAAACAGCAGCCCGCCCTCGCGGATCATCAGGTTGGCATCGACCGGCTGGTAGAGACCGATCCGGGCCAGCGGCCGCCCACCAGCGCTCATCGTGCCATCGGCGGCGACCGAAAGGTCGCTGGCGTCGGGCGGCACGAAGATCGGCGCGCCGCCCGCGTCCAGAACCCGCAGCCCGTCGGGATTGACCAGATCGCCCTCGGCGCTGGTGGTGAAATTGCCTGCCCGGGTCAGGCGCTCGCCCTGCGGGGTGTCGAGCAGGAAGAAGCCCGCACCCTCGATTGCGAGATCGAAGCGCCCGCCGGTCCCGTTGAGGGCGCCCTGCACCATCGAGGTGCTGCGCGCCGTCGCCCCGGCCATCGACAGCCCCGGCTGACCGTCAAGCGCCGCGACATGCTCGGAAAAGACCAGCCCCTCCTGCCGGTAGCCGGTGGTGGCAGCGTTGGCAACGTTGTTGGCCACGATCTGCATCTCGCGCATCAGCCCGGACTGGCGCGACAGGGTGACATATCCGGTTGTATCCATTTCAGCCTCCGGCAATCAGCGGCACGATGGCCTGTTGAAAGAAATCGACCAGGGTCTGGGCCATGAACCCCATCGACACCCAGAACACACCGACGATGGCCGCCAGTTTCGGCACGAAGGTCAGCGTCATCTCCTGGATCGAGGTGAGCGCCTGAAAGAGGCCCACGATGACCCCGGCAAGAAGCGCGACGGTCAGGATCGGGAAGGAGGTTATCACCGCCACCCAAAGCCCCTCGCGGAGCGTGTCGAAAAAGACGGCCTCGTCCATCACGGGGGTCATCGCGGGGCGTCCCTAGACCGGCATCCGCAGGATTTCCTGATAGGCCTCGACGATCTTGTCGCGCACGGTCACGACGGTTTCGACCGCCAGTTCGGTTTCGGCCAGCGCATGGACGAGCGCGTGTGGATCGGCACCCGATGTCATCGCCGATTTGGCCAGATCCTCGCTGGCCCGCAGGGTTTCGGTGAAATCGCGGACCGCGCCGCCAAAACCGCCCGCGTCGTCATCGGGGCGCAGATCCGCGCCACCGGCCTGCCCGGGTTCGGGTTCGGTGGCGCGGCGCAGGCCGACATAGCTTCTGGCGGCGTTCAGGGAATTGATATCCATTCTGGATCTCCTTTTGCTGGATCTACTTGCGCAACAGTTCGAACAGGCTGCTCGACATTTGCCGGGCCTGGTCGAACATCTTCAAATTCGCCTCGTAACTGCGCTGCGCTTCGCGCGCGTCGGCGATCTCGATCACCAGATCGACATTCGACCCGGCATAATGGCCGGTTTCATCGGCCAGCGGGTGGCCCGGGTCATAGACCTGTTCGCGCGCCCGCGGGTCGAGCGAGACGCGCCCGGTTTCGACCCGCCCGACCCCGTCGCGCCCGCCGGAAAAGACGGTCTCGAACGGGATCGTCTTGCGCCGGTATCCGGGCGTGTCGGCATTGGCGATGTTCTCGGACACGTGGCGCAGGCGCTGGGCCTGGGCGCGCAGCCCGCTGGTCGCGACATCGAGTGCGTTGGAAAATTCACCCATGATCCGCCCCCTCAACCCTTGCCGAGGCTGGCGCGCAGCACGTTGAGACCCGAGCGATAGATCGCCAGCGCGCGATCGTGCTGACGCTTGACGTCGACGGCGCGCAGCATCTCTTCCTCGATGGTGACGCCGTTTCCGTTCGGGTCGTTCTGCCGGCCGGTTGCGATGATCGCCGGGGCGGCGGGGCCGGCGGCGCCGTGCAGATGGCGCGCCCGGGTCGCCCGCAGGCCAAAGCCCCCGCCCTGCGCCGCGAGCGTATCGGCGAAAGAGGCGGTGTCGCGGGCCTTGTATCCGGGCGTGTCGGCATTGGCGACATTCTGCGCCACGACCGCCTGTCGCGTTCCGGCATGTGCCGCCATCGACTGAGCCAGTCGGAAATAATCGATCTTTGCAAGCATCGGGGCTTCTCCCTCGATTGGTTTCAATTAAGGCTTAACTCCGATTCCTTTAGAAACGGTTTTCAGATGACCATTGGAGAATCCGAATGATCCATCTCGACCTGTCCCGGCTTGGGCAACAGATCCGGGGGTTGCGCATCGAGCATCCGGTTGGCCGCATCACCGCCGTGAATGGCGGACTCCTGCATATCGGCGGGGTGCAGGGCGAGGCGCGGATCGGCGACCGGGTCCGGGTGCTGCGGCGTGAGGCGGCGCCGCTTGACGGAGAGGTTCTGCAACTGAGCGCCGATCACGCCGTCATCCTGCCCGAATCGGCGCCCGACGGCGTGTCGCTCGGGGATCGGGCCATCCTGCACGAGGCGGGCACGATATCGCCCGCCGATGACTGGATCGGGAGGGTGATCGACCCGTTCGGCGCGCCGCTCGACGGGCGGCCGCTGTTGCGCGGCGCACATGCGCGGCCGCTGCGCGCGTCGCCCCCCGCCCCGGCCACGCGCCATGCGCTGGGTGCGCGGCTCGAAACCGGGATGGCGGTGTTCAACACCATGCTGCCGCTGGTCGAAGGGCAGCGGCTGGGCCTGTTCGCCGGGTCGGGGGTGGGCAAGACGACGCTGCTCGCCCATCTCGCACGCCATGTCGAGGCCGATGTCATCGTGATCGCCATGATCGGTGAGCGCGGGCGCGAGCTGCGCGAATTCGTCGATACCGTGCTCGGCCCCGAGGGGATGAAACGCGCGGTGGTGGTGGCGGCCACCTCGGACCAGTCGCCACTGGCGCGGCGGCGCTGTGCCTGGACCGCGATGACGGTGGCCGAGCATTTCCGCGACCAGGGCTGCAACGTGCTGTTCCTGGGCGATTCGATCACCCGTTTCGCCGAGGCGCATCGCGAGGTGGCGGTGGCGTCGGGCGAATTGCCGTCGCTGCGCGGCTATCCGCCCTCGACCGCGCACACCATCATGTCGCTGTGCGAGCGCGCCGGCCCGGGCGCGGGTCATTCGGGCGCGATCACGGCGGTTTTCACGGTGCTGGTGGCCGGGTCGGACATGGAAGAGCCGATCGCCGACATCCTGCGCGGGGTGCTGGACGGGCATGTCGTGCTCGACCGGCAGATCGCCGAGCGCGGGCGCTATCCGGCGATCGACCTGTTACGTTCGGTCTCGCGCAGCCTGCCCGATGCGGCCAGCGAGGAGGAGAACAAGGTGATCGCCGAGGCGCGCCACCTGCTGGGCGTCTATGCCCGGTCCGAGATGATGATTCGCGCCGGTCTCTATGCCGAGGGCAGCGATCCCGAGACCGACCGCGCGATCCGGGTCTGGCCACTGCTCGACGGCTTTCTGGCCGAGACCGAGAGCCAGGGGATCGCGAACAGTTTCAACCGGTTGCGGCTCATGCTGCGGCGTGCGGCGAATGCATCGGGTGGCGGCGTGACGCGCCCGGCGGGAACGATCGGCGGGCCGGCGCGCCGCCCCGATCCCGGCGCGGCCACCACGACCGCTGGCGTCACCGCCGCGGCGCTGCCCGGGGTGCCGGGGCCGCCGGGCGCTGTGTGATCCGGCTTCAGGCCCGCGACATCGCCGACGACTGCAGGAGGGAGAGCGCGATACTGCCCGCGGTGTTGGCCGGCCCGGTGTCAAGCTGCGCGCGCACCAGGAAACGCTGGACAACGCGGTCGAGAATCTCGGGGCTGGCGATCTCGTTGATCTCGCCGGTGCCGAACTGGCGCGCGGCCTTGTCGCGGAAGATCTCGAGCTGCTTGTCGAGGTCGATCTGTCCAAAGCTCTGCGGCAGGCCCAGCGCGACCTCGAACAGCTTGCGCAGGGGGGCGTTGCCCATCACGCGGAACCATTTGGTTTCGTTCGTGCCGCTCTCCCCGGCGATGCGCGGCAATTCGTCCTGGGCATTGAGCGCGAGGCGCATGTCCTCCTGCTGATCGCCCACCGCCACCTCGAAGGATTTCGACAGGTAGCGGTTGACGATCTGGTCCGCGAAATCCGAAAGCTTGCTGCGCGGCACCGGGAAATCGCCGAATCCGAACGCCCTTGAGAAGGATTTGTAGCGATCATCGGCCATCCGGTTGGCCAGCGCATCGGGCTTGATCGTCCCGTCTTCGAGCATCCGCTGCACGAAATAGCGATTGTTGATATCGTCCTGAAGCCCGAACGCCCCCAGCGCGACCGAAAGGAGGCGGCGGTCCGAAACCAGTTCGGCGGCGCTGTCGATCTGACCGATCTTCTGCGCGAAATAGGCGGTATCGCGCTGGATCGCGGGGGCGTCGCGAAACGCCGCTTCCTGTGCCGGGCGGGTCTGCTGGAGAAAGCGCCAGCCGACCAGCCCGCCGGAGGGGATGACCGGCTGGAACGCCATTACTGCACCCGCGCCGCCAGGAGCCGTTCCTCGCGCGGCAGGAGCGCGCGCAGGGCCTTGAGGCATTGGTAATACTGCGCGTCCAGCACGGCCTCGGTCGCCAGGGCCAATTGCCGGCGGCTGTCATGGTCGGTCAGCACCTGGCTCAACTCCTCGATCCGGCGCAACAGCGGCATGCGCGCGTCATCGGGGATGGAATCGCCGGTCAGGACAAGCTGGGCCGCATAACAGACCCGGCGCACCGGCGTGTTGGCCTCTTCGGGATGGATCGCGTCGCGCAGGCGCAGGATATTGGCATTGGGCGTCATGATCGACAGACGCGACCGGCGGTCGCCGTTCTCGATCACCGCGCCGTTGATCAGGACCCGTTCCTTGGGACCAAGCTTGAGGACAAGGCCGCTCATTCTCCCGTCCCCCCGGCGCGCAGGCCGCGCATCACCGCGGCGTTGATTTCAAGAAGCGGCGCAACGCTCGCCCCCTTGCTCAGGACCCGGCCGCTGTGCTCGCGCGTGAATTCGGCCAGATAGAAGATCCGCGCCCTGAGGTCGCGGGGCAACGGGTTGTCCTGGTCGGAAACATCGGCGGCCAGCATGGTCCAGAGGCGGCGGTTGGCATGCACCGCCTCGGCCAGGGCGGGAAAGCCGGACCTGCCCAGAAGTGCCGCGGCGCGCAGGCGCTGCGTGACGCGGGCGACGACATCGTATTCGGTGCCGCGCGGTGTGCGGATCGGGGTGTTCTGTGTGGAATAGGCGGCACGCGCCATCATTTGAGACTGCAAGGCTCTGTCCTTTCCGGTGTCTGTCACTGCAAGCGGGGCAGAAGAACCCGGACGCCAGCGAACGGCGCCCGGGCTGGTTCAGATCAGCGGAACAGCGACAGAAGCGTCTGCGGCGACTGGTTGGCGATCGAGAGCGATTGCACACCCAGCTGTTGTTGCACCTGCAGCGCCTGGAGCCGGGCCGAGGCTTCTTCCATGTCGGCATCCACCATCGCGCCGATCCCCGATTTGAGCGAATCGGTCAGGTTCGAGATGAAATCGGACTGCGTGGCGATCCGGCCCTCGACCGAACCGAAGGACGCGGCCGCCGAAATGGCCGTGTCGATCAGGGTCTCGATCGAGCCCAGTGCGGCCGTGGCCCCAGCCCCCGAGGACACGTTGATCGCCGACAGCGCACCCAGCCCGCCGGCATTGGCGTTGTTGAACTGTCCACTGATCGTCAGACCATCGGTCGTATCCTCGTTGGTGATCACCAGCCGGCCGTTGTTGGCCGCATCGTAATCAACCGACACGTTCGCACCGGAGGCCTCGATCGCGGATTTCACGCCGAGGGCGATGACGTCCTGGGTCGAGGTCGCGTCGATATCGGCCTGGGTGATGCTGTAGGTCACCTCGGTGTCGCCGAGCCGCAGGTTCACGCTGTCGCCGGCGCTGTAACCCGCATTGGCCAGGGTATCGAATTCGACAGTCCCCGAATCAACTGTGCCACCATTGGCATCAAGAGAGAAGCCGAACGTGTCCTGCCCGTCAGCCGCCACACCATCAGTATTGGTGGCCTCAAAGCCCGCAATGGCGGTATAGCCGCCGCTTGACAGGTTCTGCGCCGTCACCGTGATCGACGACGACGAAACGTTGCCGGAGGCGTCGCGATCGAGCGAGGACAGCACGCTGGCCGTAAGGGTCGAGCCATCGACAAGGTTCAACCCGTTGAACTGGGCGGCGCTGACCACCGAGTCGATTTGCTCCTTGAGTGCGGTCACGTCGTCGTTGATCTTGGCGCGGTCGACATTGTCTTCCTGTGCCGCGACGATCTTGCCCTTCATCTGGGTCAGCAGGTCGGTGATGGTTTCCGAGGCATTGCGCGCCACCGCAACGGTGGATTCGCCCAGCGCGAGGCTGTCCGAGATCGCCTTGAACCCGTTGACATCGGATTCCATCACTTTCGAGATGGCCCAGACGGCCGAGTTGTCCTTGGCCGACGCGACCGATTTGCCGGTCGAGATCTCGCTTTGAACGCCGGCGAGGTTCTTGTTGATGCCCTTGAGGGTTTGCAGCGCGACCATCGCGCTGTTGTTGGTCAGAATGCTGGACATGGTGTCACGTTCCTTTGGGTCATTGGACGCTTTGCGCCCGTTTCACATCCCGTCGCTTTCGCGAGCGGAGCCAGGTCGTTCTGACATGTGCAACACCGCCGATCGCGATATTGCGCCACCCGTCTGGATGCACACCCAGCTTGTCCCCATATGTCCTAACGCTTCCCTAAACCCCGCCTGCGTTCTGTCCGGCATTTTACAAGAGTTGACCGCATCCGCTGTCCGGTCTCAGGCACGTTTCTCGATCACGTGGTCGATGGTGCCCTCGATCGTGGTGCGACGACCGGATTCGTCATAGGTATCGAGCGACCGGCGCATCCGGTGCAGCGCCCCGATGCGCCCCGCGACACCCCGGATCCCGGCCAGCGCGCTGTCGAGTAGCGCTTGATTGCGTTCCAGCAGGGCCCGGACGGCGACAAGATCTTCCTCGGTGAGTTCATCGGCCGCATCAATCTGGTCGATCAGCGCCGCCTTGTCGTCGAGCATCCCGATCAATCGCTCGAAATCGCCGTTCAGAAGTGCCGCCCTTTCCTCTTCGAGCAGCGCGACAAGCGCCTCGACCGCGTCATGGGCGGGGCCGGTTTCATCCATCATGCCTAGTCTCCTTCAAAGCGTGGAAAAGCGTTTCGGCAAGGCCGATTCCGCCCCGTTTCACCATTTCGCCGGCCTGCGCCTCGCGCAGGAAGGACGCGAATTGCGACTCACCGGCGCCACCGCCGAAACTCCCGCGCGGCTCTCCGAACCCGGCACTGGCCAGCATTTCGGACAGGAAGACGGTTTCGAGTTTCTGCGCCACCTCGAACAGTGCCGCATCCGGCGAGGGACGGTAGCCAAGGGTTCGCGACGCAGAGCCCGCCGGACCCGGCAACGCAAGCGGCGCGGTTGAAAGATCGGTCACATCCATACCTCCAATTGATCGGATTTTTCTCGTTATACCCGATCGCTGGTAAAGAACCGGTAACCGCAATCTGGAATGCTGGCCGCGAACTGGAAGAACTCCGAGGGCCAAATGACGGCAATCACCACAGTGCTTGCACCGACCGCTCCCATCGCGAACCGGGCAGGCGACCGACACGCCGAAGCGGGCGACTCCGAGCCGCGCGAAGCGGCGGCGCTGTTTTCTGACATGGTGCGGGCGCTCTCTGCGCAGCCGCCAGCCGGGGGCCCCCGGACACCCCCGCGACACAGCACCGCCACCCCGCAGGCCGAAACGGCACCATCACCCGAGGCGCAGCGCCCGGCGGCGGACCCGGACACGACAGCGGCGCAGGAGATGGCCCCGGATCAGGGTGAAACCGGGTTTTCGCAGCCGGACGGGACCGAATGGCCCGGCTTTTCAATTCCGGCAGGCACGGCATGGGCAGAATCGGCGCCAGCCCAACGCCAAACGGTCCCATCGGACCGCGCGTCCGACACCGCCGCGCTCGGTGTTGCGCCGGCCCGGTTGCCTCCGCTGGCCGGGACGGATGGCGCGCCCGACAGGGCAGACCCGCGCGCGCCCGGGCCGATCCCGCATACAGGGCAGGCCCCGCAACCGGCGGTCGGCCTGGCCCCCGCCCCTTCGCCTGCACCCGCCCCTTCGCCCGCCCCCGCCCCGGCCTTTTCGGTTGCACCGCTCACGCATCCCGCCCCTGACCGCTCGCCCACCGCGCCGGTCGCTGCCATGGCCCTGTCGACCAAGGATTCCGTTTCACCGGGCGGGGGGGCGGGGGGGCAGGCCGATCCGCTTCCCGGTCCCGATGCCCCCGGCGTCCTGGCTCCGCGCAGGGCGGCGCCTGACGCTTGGGGACCGCCGTGGGACACGCCCGACCACAACCGCGCGGGAGAGGCAGTCGTCGCGCAGGCATTGCCGGTTTCCACGTCGGTTTCCACATCCAGGACCGAGGCGGCAACCGCGGCGCCCACCACCCACACCACCGCGGGTGCACCCCCCGCGGCAGACGGGGTCCCGCAGCCGCCGCCGCAATCGACACCGGTCGCGGCCCAGATCCGCCCCGTGGCCGCGCCCGCCAACCCGACGCCACCGGACGGGCATGTTCCGATGCCCGCCGACATCCGCCGATCAGGGCCCGGCCAGGGATTCGCGGCCGGGTTCGGGCTCGACCCGCTTGCGCCCCCACCTTCAGAACGATCGCCGACACCGTTCGCGGCCCCCGCCGCACCTGTCCCGCCATCGCCTTATGGCAGTGCCGCGACGGAACCGACCCGGTCTTTCGCCGCCGCGTCACAGCCGGCCGCCGCGATGGTCGACCAGGTCGCGCAGGTGCCGAGCGCGCCGACCGTGCCACGCGCGCACCCCTCCACGCAGACGCCTGCTGACCATCCTGGCGCGCGCGGCGGCACGGTGACCCTTTCGATCCCCCGGGCCGATCCCGACGCATCCCGAACCGCTCAGACCGTTGAGGTTCCAGCCCGGGTTACGGCCGTCACGGGCAGGGCCGATCCGAACAGGGCCGTTCCGAATGAGATCGTTCCAAACCGGGCCGTCACCGACCGGGCCGATCCGAACGGCGCCGACCGCGCCATTCCGAGCGACCCGGCGGCCGAGCTGTCCGGCCACGCGGGATTCGATGCCACCGCGCGCGAAACCCGCCCGTCCGCGGCGCTCATCGCGCGCCATGGGCCCGATCTGCCACAGCATGTCGCCCGCCAGATCGCGGAATTCGCACCGGGCCCGCAACAGGCGACCGAGGTCCGGCTCAACCCCGAAGAGCTTGGCCGCGTGCGCATGACCATGGTCCAGTCGGACGGGGCGATCTCGGTCACCATCAGCGCCGAACGTGGCGAGACGCTCGACCTCATGCGGCGGCATATCGGCCTGCTGAGCGAAGAATTCCGCCAGATCGGATATGGCAGCATCCAGTTCGATTTCGGCCATGACAGGCGTGGCCAGAGCGCCGGGCACCCATGGGTGGGCGATGATCCGGCGCGCGCCGACACAGGGCAAAACACGGGGCACGACCCGCAAACGCCGGACCCGAACGCGGCCCCCCAACCGAGCCTCGCCGCCCGCAATGGCGACGGGTCGATCGACATTCGCCTCTAGAGAAAGCAGTGACCGATGGCAGATTCGACCACCCCCCTTTCCACCGCCTCGACCAGCGCAGCCGCACAGAACGCCCGCGCGCAGATCAGCCAGAATACCAACCAGCCCACAGGCCCAAACACCGGTCCAAACACTGGCCAGCCCAAAAGCGTGATCGGCTCGGATTTCCAGACCTTTCTGGAGATGCTGACCACACAGATGCAGAATCAGGACCCGCTCAACCCGATCGACAGTTCGGATTACGCCGTGCAACTGGCCACATTTTCCTCGGTCGAGCAGCAGGTGCTGACCAATGACCTGCTGACCGGGCTGCTGGCCAATGTATCGGCCTCCGGTGTCACCCAGCTTGCCGCGCTGGTCGGGATGGAGGCGCGCAGCACGGCCCCGGCCCGGTTCGACGGCGCGCCGCTGAGCCTGACACCCGAAATCGACCGGCGCGCCGACGCGGCCTGGCTTGTCGTCACCGACGAAACCGGCGCCGAGGTTCAGCGCCATGCGCTCGCGCTCACCGGCGGAACGCTCGACTGGGCCGGGGTCGACGATACCGGCACGCCCCTGCCAGCGGGACTCTACGGGTTCACCGTCGAGAATTTCGCGAGCGGCAAGCCGATCTCGGACACGCCCGTCGCTACCTATTCCGAAGTTATCGAGGCGCAGAACCTGAACGGCGGCACACGGCTGGTCCTCCAAGGTGGCGCGACGGTCGCGGCGGATGAGGTCCTGGCCCTGCGCCGCCCGGACTGAACGAACGAAAGGGCCGCGCCACCCGATCACCGGCCCGGCCTTCTGCGCCACCCGATCACCGGCCCGGCCTTCTGCGCCAACCGCGGTAGCCACGGCCGGCATACGATTCCAGGCGCGCCCAAGGCCGTGGGGTCGCCCCCCCCTGCCAGAACCGGCCCGGAACGCGGGCAAAACCGGGGAACGATGCAAAAATGCAACGCAACCCGGCACGGCATCAGGCCAGAATTCGAGGGTTTGGCCGGATTTTGCTCATCGAATGCCCGGAATGAATTAGAACTGTCGAGTTCGCAAAAATCTGTTTTCAAGCCGAGGCATACTGTGCAATATTGTTCTTGGTCACGTCGGCTTTGCCGACTCAACTGAGGTTTGGAGAAAGTTATGAAAAAGATTTCGATGATTGCAGCAGCCGCTGCTCTCGCAGCTGCTTCCGCACTGCCGGTTGCCGCTGAAACAAAGACCCAGAACGATCCGTTCGTTTCGACCCAGGCTGGCGGCCTTGGTCTCGGTGCGGCCGGTGCCGGCGTTGCAGCCGTGGCGGTTACCTTTGTCGCCATTGCCGTTGCCGCAAGCGACGGAACCTGAGGTCTTCGCCAAATGGCGATCAGGAATTCGGAAACGGCGGCCTTCGGGTCGCCGTTTTCATTTGTGGCGGGTGGTCCCGTGGGATCGACCGGGTGGAATGTGACCCAGGCACAGACATGCCCAGATACCGGTCAACCGCACCACGTGCCCAACCGTCAGGTATGTTTCAGGGTTACCCTGAAGCTCCTCAGCCAATCGCTTCGACCCTGGCGCCGCCGAAGCGGGCGACCATATCGGTGATGCCCTGTGCATCGGGCATGAGACAAGCCGCCGTTGAGAGAGCATCGGCGAGCCCGGCCGAGCGGGCCGAGATGCTGATGGCGCGCTTGGGCGTCCCCTCGCCCAGCGGCGAAAGGATGTGCCCCTGAGTGCCGGCGGCATCCAGCACCGTGCCCAGCGTGGCCGAGCTTGCCAGCGCGCGATCCGACAGGCTGAGTGCACCGCCGGTTTCAAGCTGCACCGGCCAGTCGGGCCCGATCGCCTGCATCTCGCCGGTGTCGATGAACCCGAGCTCCAACCCCTCGCGCCGCAGGAGGGCGGCCACCCGGTCGGCCACCACGCCCTGCGCCACGCCATTGAGGGTGAGCGCCATGCCCGGACGGGCAAGGCGCACGGCCTGCGACGAAAACTCCACATCGTGCCAGCCGATCAAGGCGCGCGCATCCGCGGTCTCGTCCGCGGTCGGGGCGCGGCCTTGCGCATGGGCCTCGGCCAGCGCCGCCCAGAGCGGTTGCACCGTGGGATCGAACCGCCCGCCACTGGCCGCGTGAACCGCGGCGCAGAGGGCCAGACATTCGAGCAGTTCGGGCGGCGGCACGTCGAGATGGCCCGCGCGGTTGAGGCGCATCAGCGCCGAGTCGGTCTTGTAAAGGCTGAACACCGCTTCGAGCCGGGCAATCTCGGCCAGCGCCATGCGGGCGAGGCGCGCGCCCTCGGGATGGGCGAGGCGCAGCTCGACCCGCGCGCCCATGGCAAAGCCACGCCACACGCGCGGGGATTCGGAGGCCAGCGCCGGCAGCCCGGCGGCGAGCGGCAGCGCGGCGGAAATGGTCAGAAGGCGGCGGCGGGTCAGGTGGCGCATGGGTTTATCCTCCGCCTGTATTGGTGATCGCCCGCAGGCGTTTGAGGTATTCGCTGTCATCAGCGCCAGTCGGCGCATCCTCGGGCGCGTTGTCGGGGGCGAAGACGTCATGGTCGGGAATATCAGCCAGTTCCATCAGCTCCCCGCCGTGACGGTCGGCAAACTCACGCGCGGCTGCGCGGTCGGAGAAGGGCACGAATTCCTGTGCCCCCATGCCGCCGGTAATGGCGGCCCCCACGACATAGACGGCCGAGTCGGCGGCGATCCAGTTGTCCTTGCCGGGATCGTCCCAGCCGGGCGCCACGGCCATGTCGCTGACATAGATGGCGCGGATCGCGTGGCTTTGCTCGGGCATCCGGCGATAGGCCTCGGCATCGCGCACCTGGCTGAAGAACAGCGGATTGGGCATTCCGTCGAGATGCACCTGTGCCTTGGGCCCGGGATGTTCGAGCAGGTCCATCTGACAGAAATGGCCCACCGCCTCGGCGGTCATGCTGGCGGGCGGCGGCGGGGCAGCCGCCTCTTCCTTGCAGGCGGCGAGGGCGAGAATGGCGAGAAAGAGAAAGCGTTTCATGGTGTCACCCTGCGAAACGCCGCGACGGCCAGCGCCAGCGCGGCAAGGGGCCAGAGCGCGAGCGAGGTGAGCGCGGCCCAGGCCGGGATGGAGTTGGCCGCCCCCGAAAGTCCCGCAGCGGCGGCGGTCGCCCCGGACGCGGCAAGGTTGAAGAGGCGGAAGGCATCGGCCGGGTTGGCCAGCATCGCCCATGGGAAAACATCGGTGGTGAAGCGCCCGCCGTCATCGGCCACCAGCGCGGCAAGGAGCCCCAGATCGTAAAGCACGATCAGCCCGAGCCACAGCCCGATCGCCAGCCCCGCCGCCCCCGAGGGGCGCCGCGACAGCGCCGAAAGCGCATAGCCCGCGCCGAGGAATACCGCGCCCAGCACCATCGACGACCAGAACAGCCGCCACAGCGCGGGCAGCCCGGCAAGCGCGCGATCGTCTCCCATCCACGCCGCCAGCGCGGCGAGCCCGTAGCCTGCGGCCAGCGCAATGGCGAGCACCGCGACATGGGCAACAAGCTTGCCCAGAAGGATCTCGGTGCGCGACAGCGGGTAGGTGAGCAGGAGCGGCAGCGTGCCGCGCTCGACCTCGCCGGCCAATGCATCGAAACTCATCAGGAGCGCGACCAGCGGCACCAGATACACGGCCAGCGAGGTGAGCGAGGCCACCACCACCGAGAGCCGGTCGGCGCCCAGCGCGCCGGTGGGGGCCGACCCCGCCGCCGAAAGCACCAGCGAGAAAAGCACCATCATCGCCACCGCGACCGCCACCCAGCGGTTGCGCAGGGCGATGCGAAACTCGGTCTGCGCCATGGAGATGATACGCATCATTGCCCGGCCCTCCGGCTGAAATGGCTGTAGATGTCTTCGAGGCTGGGCGGCTGGATGTCGATATCGGCGATGCGTTCGGACAGGCCGGCAATCCGGCCCAGCACGGCGAGTTTCTCGTCCTGCGCACAGGACAGGACCACCTGTTCGCCCTCTTGCTCCGATCCCGGCAGCGCCATGAGCAGGGTCGTGGTCGAACAGGGAATATCCGACGGCGTCACGGCGATGCGCACCGGCAGGTCGGCGCGGCGGCGCAGGTCGCCCAGCGCGCCCTCGGCCACCATCGCGCCGCCGGAAAGGATCACCATCCGGTCGGTGCGCGCCTCGACCTCGGTCAGGGCGTGGCTGGACAAGAGGATCGCGGTGCCCTCGGCGGCCAGCCCGTCGAGAATGGCGTAGAAGTCGCGCCGTGAAACGGGATCAAGCCCCGATGTCGGCTCGTCCAGCACCATCAGGCGCGGGGTGCCGATCAGCGCCTGTGCGAGGCCAACGCGCTGGCGCATGCCCTTGGAATAGGTGCCGATGCGGCGGTTCGCTGCATCGCCAAGCCCCACCCGGTCGAGCAGTGCCCGCGCGCCCGAGGCGGGCAGACCGCGCAGGCGCAGGTAATGGGCGATCTGTTCGCGCCCGCTCAACGCCGGGTGAAAGGCCACGTTCTCGGGCAGGTAGGCCACGCCGTCGCGCGCGCGGGTCGATCCGGGCGCGGCGCCCAGCACCTCGACCGTGCCTTCGTCATGCGCAATGAGGCCGAGCACGATCTTCATCAGCGTGGATTTCCCGGCCCCGTTATGGCCCAGCAGCGCCACGCGCTCACCCGCCGCGACCGAGAGCGACACGTCGCAAAGCGCGTTGAGGCCATCGAAGCGTTTAGTGAGATGCGAGAGGGTCAGCATCGTCATGTCGTCCTGTCCTGGCGGCGCGAATGGCCGCCGTTTCGTCGTCGAGATATTCCGGCGGAACCGCAATCCGCACCGGTTCGGTGAGTGGTGCGCTGTCGACCACGCCGCCCGGCAGGGTGGCCGGGAAGGCCGCCTGCGACCAGCGCACAAGCTGCACCGCGGGCGAGCCCAGCAAGAGCTTGGCCGAGGGTTGCGACCACAGGATGTGATCCATCAGGTCGTTGGGCCGGAACGCGCTGTCGGCGAGCCCGTCGCCATCAAGGTCGAAGGCCGGGTGGTCGGACCAGAAATTGCCGCGCCCGCCAAGGCTCCATTCGACATCGGTGGTGCCGACATATTTGACCTGCGTGCGGTTGCCGATGAAGGCGTTGCCGGTGATGCCGTTGCGTTCGGACCCGGCGGTGAAATGGATGCCGATCTCGCAGCCCTCGAAGCGGTTATGCGCGATCAGGTTCTTGTGCGCGTTGTAGATGAAGGTGCATTTCTCATGCGTGCCGCCCCGGATCAGGTTGCCGGTGATATCGGCACTGTTGGCATAGTTGAGCATGAGCC
The DNA here is from genome assembly GCA_011389685.1 of Paracoccaceae bacterium. Lineage (GTDB taxonomy): Bacteria > Pseudomonadota > Alphaproteobacteria > Rhodobacterales > Rhodobacteraceae > Aquicoccus. Next base: position 28,140 of record JAABTV010000010.1, read on the forward strand.
CATGGGTGCGGTCGCCCAGCGACAGGTTGTCCTGTATCACCGCGCGGTCGGAAAACATGACCGCATAGCCCAGCGTGTTGCCGATACTGATATTGCCGCGCACCTCGGAATCGTTGGTGTGCATGAAATGCACGGCAAAGCGCAGATCGCGGAAGACGTTTCCGGCAAAGAGGTTGCGGCGCGAGACGTTGGTGAAAATGCCGTCGCGGCCAAGGCGGATATCGTTGCCGATCACCTGCGCGCCCGGCGCGTTCCAGACATAGATACCGTTGCCACGGTCGTTCATGCGGTGATCGCTGCGCCCCAGGATGGTATTGCCGCGCACGATGCTGTCATTCGCGCCGTGGATGTCGACGCCGTAGAGATTGCCCAGGATGCGGTTGTCCTCGACCACGGCACGCCGGGCCGTCTTGGTCAGTTGCACGCCCGAGTCGATCTCCTCGTGGTCGTCGCCCGAGCCGATGATTTCCAGCCCGCGAATGGTGATGTCTTCGCCGGTCACGGTGATGACCGACCCCGCGCCGCCGCCGTCGATCACGGCCGCGCCGCGCCCGTCAAGGGTGATGGGCTGCGAGAGGGTCACCGGGCCAGGGTAGCGGCCCGGTGACAGGATCAGCACATCGCCGGGGTCGGCCCCGGCGATGGCAGCTTGCAGGGCACCGTCGCCCGGCCGCACCTGCACCTCCGCCGCCCACGCAAGTGGTGCTGCGAGGATGCACAGGAGGGCAAGGGCAAGACGGTGCAGCATGGCTCAGGCCGCCTTGGGCTTGACCAGCATGCGGCCGCGCATTTCCATGTGCAGCGCATGGCAGAACCACTGGCAGTAATACCAGTAGACCCCCGGCTTGGCCGCGATGAAGGTCACCGATGCCGTTTGCTGCGCCGAGATTTCCATCGCCACGCCATGGTTGTTGAGCGTGAAACCGTGGCTGAGATCGTCGATGTCATCAAGGTTGGTGATGATCACCGTCACCTCGTCGCCTTGCGTCACCTCGAACTTCTCGAGGCTGAACATCGGAGCCTGGCTCGACATGTAGACCCGCACCTTGTTGCCGTCGCGGATCACCGTGTCCATGTAGTCGTCGATATCGACGCCGTCGGCCTCGGCCTGGGCGCGCGTCTCGGCCCACGATGGATCGTTGCGATCCCAGACATCGACCGGATTCACGATATCGCGCCGCACAAGGATCACGTCATGCGGTTCGGCGAAGGTCGGGCCGTCATGCACGACCTTCATGTCATCGGTCGAGATGTCGATGATCTGCTCGTTCTCGGGCTTGAGCGGGCCGACATTGAGGAACCGGTCCTTGGAGAACTTGTTGAGCGACACCAGCCACTTGCCGTCGGCCTCCTTGGTTTCGCCCATGGTGGTGTGGTTGTGGCCGGGCTGGTAATGCACGTCGACCTTGGAAACGATCGGATCGACATTGTCACCGGCATAGGCCTGAACCGCCTTGGCGATGTCCCATTTCACCATCTGGCTGTCGAGGAACAGCGTGGTATAGGCGAACCCCTTGCCGTCAAAGGCGGTGTGAAGCGGGCCGAGGCCCAGTTCGGGTTCGGCCACGATGGCCGAGCGCGGGTCGGCGTCTTCCTCGAACAGCGCGTCGAGCTTGCGCACGTCGATCACCGAGCAGGTCGGCGACAGCTTGCCGTTGACCACCACATGCACCCCGTCGGGCGCGGTATTGATGCCGTGCGGGCTGTTGGGGATTGGGATGTAGCGGGTATATTTCTTGTTCTGTCCCTTGCGCCCGTCGATCACCGGCACACCACCCAGAACCTGCACATCACCGTTGGCGACGCCCTTCTCGATCTCGGCGAGGTTGAAGACCACGACATGGTCCATCTCGTTCTCCGTCATCTCGGCCAGGTTCACGCCCATTTCCGAGTTGTAGGAGGTCGAGAAGGCGTATTTGCCCTGGTAGTCGCAATCGGTGTTGTCGAGGTTGCCCGACACGATCACCTGCCAGCTCACCTTCATGGTATCGCCGTCCAGCGCGGTGAAGAAGTTGACGTATTTATCGGGCTCGTCCAGCACCGTGCCGTCATTGACCATGGGGGTCTCGTCCTCGCCATTGGCAAAGACATAGCCGGTGCGCGGGAACTTCTGCGGGCGCAAGCCGTGGATCGCCTTGGCATTGGGGATCTCGGTGATCTTGTCGCATTTCATCACGTCGCAACGCACCCGCGCCACGCGCGTGTTGGCCTTGTCGTTCATGAAGAGAAAGCGCCCGTCATAGGTGCCGTCGGTGAACGACATGTGCGGGTGGTGCAAATCGCCGTTGTCATGCACGCGCTTGCCGTTGGCAGCCAGGAACGCCTTGGTTTCCGGCAGCATGCCTTCCTCGAAGATCTTGAGGCTTTCGTTGGTCTGGCCCCAGCCGGTGGCCGAGCAGCGGTTGAACACCGGCACCCGCATCAATTCGCGCATCGACGGGAAGCCGAGGATGCGCAGTTCGCCGGTCTGGCCCGAGGACCAGAAACCATAGTATTCGTCCAACTCGCCCGGGGCGAGGTGGAGCGGATCGCTCGCGGCCTGGGCCGCGCCGGTGCCGGCCGCCGTGGCCACGCCCGCGGCGCCGCCCAGCATGGCAAGCCGCGCACCGCCAGCGCCGCCCATCAGGGCCGCACCGCCCGCCGTGGCGCCCAGAAGGCCCCGACGGCTGATGCCGGTTTTCTCGCCGGATGTCTTGGTTGAGTCAGTCATTGACTTATCCTTTCGCTTGGTTGGGATGGTTGGTGAGAGCCCGGTCGAGCGCAGCCGCACCGCCCGAAGCGGACTGCCGCCGCTTGAGCTTCTTGATGACGACCGGGCATTTGGTTTCGGACTGGTAAAGCACCTGGCAATGCATGCAGTTCAGGCACTCGTTGGGGTTGATCTCACCGGTGGGGTGGATCGCCTGCACGAAACATTCATGCGCGCAGGTCTGGCACGGATTGCCGCATTCCTTGTAGCGCTTGAGCCAGTCAAAGGTGCGCAGCCGCGCCGGGATCGCCAGCGCCGCGCCCAGCGGGCAGAGATAGCGGCAATAGAACCGCTCGACGAACAGCCCCGCAATCAGCAGCGCCGCCGCATAGGCCACGAACGGCCATGCGCGCACGAACTTGAGCACGATCGCGGTCTTGAACGGTTCGACCTCGGCCAGCGCCTCAGCCTGTTCGATCGAGGCCAGCGAGACGCCGAAAAGGCCAAGGAAGATCATGTATTTCAGCGGCCAGAGCCGCTCATGCAGCCCCCAGGGCAGGGTCCATTGCGGCACCCGGAGGCGGCGCGCGATCTGGTTGGTCAACTCCTGCAACGCGCCGAACGGGCAGAGCCAGCCGCAATAGGCCCCCCGCCCCCAGAAGATCAGCGCCGCCGCGACCGAGAACCACAGGATGAAGGTCAGCGGGTCGAGCAGGAACGCCTGCCAGCTGAAATCGCCGGTCAGCGCACCGAACAGCGCCATCAGGTTGACCACCGAAAGCTGCGCATTGGCATACCAGCCAAGGAAGACCAGCGTCACGGTCAGGAAGGACATGCGGAACCAGTAGGTGACGCGCTCCGAGCGGGTCAGGAAACCCTGGAAGAAGAACGCCGCCGTCAATACCGTCAGCATCACCGCGAGGATGACAACCTCGGGGAGCTTGTCGTTCCAGATGCGTTTCCAGAGGGCGGTTTGCGCGGCCTGCTCCTCCTGATCGGCCATCGCCTGTGCGGCGCCCGACGCGCCCGACGCGCCATCCGGGCGGGGCAGTTCGCGCAGGTATTTTCCGGGCAGGTTGTAGCCCAGTTCAAACGTGGTGAAGACCCGCTCGATCGCGGCCACGTCGCGCTGCACCAGAAGTTGCAGGCGGAACGGTTTGGCCGGATCGAAGCCGGTATCGGCGGGGATCTTGAACAGGTCGGTCTCGCTGAAGCGTGGCGCGCCTTCGGCGGCGATGTCGCCCAGCCGGCGGTGCATCCGGTCGCGGAACCGCACCGAGATGTCATCCTGGATGAGCACGATCCGGTCGAAGATGCCGCCGCGCACATAGCCCGAGCCCTTGAACGAATAGAGCCCGCGCCCGGCCACCATGATCGCGTGGTCGCCCTCGTCGAGCCAGTCGGCGAGGTTGGCATGTTCCGCCTCGCCCAGAAGCGCGCGACCGACCGGCGGGGCCGAGACCAGCGCCAGCTGCATCTCGATGAACTGGGTCTCGGGCGGGGCGTCGATCGGGCGCTCGGCGGCGCGCGGGTCTTCGACCTGCTCGAAGGCGGCATTGACCTGCCCGACGTCGAGCGAGAGCCGCCGCAAGGTGCCATCGCCTTCGAGCGTCATCCAGTCGGATGCGGCCTCGGCCTCGGGGTCGATCTCGTAGCGCGGGCCGGTCGGCGCGGCGGGCGGCGCAAGCCCGCCCAACCCCAGCGCGCGCGCCACCTTGAGCCCGGCGCGCACGATGGAATCGTCGATCACCATGATCGTGACGGTCGCCCCGGCGATGATGTTGAGGTCATGGCTGGTGCCGCCGGATTCGGCCTCGGCCACGAGGTCGAGCCCCACGTAATCCGAGGCCAGCGCCTTGATCTTGCTGTCGGGAATGCCGATCAGGATGATCGGTTCGGAATGCTTGACCAGTTGCACGCCGGACACCCGCGCGTCGGCATCGACGGCCACCATGGTGTGGATCGGCTTGCCCGAATAGCCGGTCGTGCCGACGAAATCCGACGCGATGAAGGCCCAGCCGATGGGCTCTCCATCCCTGAGCACCGGCGCGACGGGCAGATCCTCGCGCATCGCACCATAGGCATCGGCACCTTCGACCAGCGTCGAGGCGGGCATTTCGTCGAGGAAACGGGAAAGATGGGGCTGTTGCGCCTGAAGAGCGACGGGCAACAGCAGCAACAAGACCAGAAGAGGGGGCAGGAAACGGCGCATCAGATCAGGTCTTCTTTCTTGTTCGGGGGGCCGCGCGGGGCCGGGAAAAGCGGCGTTTGTTCCGGCAATTCGAATCCGGCGACCGTCACCGAAGCGGTAAGATCGCGGGCCAGCATGTCGGGCCGGCACCAAGGGCCACCCGGCAAGAGCGCAGGAACCACGCCGCAGGCGGCGCAGCAGGACTCGCATTCGGACAGGGGATCATCGGAGAGCGGGTTGCCCTCGGCGTCGACGCGGATCGTCTCGACCCCACTCGCGCCACAGATCACCATGTCGAACCCCGCCGCCTGGCCAGGCACCGGCAAGAGCCCGGTCATCAGACCGGGCAAAAGGGCCAGAACCAGCAGGAGTCGGACGAGCGTTTTCATGGGACCTTCATGTTCGATTTCGGCGGCCATCTTCTTGACTATAGTCAACGGTTTGACGAAAATTTCCACCCTTGACAGGAATTTCCACCCTTGACAGGAAAAAGAACCCGGCACGCGAAGCGAAGGATCCGAGTCTTTGCGCCATTTCAGTGGGATGTGCCCTCGGCGAAGGTGATCTTGTTCCAGACGTTGTATTTGCCCGACGGCTTTTTCATCGGCAGGCGCATGACCTCTTCGAGGGAATCAGCGTCATAGACGATCACTGCCCCGTCATCCTCCCAGATCGAGACGAGCGCATGGCGCCCGTCGCGGGTGAACTCGGTATGGGCCACGGTCTTGCCCGGCGCGGGGCGCAGGGTCTTGACGATCTCCAGCGTCCGCTTGTCGATCACGTGCATCACATCGCGATTGGGGCCAAAGAACACGTCGGCCCAGGCATAGCGGCTGTTGGCATGGGAGCGCATGAAGAAGCCCGGTCCCTCGGTCTCGATCCGTTTGACCGTCTGCCAGGTTTCCATGTCGATGACGGAAATCATCCCCTCCTTGAGATGCGGGGTGGCCATGACCCGCGTGCCGTTCCACTCCCAGGTGATGCCCGAACCCAGATGCGGCATGCCGGGCAGGTCGATCTCGGCCACTTCCTGCCCGATCACGAGGTCGAGCACGCGGGCCTTTTCGGTTTCCCGCGAGGCGCCGATCAGGTGTTCGTAATCGAGGTCGAAAAAGAAATCGTCGAGGATATGTTCGACCTTGATCTTGCGGACCGGGAACCTGCGCCTGATGTCGGGCGGGCCTTCGACGCGGGTGTCATGCACCCAGCCGCGATGCGGCGGGTTGCCGGAGGTGGAGATTTCCCAGACCTCGGGAATGTCCTTCAGCGCCAGCACGAAACTCTCGCGCGGCGGGGCCTGGTAGACGGCGGAAACCCGGCTCGGCGTGTCGTCGCGGCCCTTGACCTCGATCACCTTCTCGGGGCGCAGCGTCGCGGCATCGAGGATGGTCAGCGTCATCGGCAGGTAATTGGCCACGGCGAGCCATTTGCCATCCACGCTGATCGCGATGTTGCGCGCGTTGAGCCCGGCGCGGATGCGTCCCATTTCGGTCAGGCCCCAGAGGTCGTATTTCTGCACCCAGCCATCGCGCGAGACGATATAGACGAGCCGCCCGTCGGGGCTGAATTTCGGGCCGCCATGCACGGCGAAGGGGGTTTCGAACCGGGCCAGCCGCGCGAATGTGTCGCCGTCGAGCACCGAGACGTGACTGTCGGCGATCTCGACCGCGAGGGTCACGTTCATCGGGTCGGCGTCGAAGACCGGGGTTTCGGCGGGGGTGTAATCGTCGCGGAACGTGCGGGTTTCGAGGATCTCGGCCATGCCCCAGTCCGGGGATTGCGCGAGCGGCTGCGAGAGATAGGCGGCGATGTCGGTGATCTCGCTGTCGCTCAGCGTGTCGGCAAAGCCCGGCATCTGCGTCGCCGCGCGCCCGTCGCGGATCACCGTATCGAGTTTCGGGCCATACATCCGGCGCAGCGTTTGCGGGATCAGCGCCGGGCCGGTGCCGCCGAGGCGGGTTTCCATGTGGCATTCGGCGCAATGCGCGTCATAGAGCGCGCGGCCATGGGCGGGATCGCCTTCAGCCCATGCGGTGAGGGGCGCCATCGCCAGCGCGGTGATGAGCATTGCGCCGGCGAATGAATATTTTTGGCAAGATGAAGCGGCGGGGCGGTCAGAAGAATTGATGCTTGGGATCATGGCTCTTGCCTCGGAAGGGGGTGACGGTCAGGCGGTCGCCAAGGGTTTGACCCGGGGCGAGGCCGATCTCGGCATCGGAGAGATAGCAGGCCGGATCCTCGGCCCAGGGGTCGCCCGAGACCTGAAGCGCGCGGATGCGGGTGTTGCCGCCGCAGACATGGTTGAAGGCGCAGGCGCCGCAGCGGCCCTTGAGCGGGCGGGGGCGCTGGCGCAGGGTGGCGAGCATCGGGTCGTCGCCGGTCCAGAGTTGCGAGAACGGCGTTTGCTTGACATTTCCGACGGTGTAATCGGACCAGTAGGTGTCGGGATGGACCTTGCCCAGCGGGTCGATATTGGCCACGCCCAGCCCCGAGGAATTGCCGCCCCAGGCGGCGAGATGTGCCTCGACATGGGCGGCGCGGTCCGCGTCGAAATTGCGTCGCACCCAGTGCAGGAACCAGACCGCGTCGGCATCGTTGTTGCCGGTCACGATCTCGAGCGGCGCATCCTCGGCCACCGCGACCCAGGCGCGGTCGATCAGCATGTCCATCGCGGCCTTGGTGCGGGCGTGCTGGGTGTCGTCGCCGCGGTGCTTGTCGCCGCGCCCGGCATAGACCAGATGCGAGAGGTAGAACTTGTCCACGCCCTCGCCGTCGCAGAGGTCGAGCATGTCCTGGAGCATGTGGGCGTTGTCTTCGGTGATGGTGAAGCGCAGCCCCACCTTGACCCCGCGCCGCTTGCATTCGCGCACCCCGTGGAGCGCCGCCGCATAGGCGCCTTCGACGCCGCGGAACCAGTCGTTGGTCTTGCCGATGCCGTCGATCGAGATGCCCACGTAATCAAAGCCGAGAGCGGCGACGCGGGCGGCAGCGCTGTCCATGATCCTCGTCCCGTTGGTGGACAGCGCAAGATAGCGGAAATCCAGGTCCTTGGCGTGTTCGGCCAGTTCGAAGAAATCCGGGCGCGACATCGGCTCGCCGCCCGACAGGATCAGCGCGGGAATGCCGAAATCCTTGAGATCGCCCATCACGCCCTTGACCTCATCGGTGGACAGCTCGCCCGGGAAGCTCACATCCGCCGAGCTGGTATAGCAATGGCGGCAGCGCAGGTTGCAGCGCCGGGTGAGGTTCCATATCACCACCGGCTTGACCGGTCCGTCGCCGCGGCGGGTGCGGATCGGCGTGGGGTCGGTCAGTTCTCGCATGTATTGGGTCAGCCGGAACATGGGCGCCCCTCCCTTGACAGGCGCATCCCGGTTTTCTTGAGGATGCGGGTGGAATAGAGAATGTCGTTTTCGCCGCAGGCATCCCCGAGGATCGCGGCGATCTCGGCACGGTGGGCCTCGACCGCGGCGCGATCGGGGCCGTGGATCATGGCAAAGAGGTTATAGGGCCAGTCGGGCCGGGCCCGGGGGCGCAGGTAGCAATGGGTCACGAACTCGAGCGCGCCGACCTGTTCGCCCAGCGCCTCGGCGCGGGTGTCATCGACATCCCAGACGCTCATCCCGTTGGCCAGCATGCCCAGCGCAAAGTGATTGGTCGCGGCCCCGATCCGGCGGATCACACCATCGGCCATCATCCGCTCGACCCGGGCGATCACCTCGGCCTCGTCCAGGCCGATCCAGTCGCCCACCACGGCAAAGGGGCGCGCGGTGAGCGGCAACCCCGCCTGCGTGGCGGTCAGGATGCGGCGGTCGGTTGCGTCGATCGTCATAGCGCCACCTGAAAGCCGATGAAGAATTCCCGAAGCTTGGGAAAGCGATGCACCTCGAGGCCGGTTTCCCGCGCGATGCGGTCGGCCTCGCGCGTGATCGCCTCGGGGGTTTCGCAGGCCAGCACGAACCACATGTTGAACCGGTGCTGGCGTTCGTAATTATGGGCGACCGCGTCATGGGCGTTGACCTGAGTTGCAACCTCTTCGAACCTGTCCTCGGGCACGGCCATGGCGCAAAGGCAATAGGCCCCGCCCAGCGCCGCGGCGTCGATGAACGGGCCGAACCGGGTGATCGCGCCGATCCCGCGCAGCCGTTCGATGCGCGAGATCACCTCGGCCTCGTCCAGGCCGGTCGCCTCGGCCAGTGGCCGAAACAGGTGTTGCGAGGGGCGCAGACCCGCCTGAAGCAGGTTCAGCAGCGACCGGTCCATCGCATCAAGGGAGTCGTCCTGCAGTCGCGACCGGTGCATGGGTCAGATCGCCTCCCAGGTGGTGGCCGGGCATCGTGTCGCGGCTTGGTGCTGTGTCATCTGGTCGGTCTCCGCATGCTCTCTGGTCATGTCCTGATCCCGGGCAGTCTTGCGCGGATGCCGGGGTGCGACCTTGACTTTCGTTAAGACGCCGCGACCCGGCCCGGTCTTATGCTCGCGGGCGAATGCGACAGGACGTGACAGAAGATCGGAACAGGGAAATGCCAAACGCAATCATCCGCCTTTTCGGCGAAGGCCACCGGGTGTTCTTTCTCGCGGCGGGGCTTTACGCCATTTTCGCCCTCATCGTCTGGGAGGGCTGGATCGGGATTCACGCGGCGGGCGGCATGGTCAGCGACATGCCCTTCGCGCCCCCGCCGCATCTGTGGCATGCACATGAGCTGGTCTTCGGCTATCCGGCGGCGGCCATGGGCGGGTTCTTCCTCACCGCCGTGCCGAACTGGACCGGGGCGCGGGCGGCACGGCACGTGTTCATCGCCGGCGCCGCCGGTCTGTGGCTGGCCGGGCGGGTCGCGATCTGGTATTCGGGGAGCCTGCCACCTGTCGCCGTGGCGCTGGCCGATCTGGCCTTCCTGCCGCTGCTGGCGGCCAAGGTGCTGACCCAGCTTCTCAACCGTCCGAAACCGCAGAACATGATGTTTCTCGGCCTGCTTGGCATGATCTGGGCAGGCAACCTGATGGTGCATCTCGACTGGATCGGGGTTGCGATGACGCTCGACGCGGGGCTGCGGCTGGGGCTTTATGGCACCTGCGCGCTGATTGCCGTGCTGGGCGGGCGGGTGACGCCGGCCTTTACCCGCAACGCGATGAAGCGCGATGGCCGCACACAAGGATTGCCCGAAACGCCCATGCCGCTCAACGTGGCGGGCATTGCCCTGCCGATCCTCGTGACGCTGGCCGCAGCGCTTCCCCTGCCGGGGGCGGTGTTCGGCGCATTGGCGCTTGCCGCCGGGGGGGTGCAGGGCGCGCGCAGCGCGATGTGGCGGCCGGGCTGGACCTGGAAACAGCCGATCCTGTGGGTGCTGCATCTTGGCATGGCCGCACTGGCGCTGGGCTATCTGCTGGCCGGGCTGGCGGCGTTCGGCATCGGGTCGGAAGTGGCGGCGCTGCATGTGCTGGGCATCGGCGCGGTCGGCGGCATGACGCTTGGCGTGATGAGCCGCGCCGCGCTGGGCCATAGCGGCCTGCCGCTGATCGCGCCGGGTCCGCTGGCGCTGGCCTATGCGCTCTTGCCCGCAGCGATGCTGGCGCGCTGGGCGGGGTCGAGCCTCGGGGTCGATGGCTATTATGCGGGGGTGCTGATCTCGGGCGCGGTCTGGATCGCCGCCTTCACGCTTTATACCGCGACGCTCTGGCCGGTGTTCTGGGGGGAGCGCCCGCCGCGCGGGTCGCATTGAACGATTACTGCATCTCCCGAGGCGGGTCCGAACGCAGGGCATGCGCCTGCCCGAGGGGGGCAGAATGCGCCCGCCAGTGGGGCGGGCGGGCGCATGCCCGGTCCGCAGAGCGGCCCGGGCGAAGTGCGACTAATCAAACGATACCGTATGGATTGCAATGCAAGAAATCCCCTGATCGCCCCGTGGATCGCATTGAGCGACGGACAATCGGGGCCGGTTGACTTTTGTTAAGGCCCCGCGCCCGCCCAGCGCGCAAGTAAGGCCAGTCAACAACGGTTCCGGGAAGGAGTTAGCGCGATGCGCGAAGTCATGACCAAGAACATGGCCCGCAATATCTTCTATGGCGGCTCACTGTTCTTCATCCTCATATTCATCGGGCTGACGGCCCATTCACACAGGTATATCGTCAATACCTCGACCGACAAGGAAGGTCTGACCGAGAGCGTCGCGGCGGGCAAGCATCTTTGGGAAAAGCACGCCTGCGTCAACTGCCACTCGATTCTCGGCGAGGGTGCCTATTACGCGCCCGAGGTGGGCAACGTGATGGCGCGCTGGGGCGTTCTGGACGATCCCGAGGCCGCCCATGACATGCTCAAGGGCTGGATGGACGCCATGCCAACCGGCATCGAAGGCCGCCGCCAGATGCCCAATTTCAACCTGACCGACGCGGAATACCGCAACCTCGCCGATTTCCTGCTGTGGACCAACCGCATCAACACGCAGGACTGGCCCCCCAACGACGCGGGCTAAGGAGCAATTGCCATGAAATACGAAACCCAGAAAATCGCGCTGGCCTACTTCACGGTGGCCCTTGCGCTCTTTGCCGTGCAGGTCTCGATCGGCTTGCTGATGGGCTATGTCTATGTCGCGCCCAACTTCCTTTCCGACCTCGTGCCGTTCAACATCCTGCGGATGCTGCACTCCAACAGTCTCATCGTCTGGCTTCTGCTGGGCTTTTTCGGGGCCGCCTATTACCTCTTGCCCGAGGAATCCGAGCGGGAAATCCACTCGACGAAACTCGCCTGGCTGCAACTCGGCATCCTGGTGCTGGGCACGCTGGGCGTGGTCGTGACCTATCTGTTCAACGTCTTCGAGGGCAATTTCCTGCTCGGGAAAGAGGGCCGCGAATTCCTTGAACAGCCCAAATGGGTCAAGGCCGGCATCGTCGTGGCCGCGCTGATCTTTCTCTACAACGTCTCTATGACGGTGCTGGCGGGGCGCAAGACGGCGATCACCAACATCCTGCTTCTTGGCCTGTGGGGGCTGGCGCTGCTGTTCCTCTTTGCCTTCTACAACCCCAGCAATCTCGCGCTGGACAAGATGTATTGGTGGTATGTCGTGCACCTCTGGGTCGAAGGCACCTGGGAGCTGGTGATGGCCTCGATCCTCGCCTTCCTGATGCTCAAGCTCACCGGCGTTGACCGCGAGGTGGTCGAGAAATGGCTTTACGTCATCGTCGCCGCCGCGCTGTTCTCGGGCATCCTCGGGACCGGGCACCACTATTACTGGATCGGCACGCCGGGATACTGGCAGTGGATCGGCTCGATCTTCTCGTCGCTCGAGGTGATCCCGTTCTTCGCCATGATGGCATTCGCCTTCGTCATGGTCTGGAAGGGGCGGCGCGACCATCCCAACAAGGCGGCGCTGCTCTGGGCGCTGGGCTGTGCCACGCTGGCCTTTTTCGGCGCGGGTGTCTGGGGTTTCCTGCACACGCTGCACGGGGTCAACTACTACACCCACGGCACCCAGATCACCGCCGCGCACGGGCACCTGGCCTTCTATGGCGCCTATGTCTGCCTCAACCTTGCGATCATCACCTATGCCATGCCGCACCTGCTGGGCCGCGAGCCCTATAACCAGGTGCTCAACATGGCCTCGTTCTGGCTGATGTCGTCGGGCGTGGTCTTCATGACCTTCGTGCTGACCTTCGGGGGCACGGTGCAGACCCACCTGCAAAGGGTCATGGGCGAGGATTTCATGTTCGTGCAGGAGCAGCTGGCGCTGTTCTACTGGATGCGCTTCGGCGCGGGCATCGCGGTGGTGCTGGGCGCGCTGCTCTTCATCTACGCGGTCTTCGTGCCGCGCCGCGAAGTGATCTCGCCCGAACCTTCGGTCGCAGCGGAGTGAGCGATATGGATGGCACTTTCCAACCGGAGAGGGGGGCGGCGGACGCCCCCTTCTACCTGCCCCAAGGCGACGAGATCTCGACCTTTACGGTCGCCCATGAAAACGACCTGCCGGTCCTCCTGAAGGGGCCGACAGGCTGCGGCAAGACGCGTTTTGTCACCCATATGGCCGCGCGCCTTGGCCGGCCACTGCATACCGTGGCCTGCCATGACGACCTTTCGGCCGCCGACCTGATCGGGCGCTACCTGCTCAAGGGCGGCGAAACCGTGTGGGTCGACGGGCCGCTCACCCGTGCGGTGCGCGAGGGCGCGATCTGCTATCTCGACGAGGTGGTCGAAGCACGCAAGGATGTGACCGTGGTGCTGCACCCGCTGACCGATGACCGGCGCATCCTGCCGATCGACCGCACCGGCGAGGAGATCGAGGCCGCGCCCGGCTTCATGCTGGTGGCGTCCTACAACCCGGGCTATCAGAACATCCTCAAGACGCTGAAACCCTCGACCCGCCAGCGTTTCATCAGCCTTGAGTTCACCTTCCCCCGCCCGGAGCACGAAATCCCCGTGGTCGCGCGCGAATCCGGCCTCTCGGAAGAGCGCGTGAAACCGCTGGTGCGGCTGGCCAACAAGCTGCGCGATCTCAAGGGCCAGGACCTCGAAGAGGGGGTGTCGACCCGCCTCGTGGTCTATGCCGCGACACTCATCCGCCAGGACATGCCCATCGACCGCGCGATCCGCGTCGCGATGATCGAGCCGTTGACCGATGATGCGGATGTCAAGCGTGGGCTCCTCGATCTTGTCACTGCCGTTTTCGGGTGAGGCCGGTGATGGGCAAGATCGACATCGAGCCATGGGAACCCGAAGAAACCATCGGGAAACTGTGGCACGCCTATGCCAGCCGTCTTGACGCCCCTGGCGTGCACGATGGAGCCCGTGTCGACCTTGTCGAGGTCGCAGGGCGGCTGGCGGTTCTTTTCCGGGGCCTCGGCGGCGATCCGGCGGTCGAGATCAAGGCGGTGTCCGAGGAACGCTCGAACCATCGCCTGTCTTGGCTGCGCCGCCTCGGCACCGACGAGGAGCGCCTGCCGCGCGCCTCCTTCGACGGGGCCAGCCTGCGCCTGCCCGAGAGCCTTGCCGTCTTTCCCGCGCGCGAGGCCAATGGCACGCTCTATCTCTGGCTTGGCGCCTGTGCCGCGTTTGCCGGGGCGGGCCATGACCCGTTGGATGACCCGCTGGCCAGCGATCTGGCTGCGCTGGCTGATGCGCAGGACATGGTCGCCGCCACGCTGGACGAGGCGCCGGGCTTTGCGGCGCTCTATCATGATCTCTGCGCCGGGGTGCTGGCATTGCGCCCTCGGCCTCAGCTTCCCGCGGTCGAGGCCGCGGTCGAGGCGCTGATCCGTCATATCCTTGGCGACGAGTCCCCGCTTTCGCCCCGCGCAGCCGCATTCAGGACGGCGGTGGCGAGCCGCGATTTTGCCGACCTGCGCGCGCCGCGCGGCTATCGCGCCGCGCGCCCGGTGCCGCTCTGGCCCAATCTGCGCGGCGTGGATGCAAGCCATGCCAGCGCGGTCGAGACCCGTGACGCCGAGACTGACGCCGACAGCCCCACCGACGAGCCAGAAGACGGCAAGACTCGCCGCGCCCGCCGCCGCAAGGCTGACGAGGTTGATCGCAAGGACAGCTTCATCCTGCACAAGTTCGAGGCGATCCTGAGCTGGGCCGAGTTCATCAACCTCAACCGCCGGGTCGAGGACGATGACGACGACAGCGCCCGCAAGGCCGCCGACGACCAGGACGAGATCGGCCTCGGCCAGATTTCCCAGGCCCCCGCGACGCGGCTCAAGCTGCATCTCGACCTCGCCCCCGAGGACGTGGACCGCGAGGCGCTTTCCGATGTTCTTACCTATCCCGAATGGGACATGCGGACAGGCCAGCACCTGCCCGCGCATGTTCGCGTGCTCGTCTCTCCTGTCGAGCCCGAGGATGATATGCCCCCGTTTCGGGACGACCCGCGCGCCGCCGCGCGTATCCGCGCCGTCAGACGACAGTTCGAGGCCCTGCGTCCCGGGCGAATGATGACAACCGGACATCTCGACGGCGACGATCTCGACATGGAGCGCATGGTGCGCGCGCGGGTCGATTTTTCTGCGACCGGGGAAGGCGACGACCGGGTCTGGATGCAAACCCGCCGCGAACGGCGCGATCTGGCGGTGTCGATCCTGCTCGACGTGTCGCGCTCGACCGAGGGGCGCGTGACCGGGCATGGCGGCGAAAGCCGCAGCGTGATCGAGATCGCCCGCGAGGCGCTGGCCGCGCTGGCCGGCGGGCTCGACGCTTGCGGCGACGACTTCGCGATCAACGCCTTTTCCTCGTTGAAACGCCAGCGCGTCTGGCTGCACCAGGTCAAGCGTTTCGACGAACCGATGGACCCGCTCATCGACGCGCGCATCGCCGCCCTCAAACCGGGGCATTACACCCGGCTCGGCGCCGCGATCCGCCATGCCAGCGCCGAGTTGCACCAGCAGGCCCGCAAGCGTCGCCTGCTTCTGGTCATCACCGATGGCAAGCCCAACGACCTCGACCATTACGAGGGCCGCCACGGCATCGAGGACAGCCACATGGCGGTGCGCGAGGCCCGCCGGGCGGGGCAGTCGGTCTTCGGCATCACGGTGGACCGCGACGGCAAGTCGTGGTTTCCGCGGATGTTCGGACAGGGCGGCTATGCGCTCATCCCGCATCCCGACCGGCTCACCCAGGCATTACCGCAGATCTATCGCCAACTGGTAGGCGCATGAGCGACGGCCAAGACGATCCCCCCGGCTTGCTCGACGAGCTGCCCGGCGAGGTGATGATGTGGGTGCTCATCATCTCCGAACTGCTGGTCTTCGGCGCCGGGCTGGTGGCCTTCATGGCGATGCGCCTCACCGATCCCGCGGGTTTTGCCGAGGCGCAGGCCCACCTGCACCGGGCAGGCGCGGCGCTCAACACGGTCGTTCTGGTCACGTCCGGCCTTCTGGCCGCCCTGGCCGTGCGCGCCGCCGAGGCCGGGCACGAGCGGCGCAAGCGCGGGCTTCTGGCCGGGGCGATGGCGTTGGGGGTGGTGTTCCTGGTGATTAAGGGCCACGAATATGCCGACAAGGCAAGCCAGGGCATCGGCATCGAGACCAACACGTTCTTTACCTTCTACTACCTGCTGACCGGCTTTCACGCCGCCCATGTGATCGCCGGCGTCGTGCTGCTGGGGCTGGTCGCGGTGCTGCGCGACCCGCGCGCCACCGAGACCGGCGCGGCCTTCTGGCACATGGTCGATCTGGTCTGGGTGCTGCTCTTTCCGGTGATCTACCTGATCCGATGACGCGCGATCCGCTCATACGCGCCTGGTTCTGGCTGGTGGCCCTGTCCATGGCGGGGGCGCTGATCACCCGCGCGCCGGATGTCACCGGGCTGGCCGGGGTGATCGTGGCGATCTCTTTCGTGAAGGCGCGGCTGATCCTGCATCACTATCTCGGCCTCGCCGGCGCGCCGTCCTGGCGGCGGGGGTTTGACATGGTGGTGGCCGGGGTCTGCGTGCTGCTGGCCGCGCTGGCCCTGCTTGCCTGACGCCGACTCACCCTGGATTCGCCCCCAAAACCTGTAACACCGCTCACGCGCGGGTCAGTGCGGGGCCGTGAGGGCCGGGCATAAGGGGCCCGCGCGCACATTCGGCGATCACGTTTCGCAGGGTTTTCGCCAACGCTGCCGTGATCCGTGAGTGATGTTTCAGAGGCGGTCTTTTACACGCCTATCAACGCATTGAAAACACGCTATAAAAACCCCTTCCGAACGATCAGGGGCGCAATCCGGCGCGCCCCTCGCATCCGCGCACGGCGCGGTGAGCGCAGGTGTTTTGAAATCTGCCCCGGCAAGGCGCATCTTGGTTGCAGATCAAGACAGATCGACAAACAGATCAAGCAACCCGAAAGGAACACGACATGAAACTCGCATTCGCAACCCTCGCCACCATCATCGCTCTCGCCACCGGCGCCTCGGCCATGGTCGGCCCCTATGAACGCGCCGTGAACGAGAATGAATCCAGGCTCTTCACCGAGGGCGCACAGGCCCGCACCGGCGTCGAGACCACAAGCACCAGCCCGCAGGCGGAATACGCGGTCGGCGGTGAGAAACAGATCACCGTGTTCCCGGCCGATGCCGACGCCGGGCGCCATGTCAACGGCTATGAGGGCCGGTAAGCCCCGCTGCCTCGCACAAACCCAAACGACTCCCCGAAAGGAAACGACATGAAACTCGCACTCGCAACCCTCGCCACCACCATCGCTCTCGCCACCGGCGCCTCGGCCATGGTCGGCCCCTATGAACGCGCCGTGAACGAAAACGAAACCGGGCTCTTCACCCAGGGCGCACAGGCCGAGGCCAGCACCACGAGCCACAGCAACAGCCCCGCGGTCGGCTTTACCCGCGACGGTGACAAGCAGATCACGGTGTTCATCGCCAACGACACCAAACCGAACCATCACAACGGCTTTGAGGGTCGGTAACCCCCCACCCCCTCAAGCCAAAAAAGCGCCCGGGAATGCCCGGGCGCTTTTGTTTTCCAACGTGCCGTCAGCCCGTCTCGCCCGGTGCGGTCAAACCGATCCCCGAAAACCGACCCCGGTGCGATTAGCGGATCAGCCGGGTTGATCATCCTCGTCGTCATCCGACGGCAGGTTGAAGAAGCTCTCCGCGTCGCGGTAATCGCCGTTGTCTTCCTCCTCGTCATCGTCATCGTCATCGTCGCGCGAAAGCGAAAAGGTTTCGAGACCTTCGATCGCCGTCGGAACCTTGGGTTCGGCCTCCATTCCCAGACTTTGCTCGGTCGAGACCAGCTTGCGGCGCTCGTCATCGCTCATCACCGCGCCTTCGGCGGCCTTTTTCTGGGCCGCCTTCTGCACGATCGCGTCCAGCTCGGACTGTTTGCACAGGCCAAGGGCGACCGGGTCGATCGGTTGAATGTTCCCGATGTTCCAATGCGTCCGATCGCGGATCGCCTGGATCGTCGGCTTGGTCGTGCCGACGAGTTTCGACACTTGCGCATCGGTCAGCTCGGGATGGAACTTGACCAGCCACAGGATGGCCGCCGGGCGGTCCTGGCGTTTGGACAGCGGCGTGTAGCGCGGGCCGCGGCGTTTCTCCTCGCCCACGGCGGCGGGGTTGAACTTGAGCCGGAGCTTGTGCTGCGGATCTTTCTCGGCCTTGTCGATTTCGTCCTGTGTCAGCTGGCTGTTGGCAATCGGGTCGAACCCTTTCACCCCGGCCGCCACATCGCCATCGGCAATGCCCTGAACCTCAAGCTCGTGCAGGCCGCAAAAATCCGCGATCTGCTTGAAACTGATCGTCGTGTTGTCCACCAGCCAGACAGCCGTGGCTTTGGCCATAATTGGTCTTTCACCCATTCTATCGCCTCCATAGCGCAAATCATCCCCGAACATGACTTCCTCGGGCCCTGAATTGGGCTGGCCGCCGGGGCCAAGGATCGAGTTGTCGGGGAACTCGCCGCGTATATAGTGCCGAAGAGCGTGGAAGGAAAGAGTGAATGCGTCTGCTGATTGTCCCGCTCCCTGGCTTGCCGTTCCCGTGGATGTGCCCCGATGTCGCCAAAAAAAGGCGCGGCTCCCCGCTCGGGGATGCGCCACGCCAGCCGACAATGGCCCCGCCGGGGCCGTCGGAGGAGAACTTACTTGATCACCAGTTGCGGCGAGACCACGTCCAGCCCGAGCGCCCGGCCCACCGCGTAATAGGTCAGTTGCCCGGCATGCACGTTGAGCCCGTTCAACAGGTGCGGATCATCGGCGCAGGCCTGTTTCCAGCCCTTGTCGGCCAGCGCCAGCATGAACGGCATGGTCGCATTGCCAAGCGCGATGGTCGAGGTGCGCGCCACCGCGCCCGGCATGTTGGCGACACAGTAATGCATGATCCCGTCGACCTCGTAGATCGGATCGGCATGGGTGGTCGCGCGCGACGTCTCGAAACAGCCGCCCTGGTCGATCGCGACATCGACAAGCGCCGCGCCCGCCTTCATCGTCGCAAGCTGGTCGCGGCGGATCAGCTTGGGCGCCGCCGCCCCGGGGATGAGAACCGCGCCCACCACCATGTCGGCATCGGCCACCAGTTCGGCGGTATAGCCCTTCGAGGCATAGCCGGTCTTGAACTCGCCTCGGAACGCGTCATCGAGATAGCGCAGCCGCGCCAGCGACATGTCGAGCACGGTCACATCCGCCCCCATCCCCGCCGCCACGCGCGCCGCATGGGTGCCCACGACACCGCCGCCGATCACCACGATTTTGGCCGGCCCGACACCGGGCACACCGCCCATCAGAACGCCACGCCCGCCATTGGCCTTTTGCAGCGTCCAGGCCCCGACCTGCGGCGCAAGCTTGCCGGCGACCTCGGACATCGGCGCCAGCAGCGGCAACCCGCCGCGATCGTCGGTCACGGTTTCATAGGCAATCGCAGTGCAGCCCGATTCGAGCAGGTCGCGGGTCTGATCGGGGTCGGGGGCAAGATGCAGATAGGTGAAGAGCACCTGCCCCTCGCGCAGCATCTTGCGTTCGGGGGCTTGCGGCTCCTTGACCTTCACGATCATCTCGGCGCTGGCAAACACCGCTTCCGCGCTGCCGAGAATGCTGGCGCCGGCCGCGATATAGGCGTCGTCGTCAAACCCCGCACCCAGCCCGGCGCCGGTCTCGATCACCACCTCGTGGCCATGGGCGACGGCCTCCTGTGCGGCGACAGGGGTCATGCCGACGCGAAACTCCTGCGGCTTGATTTCCCTGGGGCATCCGATCTTCATGGCGGTCTCCTCCCGATCCTCTTGCCCGACAGGGTGCCACATTTCGGGCGCAAGGTGCTTGGAATCTGACGCTGCGTCACTGGACCAAACCGAAGATTCTTCGATATATGATCGTATATGTCGAAGGAGTGTGCGCCAATGTCGCTCGATGCAATCGATCGCCGTATCCTCAACGTGCTGCAACGCAAGGGCCGGATGTCCAATTCCGATCTGAGCGAGGCGGTCAACCTGTCGCCCAGCGCCTGCCACAGGCGGGTGCAGCGGCTGGAGGCCGAGAAGTTCATCCGCGATTATGTCGCGCTGCTCGATCCGCGCAAGATCGGGCTGCCCACCACCGTCTTTGTCGAGATCACGCTTCAGGGCCAGGCCGACGAGGTGCTCGATGCCTTCGAAAAGGCCGTGGCGCGGATACCGGATGTTCTGGAATGTCACCTGATGGCAGGCACGGCGGATTATATCCTCAAGGTGGTGGCCGAGAACACCGACGATTTCGCCCGCATCCACCGCCAGCACCTGTCGCGCCTGCCCGGCGTGGCGCAGATGCAATCGAGCTTTGCCCTGCGCACCGTGTTCCGCACCACCGCCCTGCCGGTGTGACACTCTGCATTTGACGCAAAAGCACGGCATTTCAGGCGTGGCCGGTTAACCCGCCGGTCGTCGCCCGGGGCTAAGGTGGCTCGATCCCCGGGACGATACCATGCCACTCAGTTTTCACGCCAAGGACCATGAATTCGGTGTCGCGACAGGCGCCAATGTGAACTCCGGCCCGGGCGCGTCAACCTTCGATGGCCCCCCCGGCGACAGCCGCGGCCTGATCCTCACCGCCACGGCGGGGAGCGGGCCCGACCCGCGCGGGTTCGGGGCGGGCGATGGCGTGGCCGTGATCTTCACACGCAATGGCACCGCCACCATGATCGAGGATGCGGTCCTGATCCGCCGCGACACCACCGGCAACGGCGACCCGGCCCTCGTGTTCGAAGGCCACGACACCGGCGGCACCCTCACCCAGGTGTTCTGGTCGCCCGGCTTCGACCTCGCGGGATGGTTCAGGGACCGTTGCAATCCGCAGTCCCGGCCCGGGTTCCATACGACCGACCGGATGGCAGGGCGCTCCGAGCGCGTCATCGGCTTCACCGCCGAGACCCGCATCGCCACCGCGATGGGCGGCGTCGCGGCGGGCGAGTTGTGGGTGGGCGATCGCGTGGCGACGCTCGACGCCGGGCCACAGCCCGTGATCCGCATCACTGAACGGCGCATGTCGGGGCGCAGGGCGGGCGCACCGGTGCTGTTTGCCCCGGGCACCATCGGCAACCACGCGCCGCTCCGGCTGGCTCAGAACCACCGCGTTCTGATCCACCCGCCCCGGCCCGGAACGATTGGCGCCACATTCGGCGATCTGGTGCCCGCAAGGGCGCTGATCGACGGGGTCGCGGTGCGGCTCGATCCCTGCGACGCGGTGCATTACGTGCATCTGTCGCTGCCCGGCCGCCACCTGCCCTTCGCCGAAGGCGCGGCTTGCGAATGCCTGTTTCCCGATGACCCCACCGGCGACATCTTCCAGCCGCCCGCTTGCGCTTCGACTTCCTCGCCCCCGGCGCGGCCATGCGCGGTCGTTCCCTGAGGCGCTCCGCCCGCGCGCCGCCAGTTTCCAGAAAACTACATTTCAAACAGACAGGCGGGTGCTGCCCTTTCGTCGGGCGTCAGCCGAACCCCAGTCGTCCCGTGCCGGACGATAGGGCAGCACATGGCCGCGGTCGGGTGCTCACCACGTCAGTGCAGGGCAGTTTATCTTGCAACGTCTTTCCCTGCTTGAAGTGACGCGCGACCCATCAAAAGCACCCGGCCGGGGGGCGGCCAGGTGCTGCCCGGGCGGCTGCGCCGCCGTTCCGGGCGGGGCAAATTCGATCAAACGCGACATTCTATAAACCAAGGTTAACCCGTTCTTGCGCGCGCAGGGTTAACCCGGCGCGACCCGAGAATCCCGGCAGCCGGATGGCAGCCGGGCGGCAGCCGAGAGTCACCCCCCCGATTCGCCCCCCGGTTAACCACCGGCGAAAACCCACCGCAGAGGGCGGGCCTTCGACCGTTTCAGCCGCGCAAAACGCCGCCCGTGGCCTTGGCAACCTTCTCGATGATCCTGCCACCGACCGCTTCGATCTCGCTCTCGGTCAGGGTCTTGTCGCGCGGCTGCATCCGCACGGTGAGGGCCAGCGATTTCTTGCCCTCGCCCAGGCTCCCGCCGATGAATTCATCGAACACACGCACATTCTCGATCAGCGTCTTGTCGGCCCCCATCGCCGCGTTGACCAGCGCCTGCGCCTCGACTTGCGCATCGACGACAAAGGCGAAATCGCGCTCGACCGCCTGCAAATCGCTGGCCTCCAGCGCGGGACGCGTGGCGTTCTGCCTGCGCGGTGCGGGCACCTCGTCGGGCCAGATGGTAAAGCCCATGGCAGGCCCCTTCACATCCATCGCCTTCAAGACCTTGGGATGAATTTCCCCAAAGATTCCAAGCACCTTCCTGGGGCCGAGACAGATCTTGCCATGCCGCCCCGGATGCCACCAGGCCGGGCCGTCGCGCAGGATCTGCACCTTGGCGGGCGCGCCGATTGCGGCCAGCACCGCCTCGATATCGGCCTTGGCGTCATAAAGATCGACCGCCCGCGCCGCGCCGTGCACATCCTTGGCGCCCGTCCGCCCGACCAGCAGGCCCGAGACTTGGCTGTGCTGCTCTTCCGGCTCGCCCCCATGAAAGGCCGGGCCGACCTCGAAGAGGGCAAGGTCATGGAACCCCCGCGCCTGGTTGCGCGCCGCCGCCTGCAACAGACCGGGCAACAGGTCGGGCCGCATATGGCTCATTTCCGAAGAGATCGGGTTGTCGAGCATGGTCGCATCCGTGCCCCCGCCGAACAGCGCCGCAGACGCCCGGTCGATGAAGGAATAGGTCACGCATTCGTTGTAACCTAGCGATGCACAAACCCGCCGCGCCGCCTGTTCGCGCCGCTGATGCAGCGACAAGACCGGCTTCGGCACACCGACCTGCGTTCGGCGCATTGGGAGTCCCTTAAGCTTCGTTAACGAAGCAATACGCGCGACCTCCTCCACGAGGTCCGCCTCGCCCATCACGTCGGGCCGCCAGCTCGGCACATGCGCCATGTTGCCCTCAAGCCGAAAGCCCAGCTTGGTCAGGGTCTGGCGCTGCTCGCTCTCGGGGATATCCATGCCCACAAGGCTGATCACCCGCGCCGGGTCGAGCTTGTAGGCGCGGCTCACATCCGGCACCGCGCCCGCAACGACCACCTTCGACGGCGTGCCGCCGCACAGCTCGATGATCATCTGCGTGGCCAGTTCCACCGCCGGCATGTTGAACGCCGGGTCGATCCCCCGCTCGTTGCGATAGCGCGCATCCGAATTGATCTTGAGCGCCCGGCCCGCATAGGCCACCTGCACATGATCCCACACCGCCGCCTCAAGAAAGACATCACTGGTTTCCATGGTGCAGCCCGTCTCCAGCCCGCCCATGATTCCGGCAATGGATTCAACGCCTTGATCGTCCGAAATCACGATCTGCCCATCCGAGAGCGTGTATTCCTTTTCGTCCAGCGCCAGCAGTTTCTCGCCATCCTTCGCCCGCCGGATGCGCAGATCGCCCTGCACCTTGGCGGCGTCGAACACATGCAACGGGCGGTTCTGGTCGAAGGTGAAGAAGTTGGTCACATCCACCAGTTTCGATATCGGGCGCAGCCCGATCGCGCGCAGCCGGTCCTGCAACCATTGCGGGCTCGGCCCGTTCTCGACCCCCCGGATCAGCCGCCCGGCGAAGACGTGACAGCCATCGCGCGTATCCTCGTCAATGGTCACGTTGATCGGGCTGGGAAATTCACCGGCGATTTCAATCTCTTTCGCGGGTTTCAGCGTGCCCAGCCCGCGCGCCGCCAGATCACGCGCGATCCCCCGCACGCCCAGCGCATCGGGCCGGTTCGGCGTGATCGCGATCTCGATCACCGGGTCGACCTTGGCCGGATCGTTCACCGCCAGCCAGTCGATGAAACGCTCGCCCACCTCGCCGCTGGGCAGTTCGATAATGCCGTCATGCTCTTCGGAAAGCTCCATCTCGCGCTCGGAACACATCATCCCGTGGCTTTCCACGCCGCGGATCTTGCCCACGCTCAGCGTGGTGTCGATGCCCGGCACGTAATCGCCCGGCTTGGCGATCACCGCGATGATCCCCTCGCGTGCATTGGGTGCACCGCAAACGATCTGCTTCTCGCCCTCGTCGGTCTCGACCATGCAAACGCGCAGCCGGTCGGCATCCGGGTGCTGTTCGGCCGATATGACCCGGCCCAGCGTGAAATTCCCGAGCTTGTCCAGCGGGTTGGTGATCTCTTCGACCTCGAGACCAAGGTCGGTCAGCGCCTCGGCAATCTCGTCCACGCTGGCCTGCGTGTCCAGATGATCCTTGAGCCAGGAGAGGGTGAATTTCATTGGGTTGGTTCCTGTTCTTCTTGAACTGGCGACGTTTCGTGTTCGTTGTGGCTTTCATCTATGAAGGTGCCCAATGCAAGGTTTGCAAAAAACCCAATCAGGATTGGTAATACAACTGGCCCAAACCACCAAGGCAGAACCATTGCATCGCTCCGAACGTGCTTTACAAAAAGAGAATCCCCCATGTCTTCATCGCCAACAAAAACCTTTCTTGCGATTAGATAGCCTTCTCCCGCACTCTGAGCTATAATCTCCAAATCACTTTTCGCTTGAACGGCAGAAATTTGAATCCGGTGCTGACCATTTTTCGATATCACTTCTGCCTTTGTGCCACTCGGGAGGCCCAAAGATGAAACCGGGTTGTTAAACAGAATTTCGACATCTCGCGCGATTGTACGAGAGCGATTTCTGATTACCATAATGCAGAACGCTACCGTCGACTGGTATTCATCTGGATTGCTTTGAGTTGCTCCATCACCTACGACAAACCATTCAACAGGTTTCCGGCTCTTCGCCACAGAAACCAACCAATAGACGATACTTAAAATCAGCGCACCAAAGACGGCGGCCACAATATTTTCGGATATTCCTATCCAATTCACCTGCTCAACCCCCCGTGAAGGGTCGGAACGTCGAGGCTCGCAAAGCCGTAATGGCGCAGCCAGCGCAGGTCGGAATCAAAGAACGCCCGCAGGTCGGGGATGCCGTATTTCAGCATCGCGATCCGGTCGATCCCCATGCCGAAGGCAAAGCCCTGATGGACCTCCGGGTTGATCCCCCCGGCCCTGAGCACGTTGGGATGCACCATGCCGGAGCCGAGAATTTCCAGCCAGTCGTCGCCCTCGCCCACTTTCAGTTGCCCGCCTTCCCAGGAGCACCGGATATCGACCTCGGCCGACGGCTCGGTGAAGGGGAAATGCGAGGCGCGGAAACGCAGTTCCACGTCATCGACCTCGAAGAACGCTTTCACGAATTCTTCCAATGTCCACTTGAGGTTGGCCATGGAAATGTCGGTATCAAGCGCCAGCCCCTCGACCTGGTGAAACATCGGCGTGTGGGTCTGGTCGTAATCCGCGCGATAGACCCGCCCCGGACAGATCACCCGGATCGGCGCGCCCTGCAATTCCATCGACCGGATCTGCACCGGGCTGGTATGCGTGCGCAGCACATGCGGCGGGCGCGCGTCGCCCTCCGCGCGGTGCATGTAGAACGTGTCCATCTCGGCCCGCGCCGGGTGGTGGCCAGGGATGTTCAGCGCGTCGAAATTGTGCCAGTCGCTTTCCACCTGCGGTCCCTCGGCCACAGCGAAACCCATATCGGCAAAGATCGCCGTGACCTCCTCCGTCACCTGCGAAATCGGGTGGATCATGCCCATCCGACGCCCCCGCGCGGGTAGCGTCACGTCGAGCCATTCCCCCCGCAGACGCTCGTCCAGCGCGGCATCGGCCAGCGCCTCGCGCTTGGCGGCCAGCGCCGAAATGATCTCGTCTTTCAAGGCGTTGAGCCTTGGGCCCATGACCTGCCGCTCATCCGGGCTCATCTTGCCCAGTTCGCGCATCCGAAGGCTGATCTCGCCCTTCTTGCCCACTGCCTGAACCCGCAGATCCTCAAGCGTGGACTCGTCGCCCGCCGCGGCGATCAGCTTGATATACTTGTCTCTCAGATCGTCCATCCGACCCTCCGAATTCCGGTTGGCCCCTGCTAGCGAGTGCGCCCCCCAAATGCAAGCGCGCCCCCCTTGCATGCAAAGCGATTGATGCTCAGCCGGGACCGTGAGACAACGACGACGGATGGAAGAGGACGGGCCATGTGCACAGGACTGCCCCCGCGATGACGGACGATCCCGCACGGCCATGGCTGGTTCTGGCGGGGCTTGCCCTTGGCGTGACCGTAACCAACGGGTTCGCGCGCTTTGCCTATGGGCTCTTGCTGCCCGCGATGAAATCCGAACTTGACTGGAGCTATGCACAGGCGGGTTGGCTCAACACCGCGAACGCGCTCGGCTATGTCGTGGGGGCAATCCTGACCATGGTCCTGATCCGGCATGTGCGGCCCACGCATCTCTTTGCCTTTGGTCTTGTCACGACCACGGCGGCACTTCTTGTCACCGGGCTTGTGACCGCGCTCTGGTGGCAGACGCTGTGGCGTGTGTTGGCCGGTGTGTTCGGGGCGATGTCTTTTTCCACCGCGGGCACGCTGGCGGCACAGCTATTTCAAAGCGATCCAAGGCGCAACGCGCTCGCCATCGCGATCCTGTTCGGGTCCGGCGGGGGCCTCGGGATCGTTCTGTCCGGGGCGGCCTTGCCGATCCTTCTGGGTCAGCAGGGCTATGGCGCGTGGCCATGGGGTTGGGTGCTGATCGGCGGGACAAGCCTCCTGTTCCTGCCGCTGGGCCTGTGGTCCGCCACACGCCTCCACGCCCCGCGCAAGAGCGAGAGCATCGCGGTTCCCCTGCCGTTCCGGCGCATGCTGGCGGAACTGGTCGGCTACGGTGCGTTCGGCATGGGCTATATCGTCTATCTCACCTTCCTCTCGGCATGGCTGACCGAGCAACAGGCAACACCCCTGTTCATCGCAACGATCTGGGTCATCCTGGGAAGCTGCATCTTCGTTTCGCCGATCCTCTGGCGGCCGGTGCTGGCGCGCCACGCCTCGGGGCGCCCGCTGGCCATGATCCTTGCCGGAATCGCGCTTGGCTCGGCCCTGCCGGTGATCATGCCCGGCGCGGCGGCGCCGGTGATCTCGGCCGTCATCTTCGGGCTGTGCGTCTTCATGCCGCCGGGTGCCGTGACCAGTTTCGCACGCCAGAACCTGCCGGCCGAGAGCTGGGGCGCGGCGATCGGTTTCTTCACCGTGGTCTTCGCCATCGCCCAGACCATCGGCCCCTATGCGGCCGGCCTGATCGGCGATCTGGCGGGCGATATCGGGATCAGCCTGCTGGTCGCGGCGGGCATCCTCATGTCAGGCGCGGTGCTGGCGCTCATGCAGCGCCCGCTGGATCAGGACTGAGCGTCACCACCGTCGATCCGCCGCTTGAGGTCCAGCAACCCGATCAGCCCCGCATCGCGCCGCGCCACCGGATCGACATCGCCCAACCCTGCAACAAGATCGTCCACACCCGCGATCAGTTTTTCGACCGTTTCAGGGTCGAGGTCCGGCGTGCCCAGCTCGGCCCAGCGCGCCACCTGCGTCGGGCCCAGATGCTCGATATAATGGCGAAATCCTCCCGCGCCGCCGCCCAGGTGATAGGTGAGGTAAGGCCCCATCAGGGCCCAGCGCAGCCCCGGCCCGTGCATCACCGCGCGGTCCACATCCTCGGCGCTGGCGATTCCTTCGGCGACGATATGCACCGCCTCGCGAAACAGGGCCGAGGACAGCCGGTTGGCCACATGGCCCACCACGTCGCGCTTCAACGCCACCACCTCGCGCCCGATGCTCTCATAGAACGTCCGCGCCGTGTCCATCGCCCCTGCCCCGGTCTGTCGCCCCGGCACCAGTTCGACCAGCGGCACCAGATGCGGCGGGTTGAACGGATGCGCCACCACGATCCGTTCGGGGTTGCGCGCACCCTCCTGAATATCGCTGGCCAGGAGCGACGAGGTGGACGAGGCGATCACCGCATCCGCCCGCGCGCCCGCCTCGATCCGCTCCATGATCGCACGTTTGACCTCGATCCGGTCCGGTCCGCATTCCTGAATGAAATCCGCGCCTTCGCAGGCCCGGGCCGTATCGGTGGCAAAGCGCAACCGATCAATCGGCACATCGCCCCGCGCCATGCCCAGCGCCACGAGATCGGGCCAGGCCCGCCCGACTTCCTCCGCCACACGCGCCTCGAACCCCTCGGCCAGATCCTGCACCGTGACCCGCGCGCCATGGGCCAGGAACAGCGCCGCCCAGCTGGCCCCGATCAGCCCGCCACCGACAATCGTGATCGCCTCGATCCGCATCGCACCCTCCCGACATGAAAAAACCCCGCGCTCGGAGTCCGAACCGGGGTTTTTCCTCAACTCTTGCACCAAACCTCAGGCCAGTGCGGCCTTCGCCTGATTGACGATGGCACCGAAGGCTTCGGGCTCATGCACGGCCAGATCGGCCAGCACCTTGCGGTCGACGTCGATCCCCGACATGGTCAGGCCGTTGATGAACCGCGAATAGGTCAGGCTTTCGTCATGCGCGCGCACCGCGGCGTTGATCCGCTGGATCCACAGGGCGCGGAAATTGCGCTTGCGGTTCTTGCGGTCGCGGGTCGCGTACTGGTTGGCCTTGTCCACGGCCTGACGCGCCACCTTGAAGGTGTTCTTGCGGCGGCCATAGTAACCCTTGGCCGCCTTGACGACCTTCTTGTGGCGGGCGTGGGTGGTGGTCCCACCTTTGACTCTCGACATCTCTCAAACCCTCCTTAACGGTCGTACGGCATCATGCCCTTGATGATCTTCTCATCGGGGGGGCTGAGCGTGGTGGTGCCGCGGGCGTTGCGGATGAATTTGTTGCTGCGTTTGATCATGCCGTGGCGCTTGCCGGCCTGAGCCGTCAGAACCTTGCCGGTGGCAGTGACCTTGAACCGCTTCTTGCAGCTCGACTTGGTCTTCAACTTGGGCATTTCCGTCTCCTTCTTCGGTGCGGTATTCGCGCGACTCGGCATGCCACTCGGGCCGGCCACGCGGGTCAGAAAGGCGCCGTATACGTCGGCGCGTCCCGGTTGGCAAGGGGGATCGCGGCCCCGTGTTCAGCCCACGTAGCGCGCGACGACCTTGACGATGACATTCGGAATCTGATCGATCGTGTAGCCCCCGGGCTTTTGCGTCATCGCATAGGCCACAAGCCCGCCCGCCACGATCATGACGATGGCGGCAACCCTCGGGGCCCGCCGGTCGGACAGCGCGGACACCACGGCCGGAATGGAAAACACGCCGATCACCAGACCAATGGTCAATGCAAGATCGTAATCCATACCGCTAATCCTTGATGCACTTTGCCTGTTCGGATCAGCCTATTCCGGATCGGAGGCAAAAATCAAACTTTCGTCACATGGGGCGACGCGCAGGATGTTCGTCGTTCCCGGCACGTTGAACGGCACGCCCGCGGTCACCACGATCTGATCCTCGGTGCCGGCATAGCCGTTGACCCGCGCCGCCCGCGCCGCATTGACCACCGCCTGCTTGAAGCGGTGAAGTTCGCCCGTCATGATGCAGTTCGTCCCCCATGTCAGCGCCAGCCGACGCGCCGTGCCCCGCAGGCTCGTCATCGCGATGATCGGCACGCGCGGACGTTCCCGCGCGGTCAAGAGCGCGGTGGTGCCGGATTCGGTATAACAGCAGATCACCTTGATATCCGTGGTCTCGGCAATCTCGCGCGCGGCGGCGACAATACCATCGGCAATGCTGTGACGCTCGGCCCGGCGCGAGGCTTCTATGACCTCCTGATAGGTCGGATCGCCCTCGACCTCGACGGCGACGTTGTTCATCATCGCGACCGCCTCGACCGGATACTGCCCGGCCGCAGATTCCGCCGACAGCATGATCGCGTCCGCGCCCTCGTAGATCGCGGTGGCCACGTCCGACACCTCGGCCCGGGTCGGCATCGGGCTTTCGATCATCGATTCGAGCATCTGGGTGGCCACGATCACGGGCTTGGCCACCGCCCGGCAGCGGCGCACAAGGCGTTTCTGGATCGGTGGCACGTTCTGCACCGGCAACTCGACCCCGAGATCGCCGCGCGCCACCATGATCCCGTCGGACACGGCGAGAATCTCCTCGAAACACTTCACCGCCGAGGGCTTCTCGATCTTCGACAGGATCGCCGCCCGGCCATCGACCAGCTTGCGCGCCTCGATCACGTCCTCGGGCCGCTGCACGAAACTCAGCGCCAGCCAATCGACACCCAGATCGCACACGAATTCGAGATCGGCCCGGTCCTTCTTGGACAGGGCCGCCAGCGGCAACACGACGTCGGGCACGTTCACGCCCTTGCGATTCGAGATCGTGCCGCCCGCGATCACGCTGCAGGCGGCGAAATCGGGCCCGCAATCCTCGACCCGCAGCCTGATCTTGCCATCGTTGATCAGAAGATCCGAGCCGGGTTCCAGCGCCGCGAATATCTCGGGATGGGGCAGGCAGACGCGGGTTGCATCGCCCTTGGCGTCATCCAGATCGAGACGGAACGCGGCCCCTTCCTCAAGCTCTTCTTCCTCGCGCTGAAAGGTGCCAACCCGCAGCTTGGGCCCCTGAAGATCGGCCAGAATGCCGATCGGGCTGTCGAGGTCGCGCTCGATCTCGCGGATGATGCGGTATCTCTCGCGGATTTCATCATGCGTGCCATGGCTCATGTTGAGGCGGAACACGTCCGCCCCCGCCTCGTGCAACGACCGGATCGTGTCATGATCATCCGATGCCGGTCCAAGCGTCGCCACGATCTTTACGTTTCTGAATCGTCTCATTCCTGCCTGCCTTTGAATCCTGCCTGCCTTTGAATACTGTTGCCATGATTCTAGCAGTTATCGCTAACAGCCGCCATGCGATCAAATTGCACTCTTCGCCTTGCTGCCGTATCTGCCCTGGATCATGGTGCAAGGAAAAGACATGACGATGACATACGAACCGTTCGAGATCATTGGCGCGGATCGCCCGTCACGTTGGCTGGTGACATGCGATCATGCATCGAACCTCGTTCCGCTTTTCGTCAACAATGGAACGCTCGGGCTTGCGCAGGGCGATATGGAGCGTCACATCGGCTTTGACGTGGGTGCCGCGGGCCTGGCCCGGGTTCTGGGTGCGCAACTGGACGCGCCGGTCATACTGTCGAATTTCTCGCGCCTCGTGATCGACCCCAATCGCGGCGAGGATGACCCCACGCTTCTGATGCGGCTCTATGACGGCACGGTCATTGCCGGCAATCGTCACGCCGATTCGGTCGAACGCGAACGGCGCCTGAACGCCTGTTACCGGCCCTATCACGACGCCCTCGCGCGGTTGGCCGCGCGGCGTGACGACACGGTGATCCTGTCGGTCCATTCCTATACGCCGCAATTGGCCGGACGGCCGCCGCGACCCTGGCATATCGGAATCCTGCATGCCGCCGATGACCGGCTGGCCCGCCCGCTGCTGCGGCGTTTGCGGGACGAGCCGGACCTGTGCATCGGCGAGAACGAGCCTTATGGCGGCCACCTGCCCGGCGACGCGATCGACAAACACGCCATCGCGCATGGGCGCCTCAATGTGCTGGTCGAACTGCGCAACGACCTGATCGCGGACGAGGCCCATCAACACCTCTGGGCCACCCGGTTGACCCCCGTTCTGTTGGCGGCCCTGTCAGACACCGGGGCCTGAACCGGGGCCTGAGTCGCGCCAGATCCCGCCGGAGGGGCGCAGGACCCCTGTTCACCTGACCCTCACGGTATTCATAATTCGCGCGGGGGGATGTTGATGGCACGCTGGATCGCGGGACGGTCCATGAAACGCTCGAACCATGCCACCACGCCCGGACGGCTGGTCCATTTCACCTCGGATTTGACGCCATAGAAATCAAGCGCGCGCAACCATGGCGCGGTGCAGATATCGGCGATGGAATAATCGTCCATCAACCAGTCGCGACCCGCAAGCCGGGTTTCCAGAACGTCAAGCAGACGCATGGTTTCATTGAGGTAACGTTCCACCGGGCGGTCATCGTCGATATCGGCACCGCCGAAGGCAAAGAAATATCCCAACTGTCCGAACATCGGGCCGATGCCGCCCATCTGGAACATCACCCATTGCAGGGTGTGATAGCGCCCCGCGGGATCGGGCGAGAGGAATTTCCCGGTCTTGTCGGCCAGATAGACAAGGATCGCACCGGATTCGAAGAGTTCGAGCGTCTGCCCGCCCGGGCCGTCCGGGTCGATGATCGCGGGAATCTTGCCATTCGGGTTGAGCGACAGGAATTCGGGGCTTTTGACATCCGCGTCCGCAAGCGTGACCCGGTGCCATTCATAGGGCAGGCCGGTCTCTTCGAGCATGGCCGAGACCTTGACCCCGTTGGGGGTGGGAAAGGAATAGAGTTGCAGGATGTCGGAATTGGCGGCGGGCCAGCGGGTGCTGATCGGGTGGTCGGTGATCGTGGACATGGGGCCTCCTGATGTGTTCGGGGAAAAATAACCGGAAAATCCCGTGAAAACAGGCCTGAAATCATGTTTATTCATCATCGGGCCGATGCGATGCTGCGGGCCGGGGTTCAGATGAAGAGATCCGGCACCGGGTCATGACAAGGAGACGAAAGACATGGATCAAATGATGGATATGGCCGGCAGCTGGGGGCCATTGGTGGTTGCGGCACTCAAGGCACTGATGGTTCTGGTGGTCGGCTGGATGGTGGCCGAGATGGTGTCGGGCACGGTTCGGCGCAGGGTGAATGCCAATCCCCGGATCGACGACACGCTGGGCAATTTCGTGGCCAGCGTCATCAAATGGGCGATCCTGCTGATGGTGCTGATCGCGGTGCTGGGGCTGTTCGGTATCGAGGCGACATCGCTCGTGGCGGTGCTGGGCGCGGCGACATTGGCGATCGGGCTGGCGCTGCAGGGCACGCTGAGCGATCTGGCTGCGGGGTTCATGATCATCCTGTTCCGCCCCTACAAGCTCGGCCAGTATGTCGATATCGGCGGCACGGCGGGGACGGTGAAGGATATAAACCTCTTCATCACCGAGCTGACAACACCCGACAACGTGCAGATCATCATGCCGAACGGGCAGGCCTGGGGGTCGATCATCCGCAATTTCTCGCATCACGCGACGCGACGCGTCGACCTTGTGTTCGGGATCGACTATGGCGACGATGCCGAAGCGGCCAAGGCGGTGATCCTGGAGCAGGTCAAAGCGGATGCGCGGGTGCATGGCGAACCGGAGCCATGGGTGCGGGTCACCAGCCTGGGCGACAGCTCGGTCGATCTCACCTTGCGGGTGTGGTGTGCGGCCGGAGATTTCTGGGATGTGAAATTCCACCTTACGCAGGCGATCAAGGAAGCCTTTGACGCCAAGGGCATCACCATTCCCTATCCGCATGCGGTGGAGATTCAGAAAGCCGGATAATACCGGCGCCGCGACCGGATTGTGCGCCTGCGGCGCGCATGATGTCTCGTCTTCGGCCATCCGGCCTCATCCTCGGGGCCTCCGGCGGGAGTATTTGGGGCAAGATGAAGGATCGGGGCGCAATTCCGTTTGACAGGCTGTGGAAGCGAGTCTAATTGAGCTTTCCGTGTGAGATGGCGTGGTAGCTCAGCCGGTTAGAGCACAGCACTCATAATGCTGGGGTCGGCGGTTCAAGTCCGCCCCACGCTACCACACGCGGAGTCCGCGACGAACTTGCCTTGCGGCTCTCGTGACCTTCGAGGCGGGCCGCGACGGGACGACCGGTTCCACCTGCCATCGACCTGCAAATGCGCCCTACATCGCGACGACCTTACGGCGGAGATTTGTTTTCCGCCCAAATCTTGTGCATCCCACCCGCCCGTGTCACTTAACCCGTGAACAAGGGGAGTGAGACCATGCGCGCGGATTTGATTCTGCTGACATTCGCTTATGTGCTGAGCCAGTTCTACCGTGCGTTTCTCGCGGTTCTGACCGAGGTTCTGGGACGTGACATCGGAGCGAGTGCCGAGGCGCTGGCCACCGCGTCTGGGTTCTGGTTCCTGTCCTTCGCGCTGATGCAGATCCCGGTCGGCTGGGCGCTCGACAAGGTGGGGCCGCGGCTGACCGCGTCGGTTCTGTTGCTCATCGGCGGGGGCGGCGGGGCCGTGCTTTTCGCGCTGGCGCAGAGCCCGGCGCATGTGAGTGCCGCGATGCTGTTGATCGGGGTTGGGTGTTCGCCGGTCCTGATGGCGTCCTATTTCATCTTTGCGCAGGTCTATTCGGCGCGGGTCTTTGCCACGCTGGCCGCAGTGATCCTGGGTGTGGGGTCGGTGGGCAACCTGGCCAGCGCGCTGCCGTTGACGCTCGCGGTCGAGGCGCTGGGCTGGCGGGTGGTGATGTGGATCATGGCGGCGGTGAGTGCGGCCACGGCGTTTGGCCTGTTCGTCATGGTGCGCGATCCCGACAGGGTGGTGAGCGAGGCGCGCGGATCGGTTCTCGATCTTCTGAAGATGCCGGCGCTCTGGCTGATCTTTCCGTTGATGTTCTTTCAATATGCCCCGGCGGCGGGGCTGCGCGGGCTTTGGATCGGGCCCTATTTCGCGGATGTCTTTGCCGCGTCCCCGGCGCTTGTGGGCAATGCCACGCTGATCATGGGGGCGGCGATGATCGCGGGCACATTCATCTATGGGCCGATGGATCGGATCATGGGCACGCGAAAATGGGTGATCTTTTTCGGCAACCTTGCCGGGTTGGCCGCGATCACGGCGCTGGCGATGCTGCCGCATGACGTGCTCTGGCGGGCCGTGGTCCTGTGCGCCGCGGTGGGGTTCTTTGGCGCCTCGTTCCCGGTGCTCATGGCGCATGGGCGCAGTTTCTATCCGCCGCATCTGGTGGGGCGGGGTGTCACGCTGATGAACCTGTTCGGTATCGGCGGCGTGGGCCTGATGCAGGTGGCGAGCGGCAAGCTTTATACCGCCGCCGAATCTGCCGGGCGCGGGGTGGAGTATTCCTACCAGGTGCTGTTCGGCTTCTTCGCGATCGCGGTTCTGATCGGGCTGGTGATCTATCTCTTTGCCGAGGACCGGACGGCATAGGCGCGCCCTGCCCCGGGTTTCGCTTTCAACCCGGGCGCGGCTCATGTATGACCCGCGACGTTGAAACATGGGAGACCCCGAAATGGGCTATAAAGTCGTTGTCGTCGGCGCCACGGGCAATGTGGGCCGTGAAATGCTGAACATCCTGGCCGAGCGCGAATTCCCGGTGGACAAGATCGCGGCACTGGCATCGCGTCGGAGCCTTGGCACAGAGGTGAGCTTTGGCGACAGAACGCTCAAGACCGAGGATCTCGACCAGTTCGATTTCACCGGCTGGGACATGGCGCTTTTCGCAGTCGGGTCGGAAGCGACCGGGGAATATGCACCCAAGGCAGCCAAGGCCGGTTGCGTGGTGATCGACAATTCGTCGCTCTATCGCTATGACCGCGACGTGCCGCTGATCGTGCCCGAGGTGAACCCGCAGGCGGTGCATGGCTATGCCAAGAAGAACATCATCGCCAACCCCAACTGTTCGACCGCGCAGATGGTTGTGGCGCTCAAACCGC
The DNA here is from genome assembly GCA_011389685.1 of Paracoccaceae bacterium. Lineage (GTDB taxonomy): Bacteria > Pseudomonadota > Alphaproteobacteria > Rhodobacterales > Rhodobacteraceae > Aquicoccus. The sequence continues at coordinate 63,379 of JAABTV010000010.1, forward strand.
TGCATGACCGGGCAAAGATCAAGCGCGTTGTGGTGAGCACCTACCAGTCGGTTTCCGGCGCCGGGAAAGAGGGCGTTGACGAGCTTTGGGATCAGACCAAGTCGATCTATAACCCGACCGATGACAAGCCTCCGAAGAAGTTCACCAAGCAGATCGCCTTCAACGTGATTCCCCATATCGATGTCTTCCTCGACGACGGATCGACCAAGGAAGAATGGAAGATGGTGGCCGAGACGAAAAAGATCGTCGACCCGGCGATCAAGGTCACCGCGACCTGTGTGCGGGTGCCGGTTTTCGTGGGCCATGCCGAGGCGATCAATATCGAGTTCGAGGAGTTCCTTGACGAGGACGAAGCCCGCGACATCCTGCGCGAAAGCCCCGGTATCATGGTGATCGACAAGCGCGAGGATGGCGGCTACGTGACGCCGGTGGAATGCGTGGGCGATTTCGCCACCTTCATCAGCCGCATCCGGCAGGATTCGACCATCGACAACGGGCTGAACCTGTGGTGCGTCAGTGACAACCTGCGCAAGGGCGCGGCGCTGAACGCGGTGCAGATCGCCGAATTGCTGGGGCGCGAGGTTCTGAAGAAGGGCTGAGACCGGCCAAAGATCGCGTATCGGGGGCGCCTCATGCGGGCGCCCCTTTTCTTTGCAGGAGTGATCGGGTTTGATGAGATTGGACCATTCAGTTGCGGAGTTTGATTGATGCGCGCCCTTCCCCTTGTTTTCGCCCTTTTCCCCAGTCTCGCCCTTGCCGAGACGATCCCGCTGACCAGCCGGGTCAGCGAGGTGACGCTTTTCCCGCAGGGCGCGAGGGTCACGCGGGCGGTGCCGTTCGCGGCCCCGGCGGGGGCGCATGAGCTGCGCCTGATCGACCTGCCCCGTGGCACGCCGATGGAAAGCCTGCGGATCGGGGTCACGGGGGCCAGGATGGGGGCGGTGTCGACGCGCGAGGATTTCGTGCCACCGCGCCCCGACGACGAAAGCGACGCGCTGCAGGCTGCGCGCGACGAGGTCGCGCGGCTTGAAGAGGCGATGCGCGCCAAGGCCGACGAGGCCGCCGCGATCCGGGCGGCGGAAGAAGCAGCGGATACGCGCATCGGTTTCCTGCGCCAGCTTGGCCGGGGTGACGCGCTGAACGGCGTCGGTGCGGACACGCTGCGCGATGTGTCGCGCATGGTTGGCGAGGAAACCCTCGCCGCGCGGCAGGCGGCGCTGGCCGCTGAAGGGGCTGCACGCGCCGTCGATCGCGAGGTCAAGGCGCTGGGGCAGGAGCTTGAATCGGCACGACAGGCGCTGGCGGCACTCGTGCCCGAAACCGGGCCACGCAATCTTGTTGCCGTCGGGATCAGGGCGCAGGACGCGACCGAGGGAATGCTGGAGATCACCTATTTTCACCCCGATGCGGGATGGAACCCGGTTTACGACGCGCATCTCGACATGAACGCGGGGCAGATCACGCTTGGCCGCGGGGCGCTGGTGCGTCAGGGGACCGGCGAGAACTGGCAGGACGTCGCCCTGACCCTGTCAACCAATCAACCCAGCGGCGCGGTGGAGCCGGGCGAGCTTTGGCCCGAATTGCGGCGCATCACTGACCCCGAGGAGATCAAGCCGCTGGTCCGCTCGCAGAAAGAGGCCGCAATGGGCGCCATGGCCGAACCGATGGCGGTAGCGGATCGCGCGGTGGCCGAGATCGGGGCGTTCAGCGTAACATATACCTATCCCGGCGCGGTCGATCTGACCTCGGGCGCGGACGAGGTGCGGCTTGCCTTGGGTGATCTGACATTGGCGGCCGAGACCATGGCGCTGGCCGTCCCCAAGCGCGACGAGACCGCGTTCCTGGTGGCCGAGTTCACCAACACGAGCGGCGAGTTGATCCTGCCCAGCGTGGCCACGCAACTTTTCCGCGATGGCGAATACCTGGGCGAGACGCGGGGACGGATGATCCCGGCGGGCGGCACGGCGCGGCTTGGATTCGGGCCGATCGAGGGGCTACGGCTCAAACGCCTGACCGAACGGACCGAGGGCGACCGCGGCATCCTGAGCCGCTCGACCCGGCTGGCCGAGAAGGTGCGGATCGAGGCGCAGAACCTCACCGGGCAGGACTGGCGCCTGCGTCTGCTCGACCAGGTGCCCTATTCGGAACAGGAAGACCTGGTCATCACCTGGAACGCACAACCGCGCCCGCAAGAGGTGGATGTGGACGACCGCAAGGGCGTTCTGGGCTGGCAGATCGAGATCGGCGCCGGCGAGATGCGGGAGATCGAGTTGAATTACAGCCTCGAATGGCCCGAGGGCAAGGTGCTGCGCTGAACCCGGCCGCCATGTCGGCCGACGTGGCGGCACGACTCAAATGACGCACCGTCAGGCGCCTCGCCCTCTTGCACCATGTCCGATTCCGGTGTGCCGTGGACGATGATTTCAGGGAGGATCGGACATGCCCGACAGGTTGGAGGATTTCCGCAAGGAGATCGCGGAATGGATCGCCGAGAATCTGCCCGACGCCTTGCGCGGACAGCCCCGCAACGAGGACACGATCTGCTGGGGCGGGCGCAAGTGGGAATTTCGCTCGCAGGCGCAGAAGGACTGGCTTGAACGCTGCCACGCGCGCGGTCTGACCTGTCCGCGCTGGCCCGTCGAGTATGGCGGCGGCGGGTTGAGCCGGAACGAGGAAAAGATCCTGCGTGACGAGATGGACCGCGCGGGCGCGCCCTCGCCGCTCGACAGTTTCGGGATCTGGATGCTGGGGCCGGCGCTGTTGCAATTCGGCACGCCGGAACAGAAGGCCGAGCACCTGCCCGAGATCACCGCCGGGCGCATCCGTTGGTGCCAGGGCTATTCCGAACCCGGCGCTGGCTCGGACCTTGCCAATGTCCAGACCCGGGCCGAGGACATGGGCGATCACTGGCTGGTGAACGGGCAAAAGATCTGGACCTCTTACGCCGACAAGGCCGACAAGATTTTCGCCCTCGTGCGCACCGACCGCGACGCACCCAAGCATCTGGGCATTTCCTTCATGCTGATCGACATGGAAACGCCCGGCGTTTCCACCCGGCCCATTCGCCTGATTTCCGGGGCATCGCCGTTCTGCGAAACCTTCTTCGACAACGTGAAAGTGCCGAAAGAGGGCGCCATCGTGGGCGAGATGAACCGCGGCTGGGACGTGGCGAAATACCTGCTCACCCATGAGCGCGAGATGATCGGCGGCGGCAGCGGCGGGCTCACCTCCGGGGCCACCCTGTCGGAGATGATCGGCGACATGGACATGGTGGCGGGGGCCGATCCGGTCATCCGCGCACAAGCGATGGAGCTTGAGGTCGACAGCCTCGCCTTTTGCCTGACCATGGAGCGTTACAAGGACATGGCCGAAAGCGGCGCGGGGGTGGGCCATGCCTCGGCCATGCTGAAATACTACGGCACCGAACTCAACAAGCGGCGGCAGGAGATCATCATGTCGACGCGCGGGTCCGAGGCGCTCGACTGGGGCGAAGGGCTGGCGGCGCCTTGGCTGCGCTCCAAGGCCAATTCGATCGAGGGCGGCACCTCCGAGGTGATGCTGGACATCGTCTCGAAGCGCGTTCTCGAATTGCCTTCGAAATAAGGGGCCGGATGATGGAAAGACTTGTCGATACCGAAGACGAGGGCATGCTGCGCGACGCGGCGCGCGGATTTCTGGATGAGAACGCACCGGTGAGCGCGTTTCGCACCAACCGCGATGCGGGCCGGGCGTTCGATCCGGGGCTTTGGCGCGAAATGGCGCAGATGGGTTGGGCCGGGGTTCTGATCGGTGAAGACCATGGCGGGGCCGATATGGGCCACCGCGCGGCGGGCATCCTGGCCGAGGAGATGGGCCGCACACTTGCGGCCTCGCCATTCCTTTCATCGGCGGTGATCGCGGCCAGCACGATGCGCGTGGCTGGGTCGGATCGACTTTCACAGATCGCCGAGGGTACGGCGCTTTATGCACTGGCGGTGGACGAGGGGCCGAAACATGCGCCCGACCTGACCGCGATGGAAGCGCGGCCAGAGGGCAACGGGTTCCGCCTTTCGGGGCGGAAGGTGTTTGTCGCCGACGGGGCCAGCGCCGACCGTGTTCTGGTGTTGGCCCGCAGCGGCGAGGGCGAGGAGGGGCTGACCCTTTTCGACATCGACACAGCCCGCGCGGGACTTGCGCACACGGCGGCGGACAGCATCGACGCGCGCGATTTCGCGACGCTCGACTTCGAGAACGTGGAGGCCACGGGCGAAGATGTGGTCGGCGAGGTCGGCGGCGGTCTGGCCGCGCTGGCGCCGGGATTGCGCGCGGGACAGGCGGCACTGGCGGCCGAGTTGTCGGGCCTGACGGCGGGCATTTCGGCAATGACGCTGGGCTATCTCAAGGAGCGCAAGCAGTTCGACCGCACCATCGGCTCGTTCCAGGCGCTGCAACACCGCGCCGCGCATCTCTTCGCCGAGATCGAGGTGACAGCCAGCGCCGTGGCCCATGCGGGCCGGGTGCTCGATCACGAGCCGGAGAGAGCGCAACTGGCAGTGAGTCTCGCCAAGGCGCGAGCGACGCAGACCGCGAAACTGGCGGTCATGGAGGGGGTGCAAATGCATGGCGGCATCGGCATGACCGATGATTATGACGCAGGGTTTTTCATGAAACGCGCCCGCGTTGGTGCAGAGTGGTTGGGCGATTACGGCCACCATGCCGCGATCGTCGCGGCCATGCGCGGGCTTTGAGGGAGGAATGACATGAGCACAATGACACCATCGGCGCTCTTTGATCTGAGCGGCAAGGTGGCGCTTGTCACCGGCGGGGCGACAGGGATCGGGCGTATGGCGACCGAAGGGCTGGCCGCCGCGGGGGCGCGGGTTCTGATCTGTTCGCGCAAGGCCGATGCCTGCGAAGCGGTGGCGAACGAGGTCAACGCGCTGGGCCTGCCCGGAAGCGTCGAGGGGTTCGGCGGTGACGTGGCGAGCGAGGCGGGCATCGACGCCATCGTGAAGGAGGTCGAGGCGCGCACCGATACGCTCCATATCCTGATGAACAACGCAGGCCGCACATGGGGCGCGCCGCTGGGCGATCATCCTTACGAGGCGTGGGACAAGCTTTTGAAGCTCAACGTGCAGGGGATGTTTCACCTCACCCAACAGCTCTTGCCGCTGTTGCGCAAGGCGGCCACGCCCGACGATCCGGCGCGGGTGGTCAATGTGGGCTCGGTCATGGGCGATATTCCGAAAGGAACGCTGACCTATTCCTATGCCGTGTCCAAAGCGGCGGTGCATCACATGACGCGGGTTCTGTCGAACGATCTTGCGCCCGAGCATATCACCGTGAACGCCATCGCGCCCGGGCCGTTCGTGTCCAAGATGACCGCCTTTGCCATCGCCACCAAGGAGGGCCAGGACAAGGCCGCCGAGGGCGTGCCACTGGGCCGCGTGGGCAGCCCCGAGGACATCGCCGGGGCGCTGCAATACCTGTGCGGGCGCGGCGGGGCCTATCTTTCGGGCGCGATCCTTCCCTTGTCGGGGGGCATGCAATCCAAGGCGCAGGGCAGCCTGTTCAACGAGGATCTCTGACATGGCCCAGACACTCACGCTTGAGGAGATGCGCGCACTGGTGGGCAAGAAGATGGGCACCTCAAGCTGGTTCACCATTGACCAGAAGCGCATCGACGCCTTTGCCGACGTCACCGAGGATTGGCAGTTCATCCATGTCGATCCCGAGGCCGCGAAGGACACCCCGTTCGGCACCACCATCGCGCACGGGCTCCTGACGCTTTCGATGCTCTCGGCGATGGTTTATGAAATGCCCGTGCTGGAAGGCGTGGCGATGGGGGTGAATTATGGCTTCGACAAGGTGCGGTTCCTGTCGCCGGTGCCGGCGGGGGCCCGCATCCGGGGGCATTTCACACTGACCGCGCTGGATGAGAGCAAGCCGGGCTTCGTGACTTCCTACACCTCGGTCGAAGTGGAGATCGAGGGCGAGGACAAACCCGCACTGGCCGCCGACTGGATCGGGCGGCGCTATTTCGGAGAGGAAGCATGACAGTTCGTTTTGATGGCCGCGTGGCGATCGTGACCGGCGCGGGGGCGGGCCTTGGCCGCAGCCATGCGCTGGGGCTGGCCGCCCGCGGAGCGCGGGTCGTGGTCAACGATCTGGGCGCGGCGCGCGACGGCTCGGGCGGATCATCCGAAGCCGCCAGGGCGGTCGTGAAGGAAATCCGCGACGCGGGCGGTCATGCCATTGCCAATGGCGCCAACGTGGCAGACCCGAAACAGGTGCAAGAGATGGTGAACGCCGCCATCGCCGAATACGGCCATGTCGATATCCTCGTGAACAACGCCGGCATCCTGCGCGACAAGACCTTTGCCAAGATGAGCCTTGAGGATTTCAACCTGGTGATGGACGTGCATCTGACCGGCAGCGTCAACTGCACCCACGCGCTCTGGCGCCACATGATCGAGCGTGAATACGGCCGCATCGTCTTTACCACCTCGGCCTCGGGGCTTTACGGCAATTTCGGCCAGTCGAACTATGGCGCGGCCAAGACGGCAATGCTGGGGCTGATGAACGTGCTGCACCAGGAGGGCCACCGCAAGAACATCCGCGTCAACATGCTCGCCCCCACCGCGGCCACGCGGATGACCGAGGACTTGCTGCCGCCCGAGGTGTTGCCGCTGCTGAAACCCGAAACCATCACGCCGGGCCTTCTGGCGCTGGTGGCCGAGGATGCGCCGTCGAAAATGATCCTTGGCGCGGGCGGCGGATGTTTCGCCGAAACCAAGATCCATGAAACGCCGGGCGTGGCGCTTGCCGATGAGGATTTGACGCCCGAGGCGGTGATCGCCAACATGGCCCGTATCCGCGACCCCGAAGGCCAGACGGAAATGCCCGGGGCCTTCGACCAGACCAACAAATACATCCGGATGGCCGCCCAGTTGCGCGGCATCTCACTCGACCAAAAGGATTAAGACATGCGTGACGCCGTAATCGTTTCCACCGCCCGCACCCCGATCGGCAAGGCCTATCGCGGTGCGTTCAATGCCACATCGGCGCAAACCCTCATCGGCCACGCGGTCTCCAACGCGGTCTCGCGCGCGGGGCTCGATGGGTCCGAGGTCGAGGATTGCATCATCGGCGCGGCGCTTCAGCAAGGCAGCACCGGCGGCAATATCGGCCGCCAGGCGGCGATTCGCGCGGGCCTGCCCGTGACCGTCGCCGGAATGAGCCTCGATCGGCAGTGTTCCTCGGGCATGATGGCGATCGCCACCGCGGCCAAGCAGGTCGTTCACGATGGCATGGACATCGCCGTGGGCGGCGGGGTCGAATCGATCAGCCTCGTGCAGAATGAGAAGATGCGCACCGACCACCTCGCCGACAAGTGGATCATGGAACACAAGCCCGCGCTCTACATGTCGATGCTGGAAACCGCCGAAACGGTCGCCGAACGCTATGGCGTGAGCCGCGAGGACCAGGACGAATACGCCCTGCGATCGCAGCAACGCACCGCTGCCGCGCAGGACGCAGGCAAGTTCGATGACGAGATCGTGCCGCTGACCACCACGATGGGCGTGATGGACAAGGAGACCAAGGAGGTTTCCTTCAAGGAGGTGACCCTTGAAAAGGACGAGGGCAATCGCCCCGGCACCACGCTTGAAAGCCTTCAGGGGCTGCAACCGGTCTTCAAGAACGGACAGGTGATCAAGGAAGGCAAATACATCACCGCAGGCAATGCGAGCCAGTTGTCCGATGGGGCATCCGCCGCCGTGGTGATGGAGGCCAAGGAGGCCGAGAAACGCGGGCTGGCACCGCTCGGCCGCTATATCGGCGTGACCGCCGCCGGGTGCGAGCCCGACGAGATGGGCATCGGCCCGATCTATGCCGTGCCCAAATTGCTCAAGGCAAACGGGTTGACCATGGACGATATCGGGTTGTGGGAACTGAACGAGGCATTCGCGAGCCAGGTGCTGCAATCGGCCCGCGTGCTGGGGATTCCGATGGAAAACCTCAACGTCGATGGCGGGGCGATCTCGATCGGTCACCCCTATGGAATGTCTGGCGCGCGGATGGTCGGCCATGCCCTGATCGAGGGCAAGCGGCGCGGCGCAAAATACGTGGTCTGCACCATGTGCGTCGGCGGCGGCATGGGGGCCGCGGGCCTGTTCGAGGTTCTCTGAGCGCAAGGCATGGTGGGCGAATCGCCCACCCTACAGCAACCGTAGGGTGGGCGATTCGCCCACCTTCCCTTACCGAGACGATCATGACCCTACCCACCCAACTCGCCAATCTGCGGATCCCCGTCATCGGTTCTCCGCTTTTCATCATCTCGAACCCCGACCTGGTCATCGCGCAATGCAAGGCCGGGATCGTGGGCGCCTTTCCCGCGCTCAACGCGCGCGAGAAGGAGGGCGAGCCGATCCTGCTCGACGCCTGGCTCAAACGCATCACCGAAGAGCTTGACCGCCACAACCAGGCCAATCCCGATCACCCCGCCGCCCCCTTTGCGGTGAACCAGATCGTGCATCGCTCGAACAGCCGGCTGGAACGGGATCTTGAAATCTGCGCGAAATGGAAGGTGCCGATCTGGATCACATCGCTGGGCGCACGGGTCGAGGTGAACGAGGCCGCGCATAGCTGTGGCGGCATCACGCTGCACGACATCATCAACAACCGATTTGCGAAAAAGGCCATCGAGAAAGGCGCCGACGGCCTGATTGCCGTGGCCGCCGGCGCGGGTGGCCATGCGGGCGCGCAATCGCCCTTTGCGCTGATCAGCGAGATTCGTGAATGGTTTGATGGGCCGGTGGCGCTTTCGGGCGCGATCGCCAATGGAAAATCCATCCTCGCCGCACAGGCGATGGGCGCGGATCTCGCCTATATCGGCACCCCCTTCATCGCCACCGACGAGGCCAACGCCCAGCCCGAATACAAGCAGATGATCGTCGAGAGCGGCGCCGAGGATATCGTCTATTCCAACCTCTTCACCGGGGTGCACGGCAATTACCTCAAACCCTCGATTGCGCGGGCGGGGATGGACCCCGACAATCTCGAGGATTCGGACCCGTCAAAGATGGATTTCGGTGCCGACCGCGAGAAACCCAAAAGCTGGAAAGAGATCTGGGGCGCGGGGCAGGGTATCGGCGCGGTCAGGGAAATCACCCCGGCAACGGCTCTGATCGACCGTCTGGCGGCCGAATACGCGGATGCACGACAGGAGTTGTGCGGTGGCTGAGCTTTTCCTTGTCCGGCATGCGCAGGCTTCTTTCGGCGCCGCGAATTACGACAAGCTCTCGCCGCTGGGCCATGAACAATCGCGCGAGCTGGGCCGGGCGCTCAAGGCGCAGGGTGTCCGGCCCTCGGCGGTCTTCATCGGCGACATGCTGCGCCATCGCGAAACCCTCGACGGGATTCTCGAAGGGCTGGAGATGACGCTCCAACCGGGCATCCACACCGGCCTCAACGAGTTCGATTTCACCGATCTTCTGAATGCGAAATTCGCCGGACAACCGGCACCCGAAAACATGCACACCGAACGCAAGAGCCATTTCCGCACCCTGCGCGACACGGTGCTGGAATGGGAGCAGGGTGGCATCGCCGGGGCGACCGAAAGCTGGGCCGATTTCACCGCGCGGGTCGAGGCGGCCCGCCGCACGATCATGGACCCCGACCATGCCCAGGTGCTGGCCGTGTCCTCGGGCGGGCCGATTGCCCGTCTGATCGCGGCGCAACTCGATTGCGGGCCAGGCCAGCAGATCAAGCTGCAACTCCAGATCAAGAATTGCGCCGTCAACCGTTTCGTTTACTCTGCGAAATCGGTCTATCTTCACGGGTTTAACGAAACCCCCCATATCGACGCCGCCAACCAGGAGCGGCTCTTGACCT
>JAABTV010000096.1 GCA_011389685.1 Paracoccaceae bacterium
CGCCCGCCCATGGGGCGGGGCGGGCGCTGCCCGGGCTGCAAGCAGCCCGGGCGGGGTGAATTCGATCGAGTGCAACAGCCTCTGAAATACTCCGGGGGGAAGGCGACAAGACGCAACGCGTCTTGCGCCCCGGGGGGCAGCGCCCCCCGCCGCCGCTCAATCCACGTTCACCCGCTCGGGCACGTCCGCGAGGAAATCCGAGACCAGATCGGCCACCGCGCGCGGATGGGTGATCGGCGCCATATGCCCCGCCCCCTCGATCGCCACATCCCGCGCGCCGCTGAGCCGGCGGGCAATCGCCGCATGGGTCGGCCCCACGAAGACCGAGCTTTCGGCCCCGCGCAGCAACAGCGCCGGCACGTCCAGCGCCTCGATCCGCCGGTCCGCCAGGATCCGCGGGCGGTCCTCCAGAACCGTCGCCTGGTTGGCCTGGATCAGGTGGATCTTCGCGGTCAGCATGTCGCGCTGCTCCTGCGGCAGGCTCTCCCAGGGCCGCCCGTCACCCCAGTCGCGCATGAAGGCGCGCGCCGCTTCCCGCCGATCGCCCGCAACCAGCGCCTCCCGGAACCCGGCGTTCATGTCGTCATGCAGCGCCACCAGCTCCGGGTTGTCGGCCAGGGCCGCGGCGATGAACACGCTCTCGATCAGGACAAGACTGCGCACCAGCTCCGGCCGCTCGATCGCCAGCCGCAAGGCCACGGTCGCACCGAAGGAATGGCCGATCACGTCCATCGGACCGTCACCGCCGATCACGTCGGCGGCCATCGCCACCGACAACTCCTGCATGTCGCGCGCCGGCGTCCAGTCATCGCTGCGCCCATGTCCCGGCAGGTCATAGGCCCGCATCGTCAGGTCATTGCCGAGATGCGCGGCCATGCCCTTCCACGCGCCCGAATGGGCCAGCGAACAATGGATCAGCAGCGCCCGGCGCGGGCCGGTGCCGAACTCGGTCCAGAATGTCGGGTGACCGCCGCGAATGTCCTTGACCATGTTACAGCTCGCCCGCCAGATGCGCATCGAGATCGCCCAGCCGGTCCTGCCCCCAGAACATCTCGCCATCCTCGCAGACATAGAACGGCGCGCCGAACACACCCGCCGCAACCGCGTCCTCGGTGTTGCGGGCATAGGTCTCGGCCCCGCTCAGAAGCCCGCTCATGGTCAGCCCCGGATCGAACCCCGCCGCGCTCAGGCAATCCTGCACCACCCTTTCCTCGGCAATGTCACGCTCCTCGGCCCAGCAGGCCCGCAACAACCCATGCACCAACGCCCCGAGGTCGCCCCCACCGGCACCCTGCGCCGCGATGACCGCGTAGGACGATGGCGCCGGGTTGGTCGGAAAGAAGGCCGGTTTCAGGGTCAGCGGCAATCCCGCCTTGCTCGACTGGCGGCGCAATTCCTGCAACCGATAGGCCTGCCGCGCCGGCGACCGCTCGGGCAACGGCGTGCCGCCGGTGCGCGCGAACACTGCCCCGATATCCACCGGCTTGTAGGTGATCGCCACCCCGTGCCGCGCTGCGATCTCTTCCAGCCGCTGCCCCGCGAGATAGACATAGGGGCTCAGCGTGGAAAAATAGTAATCGATCCGGGCCAAAATTTTCTCCTTCGCGCTGCTCTCGGGGCGGCATGTCTTTGCCAGACCCTAGAGAGATGCTAAGCGGTGTCAACGTCACGATTCTGTCACGCCAGACGCACCCGGGGAACACGCCACCATGTCGATCACCAAGGAACCGAAACTCATTTCGGGCAATGCCAACCTGTCTCTCGCCAAGGGCATCGCGCGCCGCATGTCGATGCATCGCGGGGTCAACACACAGCTTGTCGATACCCGCGTCGAACGCTTCAACGACGGCGAGATCTTTGTCGAGGTGTTCGAGAATGTCCGCGGCGAGGACATGTTCATCATTCAGCCGACCTCGAACCCGGCCAATGACAACCTGATGGAACTGCTGATCATGTCCGACGCGCTGCGCCGCTCCTCGGCCTCGCGCACCACCGCCGTGATCCCCTATTTCGGCTATGCCCGCCAGGACCGCCGCACCAAGGCCCGCACCCCGATCTCGGCCAAGCTCGTGGCCAACATGATCGTCGGCGCCGGGATCGAGCGGGTGCTGACCATGGACCTGCACGCCGCCCAGATCCAGGGGTTCTTCGACATTCCGGTCGACAACCTCTATGCCTCGCCGCTCTTTGCCCTCGATATCAAGAAACAATTCGCCGATCGGCTTTCGGATGTGATGGTCGTCTCGCCCGATGTCGGCGGCGTCGCCCGGGCCCGCGAACTGGCCAAGCGGATCGACGCCCCGCTCGCCATCGTCGACAAGCGCCGCGAGAAACCCGGCGAAGTCGAGGAGATGACCGTGATCGGCAATGTCGAAGGCAAATGCTGCATCATCGTCGATGATATCTGCGACACCGCGGGCACGCTGTGCAAGGCCGCCGAGGTGATCATGGAAAAGGGCGCCAGCGAGGTCCATTCCTACATCTCGCACGGGGTGCTGTCGGGCCCGGCGGTCGAGCGGATCAGCAAATCGGTGATGAAATCGCTGGTCATCACCGATTCCATCGAGGCCACCGGGCCCGCCCGATCCGCACCCAATATCCGCATCCTGCCCACCGCACCGCTTTTCGCACAGGCGATCCTGAACATCTGGAACGGCACCAGCGTCAGCTCGCTCTTTGACACCGACATGCTCGAACCGATCTACGAAGGCATTTTCTGAATATCGGCCGAACGCTTCCGCAAATTTCGGGCGATCCCACCCGGCAACGCCAGCGCGAACCGTTTTCTTTCAAAGAAAACGGCCCGGAATTTTTGAAAAATTCCGGCTTCGCCAGGCTCTCGCCGTGTCCCGCGAAGCGAAGCTCAGTAAAGCTCCCAATCGTCTTCGTTCGGGGCCGGCCCGATCGCGATCCATCCGATGCGCACGCGCGCGATCCTGGTGTCGCCCCAGGTGCGAAATACCAGGTCGAACCCCTCGGCGGCGACATTCTCGGCCTCGATATCGGCGCGCATGTTGGCCCCGTTGTCCACATCCCAGAGCGACAGCGCGCATTGCACCGCCGGCGCTTCGCTGAAGGCTTCCGGGAAAACCACCGCCTTGCGCCGTTCACGCTGACCGCTGCCGGTCCACATCTCGCCGCCGTCCTCGAAATCCTCGAACAGCGTCTCGTTGCCCTGCAAGATGCCCATCATCTGCGACGTCAGACGTTTCATGCCCTGCCTTTCGCGGCGCGTGTCATTGATCTACCCCGAAACTCGCCGGATTTGCCGGATTTTGCAAAGCCAAAAGGCCCCGAAATCCATCGGGGCCTTTCGCTGGTCTGAAACCCGGGCGGCGGGTGGTTCAACCGGCCACCATCTCGCGCAAGGCCCTGAGATCGGCCAGTTGCTTGTCGGCCCGATCCCGCGCCGCGCCCGTGGCTTCGGCCACGGTTGAGGTTGCCGCCTCGATCAGCGGTTCGAGATCGGCGCCCGTGGCATCGCCCATCGGTTTGGCCAGCTCGGCCAGGATGCTGGCGGCATCGGCGCTGATCTCGGCGAAACCCCCGGTCACGAGGAATTCCCGTTCGCCCTCGGGCCCCCGGACCCGGACCACCCCGGGGCGCAGCGTCGTGATCAGGGGCGTGTGGCCCGGCATCGCGGTCATGTCGCCATCGGCCCCCGGCATCTGGATCTCCGCCACCTGGAGCGAGGCCAGGCTCCGCTCGGGACTCACCAGGTCGAATTGCATCGTATCAGCCATGTTCATCTCCTTTCCGGACCCTGTCCCCCACCCTCATGCAAGGGACGGGGGACGGCCGGGATCAAGCCGCGTCAGAGGCCATCTTCTCGGCTTTCGCGACCGCCTCGTCGATGTCACCCACCATGTAGAACGCGCCTTCGGGCAGGTGGTCGAACTCGCCGGCGACGACGCGCTTGAAGCTGTCGATGGTCTTTTCAAGCGGGACCTGCACACCGTCCGAACCGGTAAAGACCTTGGCCACATCGAACGGCTGGCTGAGGAAGCGCTGGATCTTGCGGGCCCGCGCCACGGTGAGCTTGTCCTCTTCGGAAAGCTCGTCCATGCCGAGAATCGCGATGATGTCCTGAAGCGCCTTGTATCGTTGCAGGATTTCCTGCACGTCGCGGGCCACGCTGTAATGCTCCTCGCCGATGATCAGCGGGTCCATCAGCCGCGAGGTCGAATCGAGCGGGTCCACGGCCGGGTAGATGCCCAGCTCCGAGATCGCGCGGTTGAGAACCGTGGTCGCGTCGAGGTGGGCGAATGTGGTCGCGGGCGCCGGGTCGGTGAGGTCGTCCGCGGGCACGTAAACCGCCTGGATCGAGGTGATCGAGCCGTTCTTGGTCGAGGTGATCCGCTCCTGCATCTGGCCCATGTCGGTGGCCAGCGTCGGCTGATAGCCAACGGCCGAGGGGATGCGGCCCAGAAGAGCCGACATTTCCGACCCCGCCTGCGTGAAGCGGAAGATGTTGTCGACGAAGAACAGCACATCGGCGCCGGTGGCATCGCGGAACTGTTCGGCCAGCGTCAGACCGGTCAGCGCCACGCGGGCCCGTGCGCCGGGAGGCTCGTTCATCTGGCCATAGACCAGCGCGATCTTGGAATCGGTCAGGTTGTCCGGAGTCAGAACGCCGGAATCGATCATCTCGTGGTAGAGGTCGTTGCCCTCGCGGGTCCGTTCCCCGACGCCGGCAAAGACCGACAGGCCCGAATGCACCTTGGCGATGTTGTTGATCAACTCCTGGATCAGAACCGTCTTGCCCACGCCGGCGCCGCCGAACAGGCCGATCTTGCCGCCCTTCGAATAGGGGGCCAGCAGGTCGACGACCTTGATGCCGGTCACGAGGATTTCCGACTCGGTGGCCTGTTCCGCGAAATCGGGCGCGGACTGGTGGATGGCGCGGGTCTCGGTCGCTTCGATCGGGCCCTTCTCATCGACCGGCTCGCCGATCACGTTGAGGATCCGGCCCAGCGTGGCATTGCCCACCGGCACCATGATCGGCGCATCGGTATCCGTCACCTCCTGGCCGCGCACCAGCCCCTCGGTCGCGTCCATCGCGATGGTGCGCACCGTGTTCTCACCCAGGTGCTGCGCCACTTCGAGGACCAGCTTCTTGCCGTGATTGTCGGTTTCCAGCGCGTTGAGGATCGCCGGCAGGTGATCGGTGAACTGAACGTCCACCACGGCGCCGATGACCTGGGTCACTTTGCCTTTTGCGTTTGCCATGTTTCGTCTCCGGTTTGTCTTACAGCGCTTCCGCGCCGGAAATGATTTCGATAAGCTCGTTGGTGATCACGGCCTGACGGGTGCGGTTGTATTCGATGGTCAGCTTGTCGATCATGTCGCCGGCGTTGCGGGTGGCGTTGTCCATCGCCGACATCCGCGCGCCCTGCTCCGAAGCGCCATTCTCAAGCAATGCGCTGAAGATCTGCGTCGCGACACCGCTGGGCAGAAGCTCGGCGAGGATCTCGGTCTCGTCGGGCTCGAACTCATAGAAGCTGTCGGTATCGACCGCGTCATCGTCGCCCACATCGGCGGGGATGATCTGTTGCATGGTCGGGATCTGGGTCACCACGTTCTGGAACCGCGAAAAGAAGATCTTGGCCACGTCGAACTCTTCCGCGTCGAAACGTTCGAGCACATTGGCCGCGATCGCCTGCGCGTCGGCATAACCCACGCGCTTGACCTCACTCAGGTCGACATGGTCGATGAACAGATCGCCGTAATCGCGTTTCATCGCGTCGCGGCCCTTCTTGCCGACGGTGATGACCTTGACCGTCTTGCCCTCGGCCGCCAGCTTGGTCGCCTCCACCTTGGCGAGCTTGGCGATATTGGCGTTGAAACCGCCGCACAGGCCCCGCTCGGCAGTCATCACCACCAGGAGATGCACCTTGTCCGCGCCGGTCCCGGCCAGCAGCCGGGGCGCGTTCTCGGCATCGCCCACCGACGCGGCAAGCTTGGCGATCACCGCGTTGAACCGTTCGGTGTAGGGGCGCGACATCTCCGCAGCCTCCTGCGCCCGGCGCAGTTTCGCCGCCGCCACCATCTGCATGGCCTTGGTGATCTTGCGGGTCGACTTGACCGACGAGATCCTGTTCTTCAGATCCTTGAGATTCGCCATTGCCCGATCTCCCCTTACCCGAAATCGGCGGCGAATTCGTCCAGCGCAGCCTTGATCCTGTCCTCGGCCTCACCCTTGATCTTGGGATCCTCCTTGGTGATGAAATCGAGCAGATCCTGATGCTTGCTGCGCAGATGCGCCAGCAGCCCCTTCTCGAACCGCCCCACATCGTCCACCGGCATCTTGTCGAGATAGCCCTTGGTGCCCGCATAGATCACGCAGACGATCTCGGCATTGGTGAGCGGCGCATATTGCGCCTGCTTCATCAACTCGGTCAGGCGGGCACCGCGGTTCAGCAGCCGCTGGGTCGCGGCATCGAGATCCGAGCCGAACTGCGCGAATGCCGCCATCTCGCGATATTGCGCAAGCTCGAGCTTGACCGGCCCGGCGACCGATTTCATCGCGTTGGTCTGGGCCGAACCACCGACCCGGCTCACCGACAGGCCGGTGTTCACGGCCGGGCGGACACCCTGGTAGAAGAGGTCGGTCTCAAGGAAGATCTGGCCGTCGGTGATCGAGATCACGTTGGTCGGGATGAAGGCCGAGATGTCGCCGGCTTGCGTTTCGATGATCGGCAGCGCGGTCAGCGACCCGGCGCCGTGATCCTCGTTGAGCTTGGCCGAGCGTTCCAGCAGGCGCGAGTGCAGGTAGAACACGTCGCCCGGATAGGCTTCACGCCCCGGCGGGCGGCGCAGCAACAGCGACATCTGGCGATAGGCCACGGCCTGTTTGGACAGGTCGTCATAGATGATCAGCGCGTGGCGCCCGTTGTCGCGGAAATGCTCCGCCATCGCGGTCGCCGAATAGGGCGCGAGGAACTGCATCGGCGCGGGGTCGGACGCGGTCGCCGCCACCACGATCGAATACTCGATCGCGCCGGTCTCCTCGAGCTTCTTCACAAGCTGCGCCACAGTCGAGCGTTTCTGCCCGATGGCGACATAGACGCAATAGAGCTTCTTGCTCTCGTCGTCGCCCGCCGCGTCGTTATAGGCTTTCTGGTTGAGGATCGTGTCCAGCGCCACGGCGGTCTTGCCGGTCTGGCGGTCGCCGATGATCAACTCGCGCTGGCCGCGCCCGATCGGGATCATCGAGTCGACGGCCTTGAGGCCGGTCGCCATCGGCTCATGCACCGATTTGCGCGGGATGATGCCCGGCGCCTTCACGTCGGCCAGGCTGCGCTCGGAGGTTTCGATCGCCCCCTTGCCGTCGATCGGGTTGCCCAGACCGTCGACCACGCGCCCCAGAAGCGCATCGCCCACCGGCACGTCCACGATCGCGTTGGTGCGCTTGACGGTATCGCCTTCCTTGATGTCGCGGTCCGAGCCGAAGATCACCACGCCCACGTTGTCGGCTTCGAGGTTCAGCGCCATGCCCCGGATACCACCGGGGAATTCCACCATCTCGCCGGCCTGGACCTTGTCCAGTCCGTAAACCCGGGCAATCCCGTCGCCCACTGACAGCACCCGACCGATCTCGGCAACCTCGGCATCCTTGCCGAATTCCTTGATCTGGTCCTTCAGGATCGCAGAAATCTCTGCTGCTTGGATACCCATTTATCCGACCTCTTTCATTGCATTCTGGAGGGAATTCAGGCGCGAGCGGATCGACGTGTCGATCATCTTCGAACCCACCTTGACGACAAGACCGCCGATGAGGTTCTCATCGACGGTCGCATGAATGTTCACGTCCTTGCCGAAGCTGGACTTGAGCGATTTGGCAAGCTTGCTCTCCTGCGTCTTGGTCAGGGGCTTGGCGCTCACCACCTCGGCCGTGACTTCGCCCCGGTGCTCGGCAATCGCGGCGCGCAGCGCCCGCACAAGCTGCGGCAGAACGAAAAGCCGACGCTTGGACGC
>JAABTV010000097.1 GCA_011389685.1 Paracoccaceae bacterium
TTACCAATATACAGAAATTCCGACAGACAGGGCGGGCGCTGCCCTCTCGTTGGGCACGAGACGAATCCCATTCGGTGCAACATGCT
The DNA here is from genome assembly GCA_011389685.1 of Paracoccaceae bacterium. Taxonomy (GTDB): domain Bacteria; phylum Pseudomonadota; class Alphaproteobacteria; order Rhodobacterales; family Rhodobacteraceae; genus Aquicoccus. The sequence goes on from JAABTV010000097.1 coordinate 87, forward strand.
ATAATTTTCCGCAGAAAAATCGTCAGAACAGGCTGCCCTGCTTGGGTGGCTTGGCGGGTTTGCGGGTTTTCGATGCGCTGCCACCGCCGATTTTCAACCTCCCGTCCTGGAACTCGATTTCCAGCGCGCCGGCGTTCTCGGCGGCGGATCGGGTGGTCAGCACCCCGGCCTCGCCGCGCACCACGGCATAGCCGCGCCTCAGCGTGGCCTTGTAGCCCAGCGTCTCGCGCAGTCGATCGAGCGCGGCGAGACGGCGCCTTGCCTCGTCGATCCGGGGGGTGCCCGCGAGTGCAAGCCGACGCGCCACCGCCGCGAGCCGGTCGGCCCTGGCCGCGATGTCACGCAGGATTGGACCGGGGCTGAGCCGGTCGGTGCGGCGGCCCAGCGCGTCGCGCCGGGTGCGGATGGTCTGGAGCAGCCCGGCGGCCAGGCGTGGGGCGAGCCCGTCGAGATGGCGCCGTTCCTGCGCGATCTGGCGGCGCAGCGTGGCCGGGCGCAGCGCACCCGCGCGTTGCGATAGATGCACCTGGCGGCGCTGCACCCCGGTGATGAGCGCCGCCGGAAGCCGCTCACCCGCGCGGTCGAGCCGTTGTGCGGCGCCTTCGATCAATGTCTGGGGCCGGGGCAATGCGCGCGCCAGATCGCGCAGGCGCTGGCCACGCGCGGCGATGCCCTGTCCGGCGGCATGGGACATGCGCGCGCCCTGCCCCTCGACCCAGGCCAGAAGGTCGAGCCGCACCGGCACGGCAAGTTCGGCCGCTGCCGAGGGGGTCGGTGCGCGCATGTCCGAAACGAAGTCGATCAACGTGGTGTCGGTTTCATGCCCCACCGCCGAGATCAGCGGAATGTCCGACGCGGCGGCGGCGCGGGCGACGATTTCCTCGTTGAAGCCCCAGAGATCCTCGATGCTGCCCCCGCCGCGCGCGACGATAATGAGATCGGGCCGCGGGATGCGCCCACCGGGGTCAAGCGCGTTGAAGCCGCGAATCGCGTTGGCCACCTCGGGCGCGCATTTCTCGCCCTGCACGGCGACGGGCCAGATCAGAACCTTGCGCGGGAAACGGTCGCGCAGCCGGTGAAGGATGTCGCGGATCACCGCGCCCGAGGGCGAGGTGACGACGCCGATCACCTCGGGCAGGTAGGGCAGTTTCCGCTTGCGCTCGGGCGCGAACAGCCCTTCGGCGGCGAGTGCCGCCTTGCGCTTTTCCAGCATCGCCATCAGCGCGCCCAGCCCCGCCGGTTTCAGATCCTCGATCACGATCTGGTAACGCGATTGGCCGCCGAAGGTGGTGATGCGCCCCGTCGCCACCATCTCCATCCCTTCCTCGGGCTGCACCGAGAGGCGCGTGGCCACGCCTTTCCAGATCACGCCCGACAGCACCGAGCGGTCATCCTTGAGGTCGAGATAGACATGCCCCGAGCGCGGACGCGAGACGCGGCCCACCTCGCCACGGATGCGGACATGGCCGAACTCGCCCTCGATCACGCGCTTGATCGCGTTGGAGAATTCCGAGACGGTGAATTCGGGCTCGTTCATGCCCGGGGATGGGTCGTCGATCAGGTCTGACATGGGGCCTCGCTTGCCACGGACGCGCGCGCATCCTAGAACGCGGCCAAGCAAAGGCCAAGCGGAAGGGCAGCCCATGAACATCCTTATCCTCGGCGGCGGCGGGCGCGAACATGCCCTTGCCTGGGCGGTGATGCAGAACCCGAAATGCGACAAGCTCATCGTGGCGCCGGGCAATGCGGGGATCGCGCAGATCGCGGAATGCGCCAGCATCGACATCATGAACCCGGGGCTGGTCGCGACCTTCGCCGAAGAGAACGCGATCGAGTTCGTGATCGTGGGGCCGGAGGCGCCGCTGGAAGCGGGCGTGGCCGACCGGCTGCGCGCGGCGGGGATGTCGGTCTTCGGCCCTTCGGCGGCGGCGGCGCGGCTGGAAACGTCGAAAAGCTTCACCAAGGAAATCTGCGACGCGGCGGGCGCACCGACCGCGGGCTATACCCATTTCACGGATCACGCGGCGGCGCGGGCTTACGTGGAGGACAATGGCGCGCCGATCGTGATCAAGGCCGACGGGTTGGCGGCGGGCAAGGGCGTTGTCGTGGCCGAGACGGTGGAACAGGCGCTGACGGCGCTCGACGACATGTTCGGCGGCGCGTTCGGCGCGGCCGGGGCCGAGGTGGTGATCGAGGAATTCATGGAGGGCGAGGAGGCGTCGTTCTTCGTGCTTTGCGATGGCGAGGACGCGCTGCCCATCGGCACGGCGCAGGATCACAAGCGCGTGGGCGAGGGCGACACCGGCCCCAACACCGGCGGCATGGGCGCCTATTCGCCCGCGCCGGTGCTGAGCGATGCGGTGGCGCGAAAGACCATGGACGAGATCGTCTATCCGACGCTGAAGGAAATGGCCCGGCGCGGCGCACCCTATCAGGGGGTGCTTTACGTGGGGCTGATGATCCGGGACGGGCAGCCGTGGCTGGTGGAATACAACGTGCGTTTCGGCGACCCGGAATGCCAGGTGCTGATGATGCGGCTGGGCGCGCAGGCGCTCGACCTGATGCATGCGGCGGCGGAGGGGCGGCTTTCGGAATGCAGGGTGAACTGGGCCGACGATCACGCGATGACGGTGGTGATGGCGGCGCGGGGCTATCCCGGGGATCATGACAAGGGCAGCGTGATCAAGGGGCTGGAAGATTGCCCCGAGGATTCGTTCCAGATGGTGTTTCACGCGGGCACCGCGCGCAAGGATGGCCGGTTCGTGGCCAATGGCGGGCGGGTCCTGAACGTGACCGCGCGCGGTGCATCCCTGCAGGAGGCGCGGGATCGGGCCTATGCGTTGGTCGACCGGATCGACTGGGCGCAGGGGGTCTGTCGGCGCGATATCGGCTGGCGGGCATTGTGAGCGACGGAGCGGGTTCGAACCGCTGACGCGATCCGATCAGGGCGAGGGGCGCTGCCCCTCGCGCTCCCCGAGGTATTTTCGGTCAGATGAAGCCAAGGCGATTGGCGCAGCGGCGGCGTCAGTCCAACTCGGTCCAGGGCCAGGGTTTGACGCTGGCGCCGGTCATGTAGCGCGCGGCCTTGGCCATCCAGACCCCGAGATCGGTGCCGAACTCGGAAAGGTTGGGATTCGGACTGCCCTTGTTGAGCAGCATGATCACGATCTGGATCACGGTCAGCACGCCAAGCACCGTATGGCCGACGCTGAACATCATCGCGATCAGGATCGTGTAGAGAATGCGCAGCAGGATCGAGTCGGGGTCTTCCGGTTCGAACTGTTCGCCATGCAGGCGGCCTGAGAGCTTGTCATCGGTGTTCACATGCGGCTCCATCGGTTGTCGCGGTGCGGGTTCGCGCCTTTCTATAGCACAGGCGCGGGCTCCGGCCAGCGGCAAAGCTCGGCGCAAGCTCCGGACCCGGATGTTGCCGGTCAGACCGCGATGATGTCACCCAGGCGAGCCGGCAGATCGGCCAGCGGCTGCTTGGTGAGGTCCTTGTCGAGATCGGCGAGAAGCACGGATTTGAGCGTCTTGGACATCTCGTCGCGCAGCGCGCCCAGCATCGCGGGCGGGGCGGCGATCAGGAGCCGGTCATACCCGCCCGCATCGAACACCTGTTGAGTCTCTTTCAGGATATGCGCCGCGAAATCATCGCGTTGCTGTCGGCGTTCCGAGGTCGGGCGTTCGAAATCATGGCCCGCCATGCCCGGCGCGGCCCGGTTGCGACCCGGTGCATCGGTGTAGGGTCGCGCGATGTCGTCGAAATCGTCGATGGCGTGAGAGCCGATCTCGTCCACGCCCTTGCCCACGCCCGTATTGGCGCAAAGCCGCATTCGCGATTCGCTTGCCAGAAGAATGAGAGTCCTGACGGGTTTCATCGGGCTATCCTTTCACCACTTGTATCGATCCACGGGGAGGCATATGCGCCCCGACAGTGCGAACCGGAATTATCCCGCCCATGATCCCGTCCGGTGCGGAGGATAGCCGACCGGACGGTGATTTTCCAGCGATCCGGGCGCATCAGGCCGCAGGCGCCATGCCCCTTTCGGCGGCCAGTTCGCGCATGCGCTCTTGCAATTTCTCGAAGGCGCGCACCTCGATCTGGCGGATCCGTTCGCGGCTCACGTCATACTGGCTCGACAGGTCTTCGAGCGTGATTGTCTCGTCGCTGAGCCGGCGCTGGGTCAGGATGTCGCGTTCGCGGTCGTTGAGCACATCCATCGCGACCGAGAGAAGTTCCCGACGCGCCTCGAGCTCGTCGCGCGCTTCGTAATCGCCTGCTTGGTCGGCGGATTCATCCTCGAGCCAGTCCTGCCATTGCATGGTGCCTTCGCCCTCTTGCCCCACGGTCGCATTGAGCGAGGCATCGCCGCCCGAAAGGCGCCGGTTCATCGAGATCACCTCGGTCTCGGTCACGCCGAGATCATGGGCGATGCGCTTGACATTCTCGGGGCGCATGTCGCCGTCTTCGAGCGCGCCGATCCGGGCCTTGGCCTTGCGCAGGTTGAAGAAGAGCTTCTTCTGGGCGCTGGTGGTGCCCAGTTTCACAAGGCTCCACGAGCGCAGGATATACTCCTGGATCGAGGCGCGGATCCACCACATCGCATAGGTTGCAAGGCGAAAGCCGCGTTCGGGGTCAAAGCGTTTCACCGCCTGCATGAGGCCGACATTGGCCTCCGAGATCACCTCGGCCTGGGGCAGGCCATAGCCGCGATAGCCCATCGCGATCTTGGCCGCGAGGCGCAGGTGAGACGTGACCATCCGGTGCGCGGCCTCGGTATCCTGATCCTCGACCCAGCGTTTGGCCAGCATGTATTCTTCTTCCGGTTCCAGAAGCGGGAACTTGCGGATTTCCTGCAGATATCGGTTCAGCCCGCCTTCGGGTGTGGGGACCGGGAGGTTTGCATAGTTGCTCATGATTCGGGTGTCCCTTCCGATGTTTATCGACTTAACATCAACATAAGTGTAGATTTAGAATGATTCAAGACTGCCATGCCTGGAGCGTTATCAAAACACTAAGGTATAAGCATGAATTTTGCATCCTTGTGTCACTGTCCTCACGCCGTTGTGCATCATCTTGAGAGGGATACAACTGGATCGCCAGGCCGGATCACATTTTTTCCGGCGCGTCCGGCATGTCACCGGCCCCGCGCAGCGCCGTGATGAGGCGAGTCATATCGGCAGGCAGGGGCGATGTGAATTGCAGGGTCGCGCCGCTGAGCGGGTGCACGAATCCCAGCGTGGCGGCATGCAGGGCCTGGCGCGGGAAATCGCGCGCTGCGGCGAGACCCGCGGGGGGCAAGGCGCGCAGCGGCAGCTTGCGCCGCCCGCCATAGACCGGATCGCCGACCAGGCCGTGACCGGTATGGGCCATGTGCACCCGGATCTGGTGGGTGCGACCGGTTTCCAGCCAGCATTCGACCAGCGACAGCGCGGGTGGCGTGCCGAAGCTCTCCAGCACGCGGGCGCGGGTCACGGCGTGGCGGCCGCCGTCGAACAGCACCGCCTGGCGCTGGCGGTCATGCTTGTGACGGGCGAGGCCGCTGGTGATCTTCATGATGTTGCCGGGTTCGAAATTTACGCCCCTTGTGCCGCGCAGGCGCGGATCGCTGGCATCGGGAACGCCATGGGCGATGGCGAGGTAATGCCGAATGACGCTGTGTTTCTCGAATTGCGCGGCCAGCCCCTGATGCGCGCGGTCGGTCTTGGCCACCACCAGAAGGCCGGAGGTGTCCTTGTCGATGCGGTGCACGATCCCGGGCCGGGCCACGCCCCCAACCCCCGAGAGCGTCGCGCCGCAATGATGCAGAAGCGCATTGACCAAAGTGCCCTGCGGCGTGCCGGGCGCGGGATGCACGACCATGCCGGCGGGCTTGTCGATCACGATCAGCTCGTCATCCTCGTGAATCACAATCAGCGGGATGTCCTCGGGGCCGATATGGCTTTCGCTGGCCTCTTGCAGCGTGATCTCGACCAGGTCGCCCTCGACCACGCGCGCCTTGGGATTGTCGGCCACCGCACCGTTCACGCACACTGCCCCTTCGGCCAGCAGCCGAGCCAGGCGCGAGCGCGACAGCACCGCCGCCTCTGGCACATCGCGCGAAAGCGCCTTATCAAGGCGGTTGGGCGGATCGGCCGCGATGGCAAAGCAAAGACGGGTTTCAGCCAATGGATGACACTCCCCAGGTGGTGGATACGCGGACGCTGAAATTCCTGCGCGTTCTGGTCACGGTGCTGACCGCGACGATGATCGTGGGTGTTCTAGTCATCATCACGCTCCTTGTCATCAGGCTCCAGACCAGCCCGCCGCCCCTGCCCGAGCGGATCAGCCTGCCCGAAGGCACGAAGGCGGTGGCCTTCACCCAGTCCGAGACATGGTATGCCGTGGTCACCGAGGATGACCGCATCCTGATCTACAGCCCCGACACCGGCGCGCTGGTCCAGGATATCGAGATCATGACAGGCGAATGATGCGGGTGATGGTACCGCCTCCCTGGCTTGAACAGGGGACCTCTGGATCCACAATCCAGCGCTCTAACCAACTGAGCTAAGGCGGCACTGGGGGGCGATTTAGCTTTGTGCGGGCGCGAATGCAAGGGGGTTGTGACGTGGCGCGCGCAATCCGATCCAGCTTGTCCGGCAAATGCATTGTCCCCTGGAAACGCTGCCCGCCGGATCGATGCATGGAAACCGCCGCCCGGGCGCAACCCGCCCAGGGCGCAACCCGGGCCGCATCTCCTTCGTGGAAGAAATGCTCATCTTTCCGCCCTTTGGAACCGCGTGACGGGTGCGGATGCCCCTTGCCCCGGCGCGGCGGCGGGTGGGTGGGCGGGGCCGCTGTGCCGGGGCAAGCCCGAAGTTTCGCCTAACAGGCTGCTGAAGAAGTCAGGCTTGAAGGACGTTGTTCCTGCCGCCCCGATTTGAAGGCGGTTTTTTGCACCCT
>JAABTV010000098.1 GCA_011389685.1 Paracoccaceae bacterium
AACGGCGTCAGGACAATCAGGACAAAGCTCGCAACCAGACCGAGATGACGCCGGCGGGTGTAGGCGGGCGGTGCGGGCGGCGGGGCCGAATTGATGGCAGCGGCGGCGGCCCGATCGGCGATCGCCCGCTTTTCCGCTTCGATCTCAGCACGGGCCCTTCGCTTCTTCTCGATCAGCAGCGAATTCCACAGCGATATATAGGCATTGCGCTCAGCATCGCTGGCGAATGCCCGCCGCGCCAGCGCCCTCTCGCGCAGCGCGATCGTCTCCGGATCGTTCAGACCATAGGGATCGTCATCTTCCGCTTCGGCCATTGCTTCGCCCCTGGCGAACGCCTCAACCCTGTCGGCGCGCATGAAACCAGCCCACGCCGACGACAGGTTCTACAAAACGCAAACCCCGATGACCAGCCATAAGGCAAGGACATGGGCCTGACGTCTATCCCGGAATCCGGACAGGGACGCAAGCGACGCGTGGCGTGTAGCGGGACCGTTGGCGCAGCCGTAATCACGACCGCCTGCGCGGCTCACGCCTTTTCACCCCAGGTGAACGGGCTTTCGAAATCCGCGAAATCCATGGCCTCGGCATCCTTGTCGGAAAGCAAGGGCTCGGACTCCAGGCCCCAGTCGATGCCGACGCTGTTCCAGTGCACCACGCCTTCGCATTCCGGGGCGTAATACTCGGTGCATTTATAGAGGATCTCGGTATCGAAACGCCGCGTCACGAATCCATGCAGGAACCCCGCCGGGATCCAGAGCTGGCGGGCATTCTCGAACGAAAGCTCATACCCGACCCAATGCCCATATGTGGGCGATCCCTTGCGGATATCGACCACGACATCGAAAAATGCGCCACGGCCACAGCGCACCAGTTTTCCCTGGGCATGGGGCGGACCCTGGAAATGAAGCCCGCGCAGGGTGCCGGGGTGGTGTGAGAGCGAATAATTGTCCTGGACGAATTCCGGCGTCTCCACACCGGCCAGCTCCAGGGTCCGACGGTTCCAGCTTTCCGCGAAAAAACCGCGAATGTCACCAAATCGTTTCGGCGTGAGGATCAGCACACCCTCAAGCGGGGTCGGTTCAATCTTCATGACAAAGTCTCACTTCGGTTTTCAAACACTGTGGCTTGCTGCGGCCGGTCGGCACATTTTCAAGAATATCCCCATCCCGCCATACCACGACACGCAAACATGACCATTCAAAGGGCCGATGTCCGGCCGAACCCTGGCGATTGTCGCGGTTATTCCACATCCGCTTCGGCGCGCCAATCCTGAAAAAAGAATTAAGCCACGGTGCGGCGGCTTTGCAATTGGTCAAGCCATGCGCTGCTAGGGCTGGCGCAAGGGGGCCGGCCGCATCTGGCGCATGGCCCGATCCAACCAACGGAGAAGCCGATGCCCGATCATTCGCCGAATCTTTCCCTGCCCTATCTGATGCCGTCGCAGGCCCAGAAACACGTCACCCACAACGAGGCGCTGCGCCTGCTCGACACATTGGTGCAGCTTGCCGTTCAGGAAATCGGGGCCACCACCCCGCCCGCGGCCCCGGAAGACGGCGCGCTTTTCGCGCTCGGCACCGGTGCCACCGGCGCATGGGCCGGTCAGGACGGCAAGCTCGCCTGCTTCAACGACAACAGCTGGACCTTTCTCGCGCCGCAGGACGGCTGGCGCGCCTGGGACATCCAGAGCGCAACCCTCAGGGTCCATTCCGCCGGTGACTGGCTGGCGGTCGTGCCGCCGCTTCAGAATCTCGACGGTCTCGGGGTCGGCACCAGTTCCGACAGCACCAATCGCCTGGCCGTGGCCGCACCCGCGGCGCTATTCACCCATGCGGGCAGCGATCACCGGATGACCATCAACAAGGCTTCGGCAATCGACACCGCGTCGCTGGTGATGCAGTCGAACTGGTCGGGCCGGGCCGAGATGGGTCTGACCGGGGACGAGGATTTCCACATCCGGGTCAGTCCCGACGGCAGCACCTGGACCTCGGCCCTCACCCTGAACCGCGACACAGGCGCGACGCAGGCCCGTTGCCTGGTCTCGGGCACGGTCGACATTGCCGATGACACCGTGGCCTATATCCCCACACCGTCCGCCGGGGGGATGGTGGCGGTCAACCTGGTCCATGAGGATTTTCCGCAGGCTCATCATTGCGGACTGTTTTCCTATGACGCCGGCCCGTCACTGCTTTTGTATACCCTGGTCACGGGCTCAGGGATGAAAAACCTCAATGAAGCGGTGCTGACCGGCACCACCGGGACCGACGGGGATTCGTCGCTCGCGGTGCGGGCAGGCGAATTGCAACTGGAAAACCGCTATGGCGGGCCCCGGCGCTACGCCTATACCTTCCTCAACACCTACTGATCCCCCGCCCCGGCCCGGCGCGCGCCCAGTTCGGCCAGAACCGCCGCCAGCCCGGCGCGCCAGTCCGGCGGCGCGATCCCGAAATCGCGGCGCAGCGCCGTCCCGTCGAGCCGGGAATTGAGCGGGCGTTGCGCCGGGGTCGGATATTCGGCCGAGGGGATATCCGTGACCGTGACCGCCCGCCCGGCCAGGGCAAAGATCTCGCGCGCGAAATCGGCCCAGCTCACCGCGGGCGCCCCGCCAAGGTGATAAAGGCCCCCGCCCTGCCCCACTTGCATCGCCCGGGCCATGCGCAACAAGGTGGCGGCAATATCGGCCGCCGGCGTCGGGCCACCGATCTGGTCGCCCACGATGCTCAGCCGATCCCGGGTTTCGGCCAGCCGCAGCATGGTCTTCACGAAATTCTGCCCATGGGCGGAAAACACCCAGGACGTGCGCAGGATCGCATGGGCTCCGCCCGCCGCGCGCACCGCCTCTTCCCCGGCCAGCTTGGTTCGCCCATAGGCCCCCAGCGGCGCCACCGGGTCGCTCTCGCGCCAGGGGCGGCTGCCCGATCCGTCAAAGACGTAATCGGTTGAGACGTGCAGGAAGGGGATGCCCAGTTCCGCACAGGCCCGGGCCATGGCCCCCGGGGCCTCGGCATTGACGACATGGACCTCGGCCTCGTGCTCTTCGGCCGCGTCCACCGCCGTCCATGCCGCCGCGTTGATGACCACCGATGGGCGCTCGGCCAGGATCGCACTGGCACAGGCCGCCGGGTCCGACAGGTCGGCCCGTTCACGGCCCAACGCGCGCACATCCGCCTGCCGGTTCAGTTCCATGGCCACCTGGCCGGTCTTGCCAAACACGAGAATGCTCATGAGGATCGGGTGCTCCACCTGGTTTCGGCAGGCGCTGCAACCTGCCATTGCTGTTGCCGCGACGAACCATCCAGCCGCTGCCATCCATCCATCGCCGGCCCAATTCGTCCCATCGCAGGGCTGGCCGGACCGGATCGCGGCGCCAGACCTGCCCTGGTCATGCCCTTGGCATAGTCCCCTGCGCCCGCGAAATCCAGCACATCGCATCAGGAAATCGCCGTTCCGCAGCACCGCTGAGCGCCACAGGCCCCGCGCACAGGACGGCGCGCGGCCATCACCGCCATTCCTTTTGCAATCCCCCCGATTCCCCTGTAGAACAGCGGCCTTCACAGGACACGCGCATCATGACCGACACACCCATCACGCCCGACGTCACCACCCTGCCCCGCCTGCCCCGGCGCGCGGATGGCAAGATCAACCTCGTCGGCCTCACCCGCCCGAAACTGCACGAGGCGCTGATCGCCGCTGGAACGCCGGAAAAACAGGCGAAGATGCGCGCCGATCAGCTCTGGCAATGGATCTATCAGCGCGGCGAGGCCGATTTCGCCGCCATGACCAACCTCGCCAAAGCCTATCGCGCCATGCTGGCCGAGAATTTCGTGATCGAACGCCCCGAGGTGGTCTCGAAACTGGTTTCCGCCGACGGCACCCACAAATACCTCGTGCGCATCGCCGGCGGCCACGAGGTCGAGGTGGTCTATATCCCCGAGGAAGACCGCGGCACTCTCTGCATTTCAAGCCAGGTCGGCTGCACCCTCACCTGTTCCTTCTGCCACACCGGCACGCAGAAACTGGTGCGCAACCTCACGCCGGGCGAAATCGTCGGCCAGATCATGATCGCCCGCGACGATCTCGACGAATGGCCCAAACCGGGCGAAGGCTCGGATCTGCGCCCCCGGCTCCTGTCGAACATCGTGCTGATGGGCATGGGCGAACCGCTCTACAATTTCGAGAACGTCCGCGATGCGATGAAGATCGCGATGGACCCCGAAGGGATCTCGCTCTCGCGCCGCCGCATCACGCTTTCGACCTCCGGCGTGGTGCCGGAAATCGCCCGCACCGCGCAGGAAATCGGCTGCCAGCTGGCGGTGTCGTTCCACGCCACCACCGACGAGGTGCGCGACAAGCTGGTGCCGATCAACCGCAAATGGCCGATCGCCGCCCTGCTCGACGCGCTGCGCGCCTATCCCAAGGCCTCCAATTCCGAGCGGATCACCTTCGAATACGTGATGCTCAAGGGCGTGAACGACAGCGACGCGGATGCGCGGCGGCTGGTGCAACTCATTCGCGGCATCCCGGCCAAGATCAACCTCATCCCGTTCAACGAATGGCCCGGCGCGCCGCATGAACGCTCCGACTGGGAGCGGATCGAGAGCTTTGCCGACATCATCTACAAGGCCGGCTACGCCTCGCCCATTCGCACGCCCCGGGGTGAGGACATCATGGCCGCCTGCGGTCAGTTGAAATCCACCACCGAACGCGCCCGCAAATCCCGCGCCGAAATCGCCGCCGAGGCCGGGATCTGAGGTCATGCGCGAGGGCACAGCCGGTGAGGTCTTCGCAACGTTCCTCAAGCTGGGGCTTACCTCTTTCGGCGGGCCGATCGCGCATCTGGGCTATTTCCGCGATGAGCTGGTCACGCGGCGGCGCTGGCTCTCCGACAGCGCCTATGCCGATCTCGTCGCGCTCTGCCAGTTCCTGCCCGGCCCGGCATCGAGCCAGGTCGGATTCGCACTTGGCATGATGCGCGCCGGGTGGCCGGGCGCGCTGGCTGCCTTCATCGCCTTCACCCTGCCCTCGGCGCTGATCCTGCTCGCCTTCGCCCTCACCGCGGGCACCATTGACGGCCCCGTCGGCACCGGTGCCTTGCACGGGCTCAAGATTGTCGCGGTGGCCATCGTGGCCCAGGCGGTCTCGGGCATGGCCCGCAGCCTCTGCCCCGACCGCGAACGCGCCTCCATCGCGGTGGCCGCCGTCGCCGTGCTGGCATTCCTGCCCGGGGCGATGGGCATGATCGGCGCGATCCTGCTCGGCGCCGGGGCTGGGCTGATGCTCGGGCGCGGCACCGGCGCGGCGGTTGGCGGCCAAGTCGCCACGCCGGTTTCACGCGCCCAGGCCCTTGCCGCGCTTTTCGTCTTCGCCGGCCTGCTGATCGCGCTGCCGCTGCTGGCCGGGCTGTCCCAAAGTCTCGCCGTGATCGACGGTTTCTATCGCTCCGGCGCGCTGGTCTTTGGCGGCGGGCATGTCGTGTTGCCGCTTCTTGAGGCTGAAACCGTCCGGACCGGCTGGGTCGGCGCCGATGACTTCCTCGCCGGCTATGGCGCGGCGCAGGCGGTGCCCGGCCCGCTCTTCACCTTCGCGGCCTATCTCGGCGCCGTTCTTGGGCCCGCACCCAACGGCGTCGCCGGCGCCACGCTGGCGCTGGTGGCGCTGTTCCTGCCCGGTTTCCTGATCCTGATCGCCGTGCTGCCCTTCTGGGACAGGTTTCGCCGCCTCGCAGCGGCGCAATCGCTGATGCAGGGGGCCAACGCCGCCGTGGTCGGCATCCTCGGCGCGGCGCTCTATGCGCCGCTCTTCACCAGCGCGATCACCGATCTGCGCGACTTCACGCTGGCGCTGGCCGCGTTCGTGCTTCTGACCCTGTGGAAGGTGCCGCCATGGGCGGTGGTCATCCTCGCCGCAATCGGCGGGGTTGCCTTGACCCTGTCACACTGACGCCCCCGCGGCCCTCCGAATTTCCCAATTCACGACAAAACAGCGCCACAAACCGCGATCATCCTCATTTCATCAACAATTGGATTCAAGTGAGGAAACAGGACATGAAACACGATCCCATCGACACCGAACGGACCGCGAAAATCTGTGACACCGTTCTGCGCGAACGCGAAATGTCGCTCTCCGAACGGGAATGGAAATTCCGCCTGCGCGGCTATGGCTATGACATCCGCGAAACCGATGCCGGCCGCGTCGTCACGTCGCTGATCAACGGCAGCGATCTTTGCACCCTGCCCGAGGCACAGCCCGAGGACAACGCCGCACGCTACGTCGCGTAAACCGGGCGTTGCCCCAACCCTTGAGTAGCCACGCAGCACCCGACCGCGGGTGGGCGCTCTGACGGTTAAGGAGGGCACTTTATGGTGCCAAATACTCCAACGGTTATAAGGGGTTGAACGTTAAAAAGCGCCCGCCCTGTCTGTCGGAATTTCTGTATATTGGTAACCGGTGGCGAGCCCGTCGCCCGCCCTGGGCTTCACCCGTCTCCCGGATTGGGCCGCCACCGGTTGGTCTGACCAGCCTGAACAGTTGCATGGGACAGCGTTTCGATCTGATCCCGAAGACATGGACAGGACCCGATCATGGCACAGAACTTCATTGGAATCGACCTCTCGAAAGCCCGGCTCGACATTCACGACCCGCAGACTGGCAAGGACAGTGTCTGTCCGAACACGCGGCCCGGCCTGCGCCGCTTCGTGAGCGGTCTCGGCCCGGCAGACGTGCCCGTCTTCGAGGCCACGTCGGGATGCGACCGGCTGCTTGTCGAGGAACTCACCCTGCGCAAGCGCCGGTTCGTGCGGCTCAATCCGCTGCATGCCTGGCACTATGCACAATCGCTGAACCTGCCGAAAACCGACCGGACCGACGCCCGCATGCTGGCGCGTTTCGGCATCGAGCGCCAGCCCGCGCCCACCCCGCCTCGTGACCCGGCGCGTGACGAACTGGCC
>JAABTV010000099.1 GCA_011389685.1 Paracoccaceae bacterium
TCATGCAACCTCCGTTTGGGAGCTTGAATCACGCAGCCGCTGCAGCCTCAAGTGGTTTTATGGGTCCTGACCCTAACAAGTAAGATCCTTCGGCAATCGATATTGGCTTATAGCCTGTTCTCTTTATATCGACTAATGTTAATAGTACCGCATCTTTACAAGAATCACACGTTGAGAGAACATGCCAAAGGTGTTTTACCTTTTGGGAGGCAATCTCAGATTGAAAGCTTAAGAAGGCATTTTTGGTGCCGCAATGCGGACAGTCTACACTTGTTCCTGCCATAGCAACTTTCCTTCAAGAAACTGACTTTTCCACCAACCTGACGTCATCAGAAATATTACTATCGCAATGCTAGCTTCGTGCCTATCGGCTCTTCAACCCCGCTCAACCCCAAGCCCCCGCGCGGAATCAAGGCGCGCAGCGCCGCCGCGCATCGCCGACCCGCCCCCCGGGGCGGCGATTTGTGAGGCTGGGCGGAACACTGAGGTTGGGAGGGTTTGGTGGGATAAACTGCGCTGCTGATGGCTTGTGACGCCACCCCGCGGGTCGGCGATGCGGGGCTTGGGTCACACATCCAACTCCTCCGCGAACCTCGCGTTCTCGGAAATGAACTGGAACCGCAATTCCGGTTTCTTGCCCATCAGGCGCTCGACGAGATCGCCGGTTTCGCCCGGTTCGTCGTCGTCGATGGTGATGCGGATGAGCTTGCGGGTTCCGGGGTCCATGGTGGTTTCCTTCAGATCCTTGGCGTCCATCTCGCCCAGGCCCTTGAAGCGGCTGGCGTCGATCTTGCCCTTGCCGCCCAGCCCCTTTTCGAGCCACATGGCGCGTTCGGCCTCGTCCAGCGCATAGACGCGGCGCGCGCCTTGCGTCAGGCGATAGAGCGGCGGGCAGGCGAGATAGAGATGCCCGGCGTCGATCATCGGCCGCATCTGGGTGAAGAAGAAGGTCATCAGCAGCGCGGCGATATGGGCGCCGTCGACATCGGCGTCGGTCATGATGATGACCTTGTCATAGCGCAGGTCGTCGAGGTTGAATTTCGACCCCAGCCCGACGCCGAGCGCCTGGGTGAGGTCGTTGATCTCCTGGTTGGTGCCGAGCTTGGAACTGGCCGCGCCCAGCACGTTGAGGATCTTGCCGCGCAGGGGCAGGAGGGCCTGGTTCTTGCGGTCGCGGGCCATCTTGGCGGAGCCGCCGGCGGAATCGCCTTCGACGATGAAAAGCTCGGTGCCGGCGCGGTTGGTGGCGGTGCAATCGACGAGCTTGCCGGGCAGGCGCAGTTTCTTGGTGGCGGTCTTGCGGGCGGTCTCTTTCTCTTGCCGGCGGCGCAGGCGTTCCTCGGCCCTGAGTATGAGGAAATCGAGGATCGCGCCGGCGGATTTGGTATGCGCGGCGAGCCAGTGGTCGAAATGGTCGCGCACCGCGCCCTCGACCATGCGCTGGGCCTCGGCGGTGGCGAGGCGGTCCTTGGTCTGGCCGACGAATTCCGGCTCGCGGATGAAGGTCGAGACGAGCGCGCAGCCGCCCGAGATCAGGTCTTCGCGGGTGATGTCGCGGGCCTTGCGGTTGTTGGCAAGCTCACCATACGCCTTGATGCCCTTGAGGATCGCGGCCCAGAAGCCCGCGACATGGGTGCCGCCCTCGGGGGTGGGGACGGTGTTGCAGTAGGATTGCAGGAAGCCGTCGCGCGCGGGGGTCCAGTTGATCGCCCATTCGACCTTGCCCGGCTGGCCGAATTTCTGGTGGAAATCGACGCTGCCGGAAAACGGCTGTTCGGCATAGGTGGCGGCGGTGCCCAGCGTTTCCTTGAGATAGTCCGAAAGGCCGCCGGGGAAGTGGAACGTGGCTTCGAGCGGGGTTTCGCCGTCGTCGATGGCCGATTTCCAGCGGATTTCGACGCCCGAGAAGAGGTAGGCCTTGGAGCGGATCGACTTGAACATGCGGGCGGGTTTGAAGCGGTGGGAGCCGAAGATCTCTTCGTCCGCGTGGAAGGTGAAGGTGGTGCCGCGCCGGTTGGGGGTTGGCCCGAGTTTCTGCAAGGGGCCGAGCGGGGTGCCGCGCGCGAAGCGTTGTTCGTAAAGCTCCTTGTTGCGGGCGACCTGCACGACGAGGGAATCCGAGAGCGCGTTGACCACGGAGGCGCCGACCCCGTGGAGGCCGCCCGAGGTCTGGTAGGACTTGCCCGAGAACTTGCCGCCCGAATGCAGCGTGCAGAGGATCACTTCGAGTGCGGATTTCTCGGGGAACTTGGGGTGCGGGTCTACGGGGATGCCGCGGCCGTTGTCGCGGATGGTGATCGAATGATCGGCGTGTAGCTCGACCTCGATCCGGTTGGCGTGGCCGGCCACGGCCTCGTCCATCGCGTTGTCGAGCACCTCGGCCACGAGGTGGTGCAGCGCCCGTTCGTCGGTGCCGCCGATATACATGCCCGGGCGTTTGCGGACGGGTTCCAGCCCTTCGAGAATCTCGATGCTGTCGGCGTTGTAATCGCCCGAATCGGCGGGAGAGAGGAGATCGTCGGCCATGTGCTTTGCTGCTCTGTTCTTGGTTGGCTGGGGGGCATTATGACAGAGGGCGCGGCGCGGGGGAAGCCGGGATGGGTCTGGCATTCGGGGGCTTTACAAATGTTATAGTATAACGATAAACGGTCGGTGAGTTTCCACTGACAAGAGCGAGGCCAGCATGACCAAGCAAGACAGCCGCCTTCCCGTGACCGTGCTTTCGGGGTTCCTGGGCGCGGGCAAGACGACCCTTCTCAATCGTGTGCTCAACAACCGCGAGGGGCGGCCGGTGGCGGTGATCGTCAATGACATGTCGGAGGTGAATATCGACGCCGATCTCGTGCGCGAGGGGGGCGTCAATCTGAGCCAGACCGACGAGACGCTGGTCGAGATGTCCAACGGCTGCATCTGTTGCACGCTGCGCGACGACCTGTTGCAGGAGGTGCGGCGGCTGGCCGAGGACGGGCGGTTCGACTACCTGCTGATCGAGTCGACCGGTATTTCCGAGCCGCTGCCGGTGGCCGCCACCTTCGAGTTTCGCGACGAGGCGGGCGAGAGCCTGTCGGACGTGGCGCGGCTCGACACGATGGTGACGGTGGTGGATGCGGTGAACCTGCTGCGCGATTATTCGAGCCATGATTTCCTCGCCGACCGGGGCGAAACCATGGGCGAGGAGGACGAGCGCACGCTTGTGCATCTGCTGACCGATCAGATCGAGTTTGCCGATGTGGTGATCCTCAACAAGGTGAGCGATGCGGGGCCCGACAAGGTGGACGCGGCGCGCAAGATCATCCGCAGTCTGAATGCCGATGCGCGCATCATCGAGACCGATCATTCAGACGTGCCGGCGGGGGCGATCCTCGACACCGGGCTGTTCGATTTCGAGCAAGCGCATGAGCATCCGTTCTGGGCGAAGGAGCTTTACGGCTTTGCCGATCATGTGCCCGAGAGTGAGGAATATGGCGTCGGCTCGTTCGTTTACCGCGCGCGTCGGCCGTTCGATCCGCAGAAGATCCACAATGTGCTGAACGGGCCGTTGCCGGGGGTGATCCGGGCCAAGGGGCATTTCTGGCTGGCGACGCGGCCCGAATGGGTGGCCGAGTTCAGCCTTGCCGGGGCGTTGTCGAGCGTGGCGCCGCTGGGCACCTGGTGGGCGTCGGTGCCAAAGGAACGCTGGCCCGATCATCCACAGGCCCGCGACTACATGGCCGCGCATTGGGCCGAGCCATGGGGTGACCGGCGCCAGGAGATCGTGTTTATCGGGGCGGGGATCGACTGGCCCGCGATCAAGGCGTGGCTCGACGCGGCGCTGGTGCCCGAGCATGAGGCGCCGGGGCCGGAGACGCTGGGCCGGCTGGCCGATCTGCCGGACCCGTTCCCGCTTTGGCGGCGGGCGGAGCAGGCGGCATGAGCGCATTGCGTGAGATCCGGTCGGACCTCACGCCCGGGGTTTCGGTGGTGGAGCGGCCCGAGGACCTGGGCGCGCTGCATGCGCCGGGCAATGCCGCCGTGATCTGGTGGCGTAGGCCCTTGCCGGAGGGGCAGGCCTGGCTTGACGGGCTTGATCCGGCGCAATTGCCACGGGGGCGGGTGATCCTGCGCCCGGATGCGGTGCGCGCGGCGGTTGCGGCGCTCTGTGATGGGGCGGGCACGCCCGCGGGGGGTGAGCGCGCGCGGCTGACCGACGATATCGCGGCGCTGGCGGACATGTTCGCCGGGGTGATGGAGGCGCCGTATCTGCGGCTGCGGCTCGACGTGGTCACGGGCAATGCCTGTCGCAGGTTCCATGTCGATGCGATCACCGCGCGGCTGGTCTGCACCTATCGCGGGACCGGCACGCAATATGGCATTGCGCGCGAGGGGCAGGAGCCCGCGCGGGTGTTCACCACGCCGACCGGCGCGCCGATCCTGTTGCGCGGCAAGCTGTGGCCGGTTTCGGGCGAGGCTGGGCCGTCGGGCGCGCGCCTCCTGCATCGCTCGCCGCCGATCGAGGGCAGTGGCGAGACCCGGCTGGTTCTGGTGCTGGACCCGCTGACGGAGCCGGAGGATGATATCTGAGCGCGTCGGGCAGGGCGCAAATCCGCGCAGGCGCTGAGCATGGCGTTGCGAGGACGGGAGCGGGCGCGTAAAGCCATGGGGTATGAAGGAATGGCTCCCAGCGCAGAACGCAGCGAATCCTGTTGGACCGATGCCGGACGAAAGGGCGGCGCGTGGCGGCGGTCGGGTGCTCGAAACGTCAGCGCAGGGCGGTTTATCCTGCAGCGTCATCCCGTGCCCGAAGCGGGGCGCACCCTATCAAAAGCACCCGGCCGGGGGGCGGCCAGGTGCTGCCCGGGCGGCTGCGCCGCTGTTCCGGGCGGGCGAATGGTTCCGTCGCCTGCTGTGGCTTGCGCTGATCTTCCTGCCGGTGGGGGCGGGGGCGCATCCGCATGTCTTTGTCGCCACCGGGCTGCGGCTGGTGGCCGAGGAGGGGCGGATCACCGGGGTCGAGGTGGCCTGGCAATATGACGCGCTTTATTCGCTGCTGGTGCTTGAGGAGATGAACCTCGATCAGGATTATGACGGCGTGCTGAACGAAGATGAACTGGCGCGGCTGGAAGGGTTCGACATGAACTGGATCGAGGGGTTCGAGGGCGATCTTTACCTCACGCAGGGTGGTGCGCCGCTGACGCTCGGCCCGCCCGAGCCGCGCGGGACCGCGTTTGAGGCCGGCCAGATCGTGACCCGGCATTTTCGCGCGGTCGAGGCGGCGGAGGCCGGGCCGGTGGTGGTGCGGGCCTATGATCCGACATTCTACACCGCCTATGATCTGGAGCTTGGGATCGAGGCGCCCGAGGGCTGTTCGGTGGTGGTGGACGAGGTCGATTTCGATGCGACCAAGCGCGCCCTGCTGAAGGAACTGGCCGAGATCCCCGAAGATGGCGCGGTGCCCTTTCCCGAGGTGGGGGCGAAGTTTGCCGACCGGGTGGAGGTGACATGCGACGCGCCGTGATGATCCTGCCGGTGGTGCTGGGCGCGGGGCTGCTGGCCTGGCTCTGGGGATTCGGTGGCTTGGAGCGTGTGGCGGTCTGGGCCGCGGAGGGCCAGCGCGAGGCGCAGAACGCGATTGCCGGGATGCTGCGGCGGCTGCGCGGCGGTGACGCGGCGGCCTGGGGCGGGCTTCTGGGGTTGTGTTTCGCTTATGGGTTCTTTCACGCGGCGGGGCCGGGGCATGGCAAGATCCTGATCGGGGGCTATGGCGTGGGGCGGCGGGTGCCGGTGCGGCGGCTGGCCGGGCTGGCGCTGGTGTCGAGCCTGGCGCAGGCGCTGAGCGCGGTGGTGCTGGTCTATGCCGGGGTGTTCGCCTTTGCCTGGGGGCGCGAGCGGATGATCGGCATCGCCGAGGACATGTTGCAGCCGCTCTCTTATGCGGCGATCGCGCTGGTCGGGCTGTGGCTGCTGAGCCGGGGCGCGCGGCGGCTGTGGCGGGGCGCGCGGGGGCATGTGCATCATCACGGTGACGCGGGCGAATGCGGCTGCGGGCATCGCCACGGGCCGACGGTCGAGGAAGCGGGCGAGGTGCGCTCGCTGCGCGATGCGGTCATGCTGGTGGCGAGCGTGGGCATCCGGCCCTGTTCGGGGGCAGTGATCCTGCTGATCCTGGGGCATCTGATGGGGATCGACCTTGCCGGGATTGCCGGGGCGGTGGTGATGGCGCTGGGCACGGCGAGCGTGACCATGGCGGTGGCGGTTCTGGCGGTGAGCATGCGCGAGGGCGCGCTGGGCCAGGTGATGGGCGGGCCGGGGGCGGCGCGCTGGGCCGCGGTGATCGAGGTGATGGCCGGGGGCTTGATCGCGGTGGTCGCGGCGCAACTGGTGGTGCTGGCGATTTGAGGCGCCCCTCGCTTCCGGGAATTCTCACAGTGTTTAGAGTATCCGTCTTGATCAAGCGGCTTTTGGCGTCCATTCGCGGTCTAGGTTCCGTACCCATAAAGAGGATTCTCATGGTGGGCGCGTCGTGATTCACTGTCTCCAGCAGAGGAGGTATGTAT
>JAABTV010000100.1 GCA_011389685.1 Paracoccaceae bacterium
TGTGCACCGGAATACAAAACTTGCCAGACTCGCCCGAGACCTTGAGCACACCGAAATCCTTGACCTGCGCCGGAAGGGGCTTCCTGAAATACCTTTACCAAAATGTCACAAAACGCGGCCAAAGCCAATTGCCACGACAGGCATAAACACGCCTGCACGGCCCG
This sequence comes from Paracoccaceae bacterium, assembly GCA_011389685.1. Taxonomy (GTDB): domain Bacteria; phylum Pseudomonadota; class Alphaproteobacteria; order Rhodobacterales; family Rhodobacteraceae; genus Aquicoccus. Next base: position 165 of record JAABTV010000100.1, read on the forward strand.
AGACCGCCCGATGCCTTGCTTGGCTTGCGCATCACCGCGCGCGACGGATCACCCATTGAAGCCGCGCGCATCCGCCCCTAACGTCGCCCACAACCCGAACCGGAAGGAGACAATGCATGAAAGACGCCGCCCCCCAAACCGTCTATCTCAAGGATTACACCCCCTTCGGTTTCACGGTTGAACAGGTCGAAATGACCTTCCGCCTCGCCCCTTCGGCCACCCGCGTGTGCTCGAAAATCCGCTTTGCCCCCAACCCCGACGCCCCCGACCGCCGGTTCTTCCTGCATGGCGAAGACCTCAAGCCCATCTCGACCCGGATCAATGGCACCGAAATCACGCCCCGTCCCGTCGATGGCGGTATCGAGATCGACGCCCCCGACGCCCCCTTCATCTTCGAGGCCGAGGTCGAGATCGACCCCGCCGCCAACACCGCGCTCGAAGGGCTTTATATGTCGCCGCAGAACGTGGGAGCGAGCAACGCGAGCGGACGCGAAAGCCTGCCAACTGAAAATGCCATGTATTGCACCCAATGCGAGGCCGAGGGCTTTCGCAAGATCACATGGTATCCCGACCGCCCCGACGTGATGGCGCCCTTTTCCGTGCGCATCGAAGGCGACGTGCCGGTGATGCTCTCGAACGGCAACCCCGGCGCCTCCGGCCCCGGTTTTGCCGAATGGCACGACCCCTGGCCCAAGCCCGCCTATCTCTTCGCGCTCGTCGCGGGCGATCTGCGCAACCACCCCGACAGCTTCACCACCATGTCGGGCAAAACGGTCGATCTCAACATCTGGGTCCGCCCCGGCGACGAGGACAAATGCGCCTTCGGCATGGAGGCGCTCAAGAAATCCATGGCATGGGACGAAAAGGCCTATGGCCGCGAATACGATCTCGACGTGTTCAACATCGTCGCCGTGGACGATTTCAACATGGGCGCGATGGAGAACAAGGGCCTCAACATCTTCAACTCCTCCTGCGTGCTGGCCAGCCCCGAAACCAGCACGGACGCCAATTTCGAACGGATCGAGGCGATCATCGCGCATGAATATTTCCACAACTGGACCGGCAACCGCATCACCTGCCGCGACTGGTTCCAGCTTTGCCTCAAGGAGGGGCTGACCGTCTTTCGCGACAGCCAGTTCACCGCCGATCACCGCTCCGCCCCCGTCAAGCGGATCGAGGACGTGATCGCGCTGCGCGCCCGCCAGTTCCGCGAGGATAACGGCCCGCTCGCCCACCCAGTCCGCCCCGAAAGCTTTGTCGAGATCAACAACTTCTACACCGCCACGGTCTACGAGAAGGGTGCCGAGCTGATCGGGATGCTGAAAACGCTGGTGGGCGATGCGGCCTATGCCCGCGCGCTCGACCTCTATTTCACCCGCCATGACGGCGACGCCGCCACGATCGAGGATTGGCTCAAGGTGTTCGAGGATGCCACCGGTCGCGATCTCTCGCAATTCAAGCGCTGGTATGACGAGGCCGGAACCCCGCGCCTCTCATGGTCCGAGGATTTCGTTGACGGCACCTACACGCTGACCTTCCGCCAGCACACACCCGCCACTCCCGGCCAGCCCGAAAAGGCCCCGCGCGTCATCCCCATCGCCGTGGGCCTTCTCAACCCCAATGGCGACGAGGTGCAGCCCACCACCGTGCTCGAAATGACCGAAGCCGAGCAAAGCTTCTCCTTCGACGGGCTGTCCGCGAAACCCGTCCCTTCGATCCTGCGCGGCTTCTCGGCGCCGGTGATCCTCGAAACCCAGACCGACAACACCACCCGCGCCTTCCTGCTCGCGCATGATACCGACCCGTTCAACCGCTGGCAGGCGGGGCGCGACCTGGCACTCGATTGCCTCATCGCCATGATTCGCGATGGCGCCGCCCCCGACACGGGCTATCTCGACGCGCTGCACCGGCTCATCCGCGACGAGGCACAAGACCCGGCCTTCCGCGCTCTCGCCCTCGGCCTGCCCTCGCAGGACGAACTGGCCCAGGCACTGCACGACCTCGGCCACACCCCCGACCCGCAAGCGATCTGGGAGGCGCTGGAAACCCTCAGACAGGCCCGCGCCGAGGCGTTCCACGACACCGCCACGCAGCTGCATGCGCAATATCAGGTCGATGCGCCCTTCGCGCCCGATGCCGATCAATCCGCCGCCCGGAGCCTTGCCAACGCCGCCATGGCAATGCTCACCCGGCTCGACGGCGGCGCGCTGGCGCAAAAGCAATTCGACAGCGCCGACAACATGACCCAGCAGCTTGCCGCGCTTTCGGCGCTGATCTCGTCCGGTCGCGGCGATACCGCCACCCGGCGCTTCTATGACCAATGGCAGCACGACCGCCTCGTGATCGACAAATGGTTCTCGGTCCAGATCGCGAACGCCACCCCCGAAAAGGCCGCCGAAACCGCCGAAACCCTCACCCGGCACCCCGATTTCACCATCCGCAATCCCAACCGCTTCCGCGCCACGCTGGGGGCGCTCACGATGAACCCGGCGGGCTTTCACCATGCCTCGGGCAAGGGCTATGCGCTGCTGGCCGATCACCTGATCGCGCTTGACCCGCTCAACCCGCAGACCACTGCCCGCATGTGCACAGCGTTCGAGACCTGGCGGCGCTACGATCCCGACCGGCAGGCGCTGATCGAGGAGCAGTTGCACCGCATCCTTGCCACGCCCGGCCTCTCGGGGGACACCACCGAAATGATCACCCGCATCCTCGGATGACACCGGCATGAGCGACCGCCCACCCGAGCCGACCCCGCCACCCCCGGGCTTCACCCATGAGAGCCAAGGGCGCAGCCGCGCGGCCCTGATCACGCTGACCGTCACCTACGCCACCCTCATCGCCCTCGTCTTGCTGATCGACATGGCCTGGTGGATCGCGCTCGGCTTCGCGCTGTTCACGCTGCCGGCGCTCTGGGAATTCATCACCAACCCCCGCGCCACGCTCACTCTCGACGACCGTGGCCTCGGCTGGCAGACCAACACCACCGGCGACGCCCTGCCGCTGGCCCTGATCGACAAGGTGCGCTTCGACACGCGGCTCGATCTCTCGGTGCGGATCACCCTGATCCTGCGCGACGGGCGCAAGATCCGCCTGCCCCACGCCGCCACGCCACCGCATCGCGCCTTCGAAGACCTGCTCAAGGCTTACGGCATCCGCACCGAACGCCACCATTTCTCGCTGATCGGCTGAGTGCCGCTCCTTCTCGGGAAAATTACGCAACTCCCACATCGCCACGGCCCCAACGCGCGGCGAGCGGGGTGGTTGCGGTTTCCGCGAAACCGCAACCGGGCGGGTGGGCGGGCCCCCGAGCCGCGCGTCCCGCACCGCACTCACCTCACACCGGCACCTACCCCCTCGGGGCGCGCTCGCGGCCGCACCTTCGACAACGGCGCGCAATAGCTCTGCCCGCGCAGCCAGGCCGCCATCTCGGCCCGCTTGGCGCGCCACCGCATCGGCGCCCAATCCGCCGAAACACCACGCCATTTGCGCCTGAGCTGCGCCGAATAGCCGTGAACCACCCCGTCACGCACCACCGTGCGCGCCATGATCCGCAGCGCACAGCTCAGATTGTCGGCCCCGTTCTTCAACCCCGCACCACTGCGCGCCCGACAGCCATAGCCCCGCGCCGTCGCCGGCAGGATCTGCATCAACCCGTACCAACGCCCACCCCCGCCCACGGCATCGGGCCGATAGGTGCTTTCATACTTGCTGAGCGCCGACAACAATCCCACCCAGAAGGCGGCGCGGGTCTGCGCATCGCCTTGGCGGTAGGCCGGGCACCATGTCTCGATATCGCCCGGCACCAGATCGACCAGCGGCGCGGCATGACCGCCCAGCGCCGACAATGCCGCCCGCGTCCAGAGTCGCGCCTCGGCCCGGTGTGACCAACGCGCATGCGGCAGGGCCTCACCGCGCACACGCGGACGGATGCGCAACGCAGCCCCGGGCTCGGGCGTCATCATCTCCTGATGCATCCGGGTCGCCGGACTCGCGTCGGAGTCGCGGTCCGCCGCGAGCTCCAGCCCATGGCGAAACGGCGCCTCGGCAAGGGCCATGCCCCCCAGACCCATACAAACCAGCGCGGCGCGCAGGCCATGACCCAGCATCGCTATCCCCCCGATCATCGCATCATAGAACGGGAATTCGCCCCGAGGTGCAAGCGCGCCATGGCCACGGACAAGGGGTGCGAACGCCAGAATAAACGCTCTTCCGGCAACAATCCGCTACCCGCCAGGGCATTGTTCCCGAGGCCGCGCAATGCCGCGAAAACCCGCCGCTGCATTTCCCGCAAAACACCCCGCCCCTGCCCGGTTTCCGCCCGAAACCGGCGCGACGATGGCTCAAATCAAACACCGGAGGGGACATGAAACGATCTGCGGGTATTCCCGGCACCTTGACACGCGCGCTGCTCACCCTGCGCAACGGGCTGCGCCCGACACCGTTCCGCCAGCTGGCGGCCAAAACCGAGGACGCGCTCGACCGCGCCCTGGCCGAACGGCTGGAGAAACAGCTCATCCTGCCGGCCACCGAAACCCCGCCCGAGGAGCTTTCGCGCGCCGCGATGCAGGACCGGGGTCAGTTCCTCGCCCGCCAGGACCGCTGGGACGATCTGGCGGAGGCGATCCGCAGCGCCGATTCCGCCCGCCACGCCACGCCCTGCGCCATGTCGCATGCCGAACTGCTCAGCTTTGGCGCCCGGGCCGACGTGGTCCACGCCACCGAAGAGGCGCTGGCCGACGGGGCCACCCCGTCGCTTGCCGGGATCGAGGCGCTCGAAGAGGTGCTCGACGAGTTTCCCGAGGATCACGGCATCGCCGCGACGGTGGCGCTGGCCCATGCCGATATTGGCTGGGCCTGGCGCGGCACCGACTGGCCGCATGAGATTCCCGACCGCAACCAGCGGCTCTTTGCCGCCCATTTCGACCGCGCCGCCCGGATTCTGGAACCGTTCTTCGACCGACACCCGGACTCGCCGCTTCTGGCCGCGGCGCGCTGCACCCTGCTCAGTGCCGATCCCGACCCCGGAAAGCGGTTCACCGATGATTACGAACGCCTGATCGACCTCAACCCGCACAATCCCCGCCCGATGCGCGCCTTCGGCAACCACCTGCTGCCGCGCTGGTTCGGCTCCTATGATGCGCTCGAACTCGAAGCCCGCCGCACCGCCGCGCGCAGCGGCGCGATCTGGGGCAACGGCGCCTATGCCTGGGTCTACATGGATGCGCTCGCCGTCGATCCGGGCGCGGCGCGCGGGCTCGATCTCGATTTCTTCCTCGACGGGATGCGCGACATTCTCGCCAATCACCCGGATCAGCACATCGCCAACATGCTCGCGGCCTATGCCGCGATCACGATGGACCCGGCCCACACCCCGGCGAACGCCCCCGACCTGTTGCGCCGGACCCGCCGCGCGATCCATGACGCGCTCGACTGGATCCTTGCCGAATACCTGTTCGAATTGCACCCGCTGGTCTGGGCCGAGGCCAGCATCGGCCAGGGATACCCCCGCCTGCCGATGCGCTCGGCGCTTCTGCGCCGCGGCACGATGACCGCGCGCATGACCATCGCACGCCATTTCGCCGATGAATTGCTGGCCGGAACCACGGTCGCCTTTTCGCGCCACGGTCTGCGGCTCTATCCGGCGCAGTGATCGCCGGGCGGCCCGCTGCCCCGGTGACAACCTGCGTCACAGGCAGCGGCACCAGCCGTTCTCGCTGGTCCCGATCAACTCTTCACCCAGCGCCAGCCACCAGCCCGGGTCGGCCACCACCGGCGTGGCGGCCTCCTGTGCTGTGATAAGTCCGGCACCGGCGCCAACGACCGTCACTGCCAGTGCCGCGAGAATGATTTTTTGATAAAAGGCCATTTCGAAAACCCCTCCAGTTATGGGAGGATGTGACCACAGCTCGCGCCTGCACGACAGTCAGGGAATCCTGACCTTGCCGCGGCCCGGCCCCTCCGCGGCGCCCAAGCCCCTTACCGTGATGTGTTGCTGGCCGCGCGTCGCAGCCTGTGCGACCGGTCTCTCTGGGGCAACGTCCGCTTCGAGCCTATTTTGTTGAAAAACTCTTCCTTGATCGAAGTCTGAACTGCTGATTCAATTCCTGTAATCGAGGGGGAGGATTGGCGATGATGGGACCGAGGCAGGAAGCACAGGCGGCGCTGTTCTACGAGTTCTCGCTGGAGGATCATGTCCCCCAAGATCACCTGCTCCGATCCATCGACCAGTTTGTTGATCTGAGTAGCATCCGTTCCCATCTTGCCGATTTCTACAGCCACACCGGCCGTCCGT
>JAABTV010000101.1 GCA_011389685.1 Paracoccaceae bacterium
CTCCGCACCCACCGCGGGTCGGGCGCTGCCCTATCGTTGGGCGCAGGCCGAATCCCATTCGACGCAACATGCTGTAGGTCCGGGCAATGTCCTCAATGGCTCTGAGCGGGCATTGGCCGTGACCGGTGGCAATGGGGTGGTGCGGGATGGAGCGCCGGTCTCTCGTGGCTTGACCTGCCTTGTGGCACCATCAAGCGTGACTGACATCTGCTGCCAGGCGAAGCTGTGGAGTTTGGAAGGTTTTGGGAAATTTGGAACATTTAAGGGAACGATGAAGGACGTTTCAGACGCCGCGTCGCATTGTGGGCTCATCGAGACACAGGAGCGACAAGATGACCGACCAGACCCAACCGACCCGACACGCCACGATCCGCACCGAATTCGATGCCGCGCGTCGCAACCTTCTTCAGGATCTAATGCAACTGATCCGCGCCATGCGGTGCATTGGGGCGCACTTGCCGCGCGGGACCCGGATGCGCCGCGACATCGGCTTGCTGCCGGATCAACAGCACCCGAGGGAGAAGGTGATGCGCGAGATGACGATGCAGGGCATCCATTTCTGAACAGGAGCCGGCCCGCGCGGATCCGTCGGGGCGGCTAGTCGGGATGGCCCACCTTGCGAAAGGCTTCGACAACGCGCGACCTGAACACCGGATCGGTGAAGGGCGAGTTCTCCTGGAATGTCCGGATCGTGTAATCGGGGTTGGCCGTCCTGTAGAGCGCGCTGATCTCCAGGGCCTTGTCGTGCTGGCCGGCCAGTTCACAGGCGACGATCAGCGCATGCTGGGTCGAACCGAACCCCGGGTCTTCGGCATTGGCCGCTTCCAGGACCGTCACCGCCTCGTCATACCGGCCGAGTCCGATCAGCGCATAGCCGTGAGCCGACCGGGCATGCGCCGTATTCGGATGCAGCGGGTTCAGCCGATAGGCGCGTTCACAATAGCCCATCGCGGCTTCGTAGCGGCCGAGGTAGTCCGCAACCCATGCGGCGCTTGCGAGCACATGCACGGAATTGGGGTTGAGGGCGTCGGCCCGTTGCAGCACCTTGTGCCCTAGTTCGGGCTTGCGACCGAGATAGGCCATCATGTGCCCCGCATTGGCCAAGACCACCGGATCATCCGTTCGCCCGTCAAGCAGGTCCTGAGCCAGCTGGAGACCTTCGCGGCCCTCTTCGTAGGTGATTGCCCGTGCTCCCGCAGCCATCATGAAGGCCCTGACCTTGAGTGATTTGGCTTGCCGGTAGTCCGGGTCGAGCGCAAGCGCCTGGTCAAGCAGGGCGACAGCCGCCTGGAACACTTCGCGGGTGGCGACGCGAAACACCAGCGGGGCCGCTTGCAGGCACAGGTCATAGGCCTGGACGCTGTCCGTCGGTTTCGTCCGGGCGCGGTCGGCCTCTGCAAGGATCAGCTTGACCTCCAGCGCGCCGGCCGTGCGCTGCGCGATCTGGTCTTGCAGGTCGAAGACGTCTTCGGTGCTGCCTTCGAAACGCTCGGTCCAGATCGTGTGGCCGTTCCCGGCCTCGACCAGTTGTGTTGTGATCCGCAAACGGTTGCCGCCGAGCTGGATGCTGCCTTCGAGCACGTAGCGCACGCCCAGTTCGGCCCCGACATCGGCCAGAACGACCGCCTTGCCCTTGTAGTGAAAGCTGGAGGACGTGGCGATGACGAAGATGCCGGGGATGCGGCTGAGCGAGGAAACCAGATCGGAGACGATGCCGTCGACGAGGTAGTCATTGTCTGGCTGGCGGGTGAGATTGGCAAACGGAAGCACCGCCAGCGACGGCTTGTCGGGCAGGTCCGGGCCCTTCGGGGTCGGCGCGGGTTCGCTGCCCGCCGTCAGCTTGTAGCCGACGCCCGGAACGGTGCTGATCGCGCGTGGGCCGAGGATCTTTCTGAGTGCGCTGATCTGGACGGTGAGGTTGCCCTCTTCCACGGCGAGACCGTTCCACACCCCGTCGAGCAGTTCCTGTTTGCTGACCACCCGGTCGCCATGGGTCTGGAGATAGGCGAGCACATCGAAGGCCCGTGCCCCGAGCAGGACCGATTCACCGCCGACCTCGAGGCGACGCGCAGCCAGGTCGATGTGGAAAGGCCGGGAGACGGGATCGGTCAAGCTGAGCTCCTGCGATGTCGGCCAAGTCTAGCCGAGCTGGCCGCGCTGCCAAGGAGAATTCTCGCACACCCATTGCTCGCTTTCCGATCTTCCCGATTTGGCCAGCAAGTTCGAAATGCGCCCGGAACCATCATTCGGCGATGCGGAAAAGCAAGTGCCTGGATGGTCGAATGATGGAAGGTTCCACCGGGATGACCCGACTTGCAGGCTCGTGCAGCGAACTCACACTTTCGATCAATCAGGAAACGAGGCTGTGACCTGGATCGAAGTCTGCAGTGGCCGCCGGGCGGGCATCGGCCGAGATCGGGGCCGATGGGGGGGGGCGCCGGATTGGGCGGGCGTTCGGGAAAGGCACGGAGCGCGCGCGCCGGCCTCCGGCGGGCGCAGCCCGCTGGCGGGTCCGAAACCGGCACGGGTGGGGCCTCAGAAACTGTCCTTGGCCTTGCGCACGGCAGCGAAGACCTCGGCCGGGTCGGCGCCGGGAAGGCCGACGGCGCCCTGCACCTCGGGGATGTGGCCGCGCAGGAACGGGTTGGTGTCGCGTTCGAGTTGCAGCGTGGAGGGCACGGTGAAGCGGCCCTCGGCGCGGGTGGCCTCGGTCTCGCGGGCGCGCGCTTGCAGCGCTGGGTTGCCGGGTTCGATGGTGAGCGCGAAGCGGGCATTGGTGGCGGTGTATTCATGGCCCGAACAGATCAGCGTGTCGGGGGCGAGGGCGGCGAGTTTCGACAGGCTGTCGTGCATCTGCGCCGCGCTGCCCTCGAACAGCCGCCCGCAGCCCAGCGCCATCAGGCTGTCACCGGTGAAGGCATAGCCCGATTCGGGGAAGTGAAAGGCGATATGGCCGACGGTATGGCCGGGCACGTCGATCACGCCGATCCATTCGATGCCCACGGTGATGGTCTCGCCCTCCTTGACCTTGAGATCGAGCGGCGGCAGGCGGTGGGCGTCGGCGGCGGCGCCGATCACCACCGCCTCGGGCCAGTCGCGTTTCAGGGCGTCGAGCCCCTCGATGTGATCGTGATGGTGATGGGTGAGCAGGACATGGGTGAGCGTCCAGCCGCGGCGTGCCAGTTCGGCGGCGATCGGGGCCGCTTCGGGGACGTCCACCACGGCGGTGTCGCCGGTGTCGGGGTCATGCACCAGAAAGGCGTAATTGTCGGCGAGACAAGGGATGGTCACGAGATCGAAGGCCATGGCGTTTCGCGCTCCTGTTGATATTGTGGGGTCCAGAGTGACCGATCCGGAGCCGGGCTGCAATGCATCTTGACGTGCAGGATCTGCGCAACTTCTATTACCGCAGCACGTTGGGGCGGGCGGCGCAGGACGTGATCCGCGGGCAGATGCTCGAACTCTGGCCCGAGGCCAAGGGGCAGACGGTGGTGGGGTTCGGATTCGCGGTGCCGCTGCTCCGGCCCTATCTCGGCGAGGCGCGCCGGGTGGTGGCGCTGATGCCGGGGCCGCAGGGGGTGATGGCCTGGCCCTCGGGGATGCCCAATGTCAGCGTTCTGAGCGAAGAGACCCATTGGCCGATCGAGACCGGGCGGGTCGACAAGCTCGTGGTGTTGCACGGGCTGGAGACCAGCGAGATGCCGAGCGCGGTGTTGCAGGAGTGTTACCGGGTGCTGGGGCCGGGCGGCAAGGCGCTTTTCATCCTGCCCAACCGCGCCGGGCTGTGGAGCCGCAATGACCGCACGCCGTTCGGCTTCGGGCGACCCTATACGCTGGGCCAGCTCGACGCGCAGCTCAAGGCGCACGGGTTCCTGTCCGGGGAGCAGCGCACGACGCTTTACCAGCCGCCGAGCGCGCGGCGGTTCTGGCGCCGGACCGCCGCCTTCTGGGAGCGGGTGGGCCGGGCGGTGCCGGTGATCGCACCGGGCGGCGTTCTGATGGTGGAGGCGTCCAAGCGCGTGCCGGCGCCGAGTGGCGGGCTGGGCGTGCGGGTCCGCCGGCCGATCTCGATCCTCGACCCCAAGCCCGAGGCCAAGCCGGTTTAGGGTGTATCCCCTTATAGCATGTTGCGCTCAGGTGGATTCATGTGTTCGGACAACGGATCGAACGCGTTTGCAAAGCAGAACGCGTTCGATCCGTTGTCCGAATGCGATTGTGCGCAACACACTTTAGGGTCAGGACTCACAACCAGAACATGACGGTAGCGGCGATGCAGATGGCGGAGAGGAACAGCTCGCCACATCTG
>JAABTV010000102.1 GCA_011389685.1 Paracoccaceae bacterium
GCGGGTATTTCCAATCAAACACGACATGCGCTAGCTGTGGATCGGTCCATCGCCGCAGGCCAGCGCCGCCTCGCGCACGGCCTCGGAATAGGTCGGGTGCGCGTGACAGGTCAGCGCGAGATCCTCGGCCGACGCGCCGAATTCCATCGCCACGCAGACCTCGTGAATGAGGTCGCCTGCCGCCGGACCGATGATCGCCGCGCCAAGGATGCGGTCGGTCTCGGGATGGGCGATGATCTTGACGAAGCCTTCGGACTGGTGCACCGCCTTGGCCCGCGCGTTGCCCATGAAGTTGAACTTGCCCACCTTGGGTTTGATACCCGCATCCTTCACCTCGGCCTCGGTCTGGCCGACGGTGGCGACCTCGGGCGCGGTATAGATCACGCCGGGGATCACGCCGTAATTCACATGGCCATGCTTGCCTGCCAGCACTTCGGCCAGCGCCATGCCTTCGTCCTCGGCCTTGTGGGCGAGCATCGGGCCGGGGATCACGTCGCCGATGGCATGGATCCCGTCCACCGAGGTTTTCCAATGCTCATCGACGTCGATCTGACCGCGATCGGTCATCTTGACGCCCAGGTCCTTGAGGCCCAGCCCGTCGGCATAGGGTTTGCGCCCGGTCGCGACCAGCACGATATCGGCGTCGAGCGTGATATCATCGCCGCCCTTCTTGGGCGCGTAGGTGACCTTGGCCTTGGTCTTCATCGCCTCGGTGCCCTTGACCGCCGCGCCGGTGATGATCTCAAGCCCCTGTTTTTCGAGGATGCGCTTGAACGTGCGCTGCACATCGGCATCCATGCCGGGGCAGACCGCATCCATGTATTCGAGAACCGTCACCTCGGACCCCAGCCGCGCATAGACGCTACCGAGTTCGAGCCCGATCACGCCCGCGCCGATCACCACCAGCTTCTTGGGCACCTTGGCGAGTTCGAGCGCGCCGGTCGAGGAAATCACCGTCTTCTCGTCGATCTCGACGCCCGGGATGCTGGCCGGTTCCGACCCGGTGGCGATCACGATACTCTTGGCCTCATGGGTGTCGTCGCCGACCTTGACCTTGCCCGCCCCGGGGATGCTGGCCCAGCCCTTGATCCAGTCGATCTTGTTCTTTTTGAACAGGAATTCGATGCCACCGGTGTTCTGGCCCACGACGTCATCCTTGTAGGCAAGCATCTGTTTCCAGTCGACGCTGGGCGATTTGCCCTTGAGACCCATGGCGGCGAAATTGTGCTCGGCCTCGTGCAGCATGTGGCTTGAATGCAAGAGCGCCTTGGACGGGATGCAGCCGACGTTGAGGCAGGTGCCGCCCAGCGTGCCACGCCCCTCGACCACCGCGGTCTTGAGCCCGAGTTGCGCGCATCGGATGGCGCAGACATAGCCGCCCGGCCCGGCCCCGATGATGATCACGTCATAACTTGCCATGTTGGTCTCCTTCACTGTCTGCGCTGATCTCTGTCTGCGGCGGGATCGGTTGCCCGTCAAGCATTTGTGGGCGTGTCGGGGTCAATCGTCCAGCCCCGGCGGGTCCCGGGGGTCAGGATCGTGGCCCGGCGTGCGGCGTCCCGATCGAGGCAGACGGCCTCGGCCTCGGCCACGCCGGGCAGGGCGCGCCAGTCGGCCATGCACGCGGCGGTGGCGGGCCAGTGGCGCAGGATGCGGCGGTTCTGCGCGTCGTTGCGATTGGCGATGCGGTGCCATTTCGAGCCGAGGTGATACTTGCCCGATTGCTTGCCCTGGCCATCGCCACGGTCGTTGCGCATCAGGAAATCCGCCTCGCCGCGCACGGCATAGTGATTGATCACCGCCGCATGGGGTTTGATCGCCTTGTCGGTGGGGCGATACCTGGCGCGCTTGTCGGCGAACAGCACCCCGGAGTTGAGCTTGTGCCCCGCCGCCGAAAGCACCAGCGGATCCTCCAGCAGCGGCCCCTTGGGCATGTGATCGTCGCAATGGGTGAAATTGCGGACCCGGAAGAGCGACTTGAACTTGGCATTCTCGGGGTCCGGCTTGCCCTCGCAGGCGGTGAAGGCGGGCAACACCGGCACCGGCCGGCCGGCATGGCCGTTGTCACCCAAAAGAAGCCAGGGCAGGGCGATCACATCGGCCTCGCCGGAGCGCGCCAACAGGTCGGGCAGCCGCCCGTCGCCCAGCCCGATATTGAGGAACTCGTCGGCATCGACATGCAGGAGCCAGCGCGCATCGGAGCCCTGAAGATGCTCGAACACCCGTTTCATGCCCGCCGATTGCGGGCTTTCGCCCTCAGGGACCGGACCGGGCAGATGGGTGACGATGCCATGCCCCGCCAGAATGTCGAGAAGCCGGTCGGAACCGTCGGTGCAGTCATTGCTGGCGACGATCAACCGGTCAAAGCCGATCACATGGTGATAGGCCAGCCATTCGAGGATATAGGGCCCTTCGTTGCGCATGCAGGCGGCGATGGCGGCACTCATGGATGTCTCACAGCAGCGCGGCGATCAGCATCAGAAGCGTGGCAAGGAACCCCACCCCCCAGATCAGCGACCGGCCCGGGCGCAGCCCATAATAATAGGCGGGGACATAGAGGACGCGGGCGGTGAGATAGACCCAGGCGCAGAGGGCGGTGAATGTGGTCGAACTTTCACCCAGCGTGACCACCACGACCGCGACGGTAAAGAGGGCAAGACCTTCAAAATGGTTATTCAGGGCCCGGTAGAGCCGCGCTGTGCCGCGGCTCACCTGCTCTTCCAGCGGCTTCTCCAACTGGTCGAGATCGCGGGGCGAGAGGGTTTTGCCCATGCCCAGTTCCAGGTTGGCAGGCACGGCCATCAGCACGTATTGCACCACTTGCAGAAGCCCGGCGAGGGTGAGGGCGGTGAGTTCGGGGGTCATGGCAATAGGCATGTATCCGGTTGTCGTTTGGGGTTGGAGCTATTAAGTTATTACTTCCGCTCGTTAATCGGGTGCCGACCAAGGCCCCAAAACGCTCATTTCAATATCCGCCGAGTTGTTGCCTTCCATCGAAAGTTTGATGCCGTGTTTGGTTAATTTCCGAACCTTCGGAATAACTTCCCCAGAAAAAGATACCAAGATGTTTTCGTTGGCGAAGGCAATTGGAAATGGGAGATGGCATTCTCGCGCAAGTTGATCAGCCCGGATTAGCACCTTCGCTCCTGCCATGCCGTTTGCATATATCCAGTATTCGCCGTTGGCATTACCACCTCGCTCCGGTTTTACCATGCCGGAGGTCGCACTCCGAAAATCCATTCGAAGTTTTTCAATTTTTTCTTCAAAAGTGATATGCTTTTCCACCGACATTCCCCGAGTGGCGTTCCGTCTGACGTGAAGATCGCCTGAATCCGACCGCTGGACAAGGATTTTC
>JAABTV010000103.1 GCA_011389685.1 Paracoccaceae bacterium
CGAGAGGTGACCCTGCGCGGTCAGCCCGTGGGCATTCTTGAACGTGGTGCGCGTCAGGCCCATCGCCTTCGCCGTGCGGGTCATGCGCCGGGCGAACCGCGCCTCCGATCCCGAGATCGCCTCGCCCAATGCCGTGGCCGCATCATTGGCAGAGCGCACCGCGGCGGCGCGGATGAGATAGCGCAGCTTGATCTTCTGGCCAGCCCTCAGGCCCAGTTTCGAGGGCGGTTCGGCGGCGGCGTTTTTCGAGATCGTGACCACGGTATCGAGGCCGATTTCGCCGCGCTGGATGGCTTCGAACACGACATAGAGGGTCATCATCTTGGTCAGCGAGGCCGGGTGCAGCCGTGTATTGGCATTGCTCGAATGCAGAACCTCGCCGCTGCGCGCGTCGATCACCATGGCCGCATAAGGGGCTGCCATGGCCGACAGGGGAAGGATGACCAGCATCCAGATGGCTGCAAAGAGATAGAGTCCGGTCCTGCCCCAGTGTTCGCCACGCATCCGCATGGTGTCCGCCTTTCTGCCTCTCGCTCCGCCGGTTTGCCCGGCTGGAATTCATTCTGCAACCGCAGGTTAGCACGAGGCGCGATCGAAATGAAGCTTGGATTTCAATCGGGTAGACGATTCTTGTTCCAACATTTGGGGGGCGGAAATTTCCCGCCCCCCAAATGGTCGATTGTGGCCGGATTGTGGCGGCGATTGCGTGAAATGCAACGACGCACTTGCGTCAGATCAGTTTGACGATCTGCTTGCCCATGTTGCGCCCTTCGAGAAGCCCCATGAAGGCGTCCGGCGCGTTTTCGATCCCTTCGGCGATGTCTTCGAGATAGGCGATCTCGCCACTGGCCACGAGCGGTGCGACCTCGTTCAGAAAATCGCCGTAGCGGTCGAAATGGTTCGAGATGATGAAGCCCTGTGCCAGGAGATGCTTGACGAGGAGATTGCGCCAGAAAACCGGGAACCGGTCCGGCCCCTCGCCCGCACTGCCGCCCAGCGCGCCGGTGTTGTAGCCCGAGATCATGCCGCAGACCGGAATCCGGCCAAATCGGTTCATCAGCGGCAGGACCGCCTCGAACACCTTGCCGCCCACGTTCTCGAAATAGATGTCGATGCCGTCGGGCGCGGCCTCGGTCAGCGCCTTGCGCAGGCTGCGCGCATCGTCATGGGCGCGGTGGTCAAGGGCCGCGTCAAAGCCGAATGTCTCGGTCGCGATGCGGCATTTCTCGGCGCCGCCCGCAATCGCCACGGTGCGCAGCCCGCGCGCCTTGGCGATCTGGCCCACCATCGACCCCACCGGCCCGGTGGCCGCCGCCACGACCAGCGTTTCGCCCTCTTTCGGCTTGCCGATCTCGGTCAGCCCGTACCAGCCGGTGAAACCGGGCATGCCCAGAACGCCCAGCGAGGTGGTGATCGGCAGACCCTCGGGCAGCTTGCGCAGCATCTTGGCCGGCTGCACCCCGTGGGTGGCCCAGCCGAACATACCGAATACCATGTCGCCGGGTTTGAACGCGGGATCGTTCGAGGCGATCACCTCGCCCGCGGCCCCGCCTTCCATGATGCCGCCGATGGGCACCGGTGCGGCATAGGATTTGGCGTCATCCATGCGCCCGCGCATGTAAGGGTCGAGCGACATGTAGTGAACGCGCACCAGAACCTCGCCTTCGCCCGGTTCGGGCACGGGGCGGGTTTCAAGTTTGAAATCGCTTTCTTTCGGCGCGCCCTCGGGGCGGGCGGCCAAGGTGATGCATTTCATTTCGTCAGCCATGGTGTCATCCTTTCGTGCTGCCACGCAGCCGGAAAACGGCGGTGGCGGTTGCAATGAGAGTATCGTTTTCGTCGCGAATTTCGCCTTCGGTAAAGACGTTCGTGCGGCCGCCACCCGTGCGCCTCCCCTCCGCAATCAGGATCGCACCCTTGGCGACGGCAAGGTATTGCACGTTGAGCGACAGCGTCATTCCAGTCTGCCGATCATCCGGGTCGCCAGTATAGCAGACCGCGTAACCCATCGCGGTATCGAGCAATGTGGCATGCAGACCCCCATGCGGAATACCGTTCCGGTTGTTGATGTGTTCCACCACGGGCTGCTCGAGCCGACAATAGCCGTCTGTCCAGTCCGTGACCACAAAGCCCAGGACGGTCTGGAACGGATAGGGCTCTTCCCTGAGTTTGGGATCGAGCATCACACCGTCCTTGCCGCGTCAAGCCCGGCCTGCGCAAAGCGCGGCACGAACCCGCCCAGCTTGCGCGCACGATCGGGGTTGGAGGCATTGCCATCGAGTGCGCGTTTGAGCACCCCTTGAAGGATGCCGCCCATGCGGAAGAAGGTGAAGGCGAGGTAGAAGCCAAAGCCGGGGATCTCGGGGATGCCGCGCCGGGTGCAATAGGCGGCGATGAATTCCTCGTCGCTCATCAACCTTTGCGCCGCGCGGTCCACGCCGGCCAGCCCCCGGCCTTCGCTGCCTGCGGGCATCTGCCATTGCATGATCACCGCGGCGAGATCCGCGTAGGGGTGGCCGATGGTCGATAGCTCCCAGTCGAGCACGGCCAGAACGCGTGCCTCGTCGGGATGAAACAGCATGTTGTCGATCCGGTAATCGCCATGCACCAGCGTGCGCTGGCCGTCATCTTCGGGGATATGGGCCTGAAGCCAGGCGGAAAGCTCTTCCATCTCGGGGATGTGTTCGGTCTTGCTGGCCTCGTATTGCTGCGCCCAGCGGTTGATCTGGCGTTCATAGTAATTGCCCGGGGGGCCGTAATCCGACAGGCCGACCGCATCGATATCGACCTCGTGGATGGTGGTGAGAACGCGGCACATCTCGTCCTGGATCGCGCGGCGGTCCTCCTTGGGCAATTCCTCAAGGCGCGGATCGTCGAAACGCCGACCCTCGACGCAATCCATCACGTAAAAGACCGAGCCGATCACATTCTCGTCCTCGCACAACAGATGAACCTTGGCGACAGGAACATCGGTGTCGTAAAGCGCCTTCTGCACGCGAAACTCGCGATCGACCGCATGGGCGGATTTCAAGAGAACCCCGGACGGCTTGCGGCGCAGCACATATGTGCCGCTGGGCGTGGTCAGCCGGAACGTGGGGTTCGACTGACCAACCGAGAACTTGTGCAGCTCGATCGGCCCCCGGAATCCCGGCAGGTTCCGGGTCAGGTATGTTTCGACGGCATCGAGATCGAGTTGGGCGGCGGTGTTCGCGCTCATCCGTTCCTCCCTAGCTATAGGTCAAGAGCCGCTCCTGGTTGGCGGCGTCGATATGGGGGGTTTCGTTGAACCCGTGAAGATAGACCGATTTCGCAGAGTAGACGAAACGGTTGACGGC